>JBFFZG010000472.1:0-3093 GCA_041568735.1 Promineifilaceae bacterium (SeqCode)
CAGGCCGGCCAGCCGCTGGACGTAATCCCGGAAAGCCCCCTCTTCCCCGCGGAAGGTCACGGCCACGAGGCCGCAGTCGGCCATCGCCACCCAGAGATGATCGATCGGGCTTTCGCCCAGCAGTCCATAGACCAGATTTTTCATGGCCGGAACTCCATGTAGGATGGCACCTGGTCAAAGGTCGAAAAACCGTGCTGCCGGTAGAGGGGATGGGCATCCCGGGTGTGGAGCACCCATTTGCGGAGCCCCTGGCAGTCGGGATGGGCCAGCATGGCCGAGACGAGCCAATGGGCCAGCCCTCGCTCGCGGTGCTCCGGCAGGACGAAGAGGTCGGAAATGTAGGCGAAGGTGGCGTAGTCGGTGATGACCCGGCCGAAGGCGACCTGGTTGGACTCCTGGTAGATTCCAAAGCAGAGCGCGCCGGCGATCGACCGCTCGACCCGCTCGCGGCTGATCCCCCGCGACCAGTAAGCCTCCTCGCTCAGGTAGGAGTGAATCAGATCGACGTCCAGCCGGGAGCGGTCCGTACTCATCTCGTAGCGCCCATGGCGGTCCTCACGGACTGGCTGCTGGCGGGTCCCCTCGGCCGGGGCGAACAGGACGAGCAGGTGGAGCGTTTCCGCGATGTCGTGGAAATAGTGGACGGCGTGGGCCGGGACAAAAATGACGGCGCCGGAGCCGACGGGCGCGTCCTCCCCGGCGACGTGCACCTGCCCGACCCCGCTCAGGACGATGTAGATTTCGTCCTCGGTGTGGGGCTGCTGTTCGTCCCGGCTGCCGGCCGGCAGGGAGTATAGGCCGGCGCTCAGATCGATCGTGCGCAGGAATTCGCGGTAGCGGCTGCTGGAGGCCGCCGTGAGTTCAATCAGCCGGTTGGCGTCGTAAATGTCCATGGCCTGTTCCCTCCCATTGTAATTTTTCCCCGGCCGCCCTTCAAGCTGCGGCCGGAAATTGGGGGAGCCTCTTCTTTTTATTTATCAGGTTCTGGGCCACCTGCCCCCGGATTTCTATCCGGGCTTCGACCCAGCGCGGCAGCGGGTGCAATCGTCTGGCACAATGCGGGAGTTTTGCCCCGCCGGCATAGGTCAGGATCTGATCCAGACGACTTCCCAGCCCGGTTCCGCAGCTCAAACGAGCCAGATGGGGTCCCCCACCCGCAGCCGGCCGGGCTGCAGCGGCCAGAGGTAGATGCCGGCGCAGTTGTCCCGGCTCCGGTTGACCGCCCGCAGGATCTCGGCCGACCGGACCCCGGTGTCCGGGTCGATATTCACCATCTGGCAGCGTTCGATCGGGCGGATGGCGGCCAGGACGGCGGCCGGGGCAGCCGGATCGGGCCCGATAAACAGGGTGCGGCCGAGCCAGGAATCCTCGGCGAAGGGGGTCGCCCCGGCGACTTCGACGATGAGATTCTGGCGAAAGCGGCGCCGGTCAACCGGGCGGCCGGCCAGCGCTTCGATGCGGCGCAGGGTCGCCCGGCCGATGAGCGAAACGGCGCCGGTGTCGGTTGCCCCCCGATTGAGCTGGATGAGCTTCACCTCCCGGCCCCCCCAGGCGGCGGAAAGAGCGGCCGCCAGCGCCGAATCGGTCACCGCCAGCTCCCGGCCGGACGGCGTCTGGACGCGCACCGGCGAGTCGAGCGGCCGGGCGGGATCGACCCAGGCCGGCCGGTAGCGGACCTGGTCTGGCAGCTCCCGGCCGGTCAGCCAGGGAAATCCGGACGGATTATCCCCCTGGAGAAAGGCGTAGCGCCTGTCGCCGTCGAGCCCATACCAGTAGAGATCGGCTTCGGGGACCGCTTCCCCCTGCATTGATTTGACCGGATAGCGCCAGAGCTCGGCGACCCGGCCGGCCAGCTGCGGCTTCATAACACCTCCTGTCGGCTACCCGACCAGCCAGCGGACCAGCCAGAGGGCCAGCATGCCGGCCACCATCGTCAGGACCACGTTCTTGCTCCAGTAAGCGGTCAGGATGGCGGTCAATCCAGAAAACAGAAAGGGATTTTCCCAGGAGAGATCGAGCATCCCGGCCGGCCGCAGCATGTCGGGGAAGATGATGGCGGCGAAAACGGCCGGCGGCACGAAGGCGAGCGCGCGGCGGATCAGCACCGGAATCTGGATCCGGCCGGCCAGCAGGATGAGGCTGAGCCGGAGGGCGAAGGTGACGAGCCCCATGGCGGCGATCGTGAGCAGCATGATGGATGGGGTCATCGGACCTCCTCGCCATACTCACCGGCCCGACCGCCCGCGGCGAGCCGGCCGGCAAACCGGCCGGCCGCAGTCCGGCGCCGGTCCATTTCTTCGAGAAGAAGGCCTACGGCGATGCCGGTGAAGGCGGCCACCATCAGGTTGAGTCGGTACGGCAGGCCCGTGGTGGCGACGGCCACCGCGCCGGCCGACACGAAGGCGCCGACAGCCGGCCGGCGGGTCAGGGTGGGAATGATGATGCCAATGAAGGTCAGGGCCAGTGTGAATTCCAGCCCCAGGTTGGCCGGCAGCTGCGCCCCCAGGAAAATGCCGATAGCGGTCGAGATCTGCCAGTTCAGCCAGAGGGAAAGCCCCGCTCCGAGCCAGAACCAGTGCTTGAAATCGGCCGGGCGGCCGTCCTGGTAGTGAATAATGGTCGGGGCAAAAGCCTCGTCGGTAAGCAGATAGGCCAGGAGCGCCTTCCAGCCGCCCGACAGCGGGCGGGCGTACGGGGCCAGGGCGGCGCTGTAGAGCAGGTGGCGCAGATTGACGATCAGGGTGGTCAGCACCAGGATGAGCGCCGGCGCCCCCTGGGCCAGGAGCGGCACGGCGATGAACTGGGCCGACCCGGCGAAGACGATCGACGAGGTGCTCCAGGCGATCAGCGGGGGCAGGCCGGCGCTGGTCGCCACCACACCGAAAATCAGGCCGAAGGGCAGGACCCCGACGACAATGGGCATCTCGGCCCGGACGCCGGCCCAGAACTGTTGCCTGCGCGGTTGATCGGCCATTTTCCGCCCCTCAGAACAGCAAATTGACCAGCTGGTCGGTCGTGATCGCCCCCAGGTAAGGGGTCAGATCCTCCCCGGCCAGTACCTGGCGCAGCGCCTCCGGGTCATGCCGCACGTCG
>JBFFZG010000473.1:0-3092 GCA_041568735.1 Promineifilaceae bacterium (SeqCode)
GATGGTGGAAGATCCCTCGACAGGCTCGGGATGCACGGCTGACGGGCGATCATGGGCCGAAAGGGGGGAACAGGGAACGGGGAACGGGGCTGATCGCATATCTCCCTTGATCTGCGTGGTTGGGCGACGGCCGCGGGGGCCGATCCCTCGACGGGTTCGGGATGGGTGGTTGGCGGCCGGAGTCGGGCCGCGGGCAGGTGGGGAGCACCTCGAGGTGCTCCCCACTTTTTGTTAACCAGGTCTCTTATTCGAACGCACCACCGTACCGACTGTCACGGCCAGAAAAACGATGATGGCCACCCCGTTGAACAGCCCGCCCCAGCGGCGGGCGGTGAAATCGAAAACGAGATCGCCGTAGAGACGGACGGCCAGGCTGGCGTGCAGCAGGGCGAGATGGGCGTAAAAAATCGGGTGAAAATCGAGCCGCAGCCCGGTCAGCGCCGGCAGGATGATCGGCGCGTGGCCGAAAATCATCGAAAAGACGAAGCCGAGCAAAAAGGCGTGCAGGATCGCCTCGTAGGGCGGGCCGGCCGCCACCGGGCCAAACCAGAGAGCCAGCCCCCCGCCCACCCCCAGCCAGACGTAGCCCGGCAGCAGGCAGGCGGCGATGAAGCGGGGCAGCCCCGCCTGCCGGATCGTGCGGCCGGCGATGTCGTACCGCAGCAGCCAGCCGGCCATGACAAGCGCCCCCACCCCCAGCAGCCGGATCCCGGCGCCGAGGTCGATCAGGGTCAGCAGGACCCCGGCGGCGTAAACGGCCACGGCCGCCACCAGCAGCCGCTGGCTCACAAGGGACAACCGGCGCACGCGCGACAGCTCCAGCCGCTCTCCGACGATCGTCAGAAGCAGGAAGGCGGTCCACCAGTGGACCACCTGGTAGAGCGGCCAGCCGGCCAGCCACAGGAGACTGCCGGCCAGCCAGGCCAGCGCCCCCAGGGCCATGATCCCCACGTCCCGTGTCGGATGGAGCCGCAGCATGAAGGCGAAGAGCACCACCAGGCCGAAGCTGCCGGCCGCCAGCAGGATCCTCGGGGTCCAGTCTGCGGGAAAGAACAGCAGGGCTGCCGCGCCGGCCGCATTGACCAGCGGCACGACCAGGCTCCAGGGATAGCGGCCGGCCAGGGCGACCGCTCGCTCGAGCGAAATCACCGTCCCCAAAAAGCCGGCGATCATCAGCGGCCCGTGCACGGCCGCCAGCCCGGCGCTGAACGAGTCCATGCGCCAGCCCAGCCGGGTCAATCCCGACCCCAGCCCGGCCAGCAGGGTCGTCCCGACGACGGCGGCCAGGATGACCCGCGGCAGCAGGCGGGCCGGCCCAATTCTCTGCAGGGAAGCCATCTAGCCCCCCAGCATGAGCAGCAGCATGACCACCGGGGTCCGGGCCGTGATGCTGTGCTTTAAATGGGGGGGCATGTGGGCCCAGAAGCCGGCATCGGCTTCGAAGGCGTCGTCGCCCAGGGTGACAGCCGCCCGGCCGCTGACGATCTGGATGACCGCCGGCTGGCTGGCCGTGTGCTCGGAGAGCTCCTGCCCGGCATCAAAGCCAAACAGAATCGCTTTCATTTGATCATCTCGAAAAAACGTCCGGCTGATGATGCTGTCCGGCTGAATGGCCTCGGCCAGGCCGGCCAGGTTTTCAAACGTGGTGTATGGCTGCGTCATGGGGTTCCTTCCTGTTGATTCCTGCCCATCGCCTCCCCTGTTCAACAGACTCCCGTCTGTGCCGCCTGGCTCCCCGGCTACCCTTCGACGATGTCCGGCCATTCGACGTCGGGCCGCTGCCTGCGGACCAGGTCGACCAGCTCCGTCATTCGGTTGGCCCGGTCCAGTTCGGAAAGGAGGGCGATGATTTTTTTGATTTTGTTGTCTCCGCCGAGATTTTCGTAGTCGAAGCCGAGATCGAAGGCGAAGGCCTGAATTTCCGATTCACTGCAGTGGGTGACCAGCTGCTGGCGGATGCGGGCGTAGGCGGCGCGGTCCTCGAACAGCCCGGGCAGGGACGGCTCCCCGGGCAGCGCCAGGCGGCGCCTGTAGAAGAAGAAGCCTCCGGTACCCACGAGGACGGCCAGCCCAACGGCCGCGCCCACGATCAGCCAGGGAGAATTTCCGGATGGATCGGGAACGACGGCGACGGTTTCCACCGGGGCGGCCGCCCGGCTTGCCCCGCCGATGACCTCCACGTCGGCCGAAATATTTTTGAGCGACATCGGAATTTCCTGCTCACGGGCCGCGTCCCAGGTCGGCACGGCGATCTCCAGCAGCAGCTTTTTGCGGCCGGTCTCCCGCGGGGTGACGACCCATTCCCAGGTGATGGCCCGCTCGCTGTTGAGGGCTTTTTTCTGGGCGCCGGGCGGGCTGATGTCGAAGCCGCTGCCGCGCAGTTCGGCCAGCATTGTCGGGTAGAGGGCGATCTCCCCGTATTCCCGCGGCAGCTCGTAGCCGAGCTCTTCGCCGCCCCCGGCTTCCGACGGCACTTCCACCCGCGCCAGCTCGGCGAGCACCGCTCCGGGAGCAATGGTCAGGCGGACCGTTTCATCCTGGTCGAGGGTCATCGTGAACGGCACGGCCAGGCTGACCGTGCCCAGCCCGACCTTCTGATAGACCTCGAGCAGTCCGGTGCGCACCAGCAGTCCCTGTTCGTTGATGGTCGTCTCGAGGTTGACCATGGCGATGGCCTCCCCTTCGGTGGTTTCCACCGAGGATTCTCCATCGCCGTTCCCGGAGGGCACCGGGAGGGTGGGGTTGATCGGTGAGGCTGTTCCAAGGGATGGGGGGGTAGGGTTCACGATAATCGCGGCCGCGGTTCGAGCCGGTGTCGCTTCCACGGTTCTGGAACCTTGCCTCTCGAGCGTAAGAATAACCAACAGGCAGAGGGCGAGAGAGATCCCGACCCCGGCGCAGCCGATCGAGATCCAGGTCCACCGGATTTTCGTCTTCCCAGGTTTCTCTGCCATTCATCCCTCGCCAACTCAAGTTCTAACGGCCGCCCACCGACCCTCGCTCCCCGATCCGGCTCTTGCTCACCGTAACCGTAGCAAATTCACCCCTGGTTGACAAGACACCATCAATCCTTCCCGCGGCCCAACCCATCC
>JBFFZG010000474.1:0-3073 GCA_041568735.1 Promineifilaceae bacterium (SeqCode)
CACCTCATCCCCGGTACGGCGGCCGCCTCCGCCTACGGCGAAGAGGTCGTCTACGAGCGCCATCGCCACCGCTGGGAGTTCAACAACGCCTATCGCGATCTTCTCGGCGAGCACGGTCTCGTCTACTCCGGTCTCTCCCCGGATGGCCGCCTGGTCGAGATCGCCGAACTCGAGGACCACCCCTTCATGGTTGGCAGCCAGTTCCATCCGGAATTCAAAAGTCGGCCAAATCGACCCCATCCCCTTTTCAAGTCCTTCGTCGCCGCCGCGGTTGTCCACCAGGAGAAACGGCAGGTCATGGACCCCGTAATGGCGGACTAAATACCTATTTTCCCCCGCAAAGCCATGTTAAGCATTTAACATGTGGGCCTAATTGTTGCCGGTACACTTCTTTATAGCTAGCTAAACACGTCAGGCTTGTTGCCGGCACAGCATACCGCACTCCCCCTTTTTCTGGTGCATAGGTGACCAAAGCAGGATTGCCCGTTAAAAAGTGGCGGGTTTATACTGCACGGGTGGGGAAAGTCTGTCCAGGAAGTGGATGCGTGTAATCCTGGCCATTTGTAAATAAAAAAATCGGCAAAATCCCCCGCGGATGGCGTGGAGATATGGGTATGAGGGTAAATCTAAAAAAACGACTCCAGCAAAAGCAGACAGGGCAGGCGCTCGTGGAATTCGCGATCATTGCCATTGTTCTGCTTCTTTTGTTTTTCGTGGTCATCGAAATGGGTCGCGTTCTCTGGGCCTGGATTTCCGTGCAGAGCGCGGCCCGGGCCGGAGCACGCTATGCCTCGACCGGCCAGTTCGAGGCCGCCTGTTTAAGTGACAATCCCCCCTGCACCGATCCCCGCGTGGCCAGCATCCAGGACATCGTCTACGAGGGGCTGGCCGGCCTCCCGCTCAATAAAAAGCCCGGCCGGACTTACGAAGATGACTTCGCCGTTTTTGTCGAGATTTACGGCATCAATGATTTCGGTGAGCTCCAGGACAATTTTGCCGGCATTCCCGGCCAGCCGATGGCCGTCCGCGTCGTTTACAATGTGCCCATCATCACGCCGATCCTGGGCGGCATCGTCGAAAATGTACCGGTTTACGGGCAGGTGATCCAGAATAACGAGCTGTTCGGCCAGACCGGAGCCATCACGGTTGGCCAGAGCGTGGCCCCGGCCATTCCGCCGATTCCGACGGCCGGTCCTTCGCCGACGCCGACGAATTCACCGACGCCCACCTCGACCGCCACCGCCACGCCCGGACCTTCCCCAACGCCGACCAAGACCGCCACACCCACCAACACGCCCACCCCGATTCGCTGCAATATTCAAATCGAAGGGAACCTGGTTGACGGGGGTCTTTTCATCCCGGTGACCGGCGACCTCAACACGACCATCGAAATCTTCGACATTTCGGCCGGCGGCCAGAAAATCGGAACCGCCAACATGGCCGGCCCCTTCGACGGCCACGCCTGTGAGGGCTTCGTCAACGTGCCGCTGACCTCCCCCCTGGTTCAAGGCCGGGTGATCGCCGCCCAGAGCTCGGACGGCTCGTTCGCCGTCACAACGGTGCTCCAGGGAACGCCGACCAATACGCCGCGGCCGACCAATACGCCGATCCCGACCAACACGCCGACTCCGACCCCGTCCACGACCTTTACGCCGACCCCGACCGGGGCCACCGTCTTCCTCGATAAGGGCTGCACGTTTGGCCCGTCGGTCCAGATCGTCGTGCGGGGCTTCAACTGGCCCAATTCCGAGCCGATCCTGCTCTTCTGGAACAACCAGATTCAGGCGACGATCCCGGCGGGCCACGGCGGATCCTTTCAGCAGACCTGGATTATCAATAATGTGAACAACGGCACCCAGGTGGTGAAGGCGCAGTCCACGAGCTCGACCTCGACGGCCAACCTGCTGCTGCCGTGTCCGAATGTGACGGCGACCCCGACCCCGGTTCCGCCGACGAAAACGCCGAGCCCGGCCGACCTGATCGTCGTGGGCAGCCCGATCCTGGGCAGCCCGCCGCCGATCATCGGCTACAAGCCGGTTTCGTACACGGTTCAGATCAGCAACACCGGCGACATCGATGTCAGCAACCTTTTCTTTATCGATCTCTATTTCGATCCACCGCCGGCCCAGGTAAAAACCACCGGTATTGACACGGGCTACAGCTCCGGCTACACGGCGCTGAGCGGCTTGAAAGCCAAAAGCTCCCGCGTCATTACGATTACCTCCTACTCCGGCTTTGCTGGCAGCAGCACCGCCCCGCGGACGGTCTACGCCATGGTCGATTCGGTCCTGCAGATCCAGGAAGACAACGAGGAGAACAACGTATCCGCGATGGCCACGGTGATGGTGACACCGGGGGCGACCCCGACGCCGACTGCGACACCGGCCAGCGGCGGCGGATCGGAGATCAGCGGCCTGGTGCGCACCCTGGTGTCGCGCTGGGTGCCGCAGGGACGGGCCAGCGTATTCCTGGTTAAGGTGCAGACCTCGGGTCCGACGGAAACGCTGGTCGCCCGGACGGCGAGCGACCTGCGGAACGGCTTCTACCAGTTCCCGGCCGCGCCGCCGGTCAGCGGCGGCGATTACTACAAGGTCATCGGCTGCTTCCTCATCGACGGGGAATGGCGGGTCGGCCGGCTGTCGCCCATCGTGCCGCCCAATTATTTCGCCAATATCTACCTGCTGCCGGACAGCACGGGCTGCCCGTATAACTAAGTCGAGGATTGCGATTTTGATGAACTCATTCCAGGCATTCAGACGACCGATCGGACTGCTGGTCTGGCTGGCCATCCTCCTGATTTCCGCCGGTGGTTATGCCGCGACATCTCGGGAGGCCGCCGGGGAAACCGCCTCGCCGGCCGGAACCAAATTGACCGGCACCGGCCGCAAGGGTCAGTCCCCGGCGATCGCCCGTTCCACCAGCAGCGGCGAGGTCATGGTCGTCTACAACAGCTGGTCGACCAATAAGAATAAGAAAGACGCCTACTATTCCGTCTCGAAAAACGGAGGCGCTGCCTGGTCGACGCGAGTCCCGATCATTTCAGGTGGAACGCCTAACGGCGACTCCCTGAGCC
>JBFFZG010000475.1:0-3061 GCA_041568735.1 Promineifilaceae bacterium (SeqCode)
AAACAGTCAGCAGGAATCGGTATTCTGTCATTGGTAACCGGACCCCGGTTCACCGGCTGTCAACCACTGAAGACGGCACACGGACTATCCACACGGAGGCAATCACCACCATGAGCGACCGCCTGGGATTTATCGGGCTGGGAATAATGGGACAGGCCATGGCCCGCAACTTAGTGAAGAAGGGGGTTGACCTCTGCGTCTGGAACCGCACGCCCGGCCGGATGGAGCCGCTGGTGGCCGCCGGAGCGCGGCCGGCCGCCTCTCCCCAGGAGGTGGCGGCGCAGAGCGACATCACTTTTATCTGTGTCAGCGATACCCCGGATGTCGAGGCGGTCATCCTGGGGGCGCAGGGGGTGATTCACGGGGTCCAATCCGGCGCCCTGGTGGTCGATCACAGCACGATCAGCCCTCAGGCGACCCGGGAGATAGCGGCCGCGCTGCAGGAGCGCGGTGCCCACATGCTCGACGCCCCGATCAGCGGCGGCAGTGAAGGGGCGGCTAACGGCACTCTGAGCATCATGATCGGCGGTGAGGCCGCGCAGGTCGAACGCGCCCAACCCTACCTGGAGGCGATGGGCCAGACGATCACCCACGTCGGTCCGCAGGGGGCCGGGCAGGCGGTCAAGCTGGTCAACCAGATTCTGGTGGTGGGGGCGATGCAGTCGCTGGGCGAGGCACTCCTGTTTGCCGAGGCCAGCGGGCTCGACCTCGCAAAGACCCTGGCGGCCGTCTCGGGCGGCGCGGCCGGCAGCTGGACGCTGACCAACCGCGGACCGCAGGTGGCCCGCCGCGATTGGCGGCCCGGGTTTACGATCGACCTGCAGCAGAAAGACCTGCGCCTCGTGCTCGAGGCGGCCGATCATCTCGGCGTGCCGGTTCCCGGCACCAGCCTGATATTTCAGCTCTACCGCTCGCTGCAGACCCGCGGACTCGGCCACGAGGGAAATCACGCGCTGATCAAGGCGCTGGAACAGCTGATGGGGCGCGAGGCCTGAACGGGGGTTGGGAGTAGGGAGTTAGGGCAGGGCGCAGGTGGGTGAAAGGCGGAGGGCACTGCCGCCGTTGGTGAGGGGGCCGGTGCTGTCGATGCAGATGAGGAGGGTGGCATCCGGCGCGTCAACGGAGGCCGGACGGCCGAAATTGAGGACCCAATGATGCCGGTAGGGGCTGGCGGCGTTGTAGCCGTAGGCGACCCCCACATCCATGAACTGGGAGTGCAGAATATTGGCCCGATGAGGGGGGCTGTTCAGCCACCAGGCCATCATACTCGCCGGCGAGGTGAAGCCCCACCCGATATTTTCCCCGTACCAGGAATAGCTGTAGCCGGCTTCCTGGATGCGCTGGCCGGCGGTTGACCCATCGCTGCCCGTGTGGCTCAGCTGGTTGTTGTCGGCCATGTCGCGCGCATGCCGGCGGGCGGACTGGGTCAGCCGGCCGTCCAGGGAAAGCAGGGGCAGGGCATTGGCCTGCCGCTGTTCATTGATCATGGCGAAAATCGCCTGTTCGTAGGCCAGATTGTCGGGAGGAATCCCTCCCGGGGTGGGGCTGGGCGTGATGGTTGGCGTCGGCGTGGGATCGCGCAGGATCGACGGCAGGTAGGCGGCCGGCGGCAGGGTCGGCGTCGCCGCCGGATCGACCGTGGCCGAAGGAGTCACCTCCGGAGTGGCCGAGGCCGTCGTCGTCACCATGACGCCGGACGGCCGGGCGGCTGCCGCGCCGCGCACGGTCAGCGCCGCCAGGGGTCCGATCATGAGAAGGAAAAGCCCGAAAATGGCCAGGAGATAGCGGTTGCCGGTCATGGAAATCGTCCCAGGGTCGATCAGGGGCATCATACCGGATGCGGCCGTCCGGGTCTGTAGGCTGTTTGTCACGGTGGCTGGAATCCGGCCGGCAGCCGGCGGTGGTTTCCGGGCCGCTGGAAGCGCAGTATACTTTCCCTCCTATGCCGGCCGTCACCGAATTCTTCGCCATCATTTACCAGACCTTCACCCCGCTGGCCCTGATCGTGGCCGCGACCATGCTGGTCAGCCGCCGCTTTCCGCTTGATGCCCGCACCCTGGCCCGCATCAACATCTATCTATTCGCTCCCAGTCTGGTCTTCGACAGCCTGATCAACAGCGATATGTCGACCGGGGAGATCAGCCGGGTCGTGGCTGCCACGATTGTCTGTGGTCTGCTGATGGCGGTGCTGGCGGCCGGGCTGGCCCGGTTCCTGGGACTTGAGCGGCGGCTCGTCGGCACCTTCGCCACCGCGGCTGTCGTCATGAACGGCCTGAATTTCGGCATTCCGTTCATCGAATTCGCCTTTGGCAGTCAGGCGATCGATCGGGCGATCGTCTTCAATATCGGCCAGATCTTCATCGTCTATACCCTTGGGACCTTTCTCGTTTCGCGGGGATCTCTCTCATTTGCCAGCTCCCTCGGCAACGTGTTTCGCATTCCCCTGCCGTACGTTTTCGTCCTGGGCGTGCTGATTAACCTGACCGGGTACATGCCGCCCGAGCCGGCCGCCCGCGCCGTGGGGGTGCTGGGCCAGGCCACCGTTCCCTGCGCCCTCGTCATCCTCGGCCTGCAGCTGACCCAGGCCGATCTGCGCGGCCGCTGGCAGGCCCTGACAGCCATCTCCATCACCCGTTTTGGCCTGGGGGCGGCGCTGGCCTTTCTCGTCACGGCCCTGTTCGGCCTGACCGGTCTGACCCGGCAGGTCTTTATTCTGCAGTACAGCATGCCGGTCGGGATTTCCAGCGGGGTCCTGGCCACGGAGTTTGATGGCGATGCCGAATTCGCGGCGGCGGCCGTCTTCGTGACGACGCTGGCCAGCGTGGTGCCGCTTAGCGTGCTGCTGCTGCTGGCTTGAGGGTAGAAGCGAACGGGGAACGGGGAACGGGGACCGGGGAACGGGGAACAGGAGCTGGGAGTTAGGGGAGGTGGAAGGGGCTGCGGCCGAGACCGGGCCAGATGCGGATGAGGCCAAGGGCGCTGCGGATGCCGATCCAGGCGGCCGTGGCCAGCCAGATCGAGACGAGCGCCCCGGGGAGGGAGGGATCAATCAGGGAGAGAG
>JBFFZG010000476.1:0-3052 GCA_041568735.1 Promineifilaceae bacterium (SeqCode)
GGCTTTTCCACCCGGGCTCCAGCCCGGGCCAGTGGACGGCTGGGAATCAGCGGATCCCCTCCCCGCTCCTACGGCGGTCGAAAACAGCTGGAGCCTGCTGATGACCGGCGGCCAGACCATCAATTTCCGCTGGCCCATTCGAGTGGCGGCGACCGTTGAAGCCGGCCGCCCCCAGACGATTACGCTGGCCGTTGATGATGGCTATGTGACGTTCCGGCGGGAAGTTGTCCTGCAGGTTGAGAGCCCGAACTTAACATCATCGACCGTGCTTGTCGATTCGGATGCCCCCCGCCCGGGAGACAACACGGTGACCATGACCATCCACCTGGCCAACACCGGCATGTCTGCCGCGGATCCCCTGACTGCGGCAATGCGGCTGCCGGATTTCCTGTTCCCTCTGACCGGCACGCTCCGGTCAACTTCAGGTCTGGCCCAATTGACCGGCCGGCAGCTGGCCTGGGAAGGTGCGCTGCCGGTTTCGGGAACTGCCGATATCACGCTGGTGATGACCCGTACACAGACGGCGCGGTCCATTCACTTGCCGTCGGCTCTGACCCTGTTTGAACCTCAGGCCAGTTATCGCCTGGTCTACAACGAGAGCCGGATCCCGGCTTTCGAGCGTTATTTTCCCACCCTCTATGCCCGAAACGAATGATCCGGTCAGTCCGGATCGACGTACCAGCCCAGCGCTTGGGCATTAAAGTCGGCCAGCCGCTCGCGAGGTACGTCGGCCAGGGTCAGCTCGGCTTCGGCCGCCACTTCCCCATTGGGCAGCCGGATTTCCCCTGCGGCAGTTCCCAGCCGGCCGCGCAGCCGCACGATGCGTCCTACCGCCTGCAGTTCAGTCCGAATGGGAACCGGCTGCCGGTATTTGATTTGAAGTTTGACTGACATCATGAAATGGTGGTGATCGCCGATCATCGCCACCCGGCCGATCACCTCGTCGAGAACAGCGGCCACGATGCCGCCGTGGACGACTCCGGGGTAGCCCTGGTATTCATCGCCGAGGCAGCAGCGGGTGACCACCTCATTTTCGCCGTTATCGAAAAAGGTCAGGTACAACCCCTTCGGGTTGCGCCGGCCGCAGATGAAGCACATATTGGAGTTCGGTTGTTTTGGCATCAGTAAATCAGCCCGGTTAAAAACCGGCGGCCGCCCCATCCTTGCGCGGCTCACTGCCGCCAATCAAAATCCCGGTCCCGGGGTCGCGCACGATCACCTGACCGCCGCCGTACTGCTGGGCAGCCGCGCCGTCGACGGTTTCCAGGTCGTGTCCTCGTCCGCGCATGGCCGCATAAATCCGGGCTCCGAACTCTGGCTCGAGGGCGACCCGCCGGTCATGCAGCCAGTTAAATCGAGGGGCGTCGAGAGCAGCCTGAGGGCTCATGTGGTAATCGACCAGATTGCAGCCCACCTGGAGGTGCCCCTGCGGCTGCATGAAGCCGCCCATGACCCCGAAACTGGACCAGGCCTCTCCCCGGTAGGTGATGAAGCCGGGGATAATCGTGTGATAGGGGCGCTTGCCTCCAGCCGCCTCGTTGGGGTGACCCTGGATGAGCGAGAAGTTCGAGGCCCGATTCTGAAGCTGCACACCGGTTGTGCCGGCGGTGAGCCCACTGCCAAAGCCGTTGTAGAGGCTCTGGATCCAGCTGACCATGTTGCCGGCCCCGTCCGCCACCGTCAGATAGACGGTGTCCCCGCGGCGCGGCGGCTGCCCGGCCGCCGGCTGGAGGGACTGGTCCGGCCGTATGAGTGCCCGGCGCTCCCGGGTATAAACCTCGGACAGCAGCCCCTCGAGGGGGATGTCGGCCATTTTCGGATCGGCGATATAGGCATGGGCATCGGCGAAGGCGAGTTTGATCGCTTCGATCTGGAGATGAATTCTTTCCGGAGAGGCATGATCGATAGCCGCCAGGTCCCACCCCTCCACCAGATTGAAGGCCAGGAGGGCGGTCAACCCCTGCCCGTTGGGGGGGATTTCCCAGAAGCGAAACCCGTCCCGGTAGGGAACGCTGATCGGCTCAACCCACTCCGCCCGATAGTTCCGGAGATCATCATCTGTCAGGAGACCACCGTCGGCCTGGACGCAATTGACGAGCTGGCGGCCGATGGCGCCGGAATAGAAGGCATCAACGCCATCTTTGGCAATGGTCGTCAGGGTCTGGGCGAATTCGGGGTTGCGGAACAGCTGGCCGGGATCGGGTGCACGGCCGCCAGGCAACCAGACCCGCCGGGAATCCGAGTGTACACTCATTTTGGCGGTCGATTTTTCCCAATCCCTGGCGATTCGTTCACTGACGGGAAATCCATCTCGGGCATAGGCGATAGGCTGCGCCAGAAGTCGGGCCAGAGACATCGACCCGAACCGTTCCAGGGCGAGCTCCCACCCTCGAAGGCTGCCGGGAACCGTCACGCTGAGCCCACCGGTTTTCGGATAAGGGGTGTGCCCTTCGGTGCGCAGGGTTTCAGCCGATAGGGCGGCCGGGGCAGGCCCGCTGGCGTTGAGGCCATAGAGCCGCTTTTCCGCGGCCGACCAGATCAGGGCAAACGCATCTCCCCCGATCCCGGTTGAACAGGGCTCGACCACGCACAGAGCGGCGGCCGAGGCGATGGCGGCATCGACCGCGTTGCCCCCCTTTCTGAGGATATCGATGCCGGCCTGGGTGGCCAGGGGCTGGCTGCTGGCGACCAGGCCGTTGGTGGCGATGATATTGGATCGCCGGCTGCCAAATGTTATCGAAAAGTCCATAAACAGATCCCGTTTGATAGATTTGGGATCTAAGTTTAACCCGGAAGCGATCGAGTCTCCAATCAAAGGTCTGGGGTCTGGTGCGGCCGCAGGATCGGCGGCACCCCGACCGGCAAGGCTGCCTGAACCGGCGGCGGCCAGCCGCGGAGGAAGGCAAAACCCGATAGATCGGGTTCAACCCTGGAGGAAGGGATCGAAGGCAGGCTCCCTCCCCAGCAGTTAAATGGTGTTTACTAAGGGAAAGACCTGAAAAATCTGTCCCAGAAAAAGGAGGTCATTCCCGCACAGGAAGGAATCAATCGA
>JBFFZG010000477.1:0-3023 GCA_041568735.1 Promineifilaceae bacterium (SeqCode)
CGACCGTCGTCTATTGGGGACAAAGCCCGCTTCGCCGACCGGGCCTTTGGACTGCGGGCGCGTCTGGCAACCGCCCAGGAATTGGCCGACGGTATGATTGAAGCGCCGGCCGAGCTCCGCCGTCTCCAGCTCGAAGACGCCCTGGCCGCCGCCGAGGCGGTTGATGAAAAAGCGTTTCTCCCGCTCGAACTAAACCTTCAGGATTTGGCCGTCCTCCTCCTGGCGGCGGTTTTGCTGGCCGCGGCCGTCATCCTGCCCAACCGGCAGGCCGACGCCGTCCAGAAGGCGCGCGCCGTCGAACAGGTTGTCGCGGAGCAGGTTGCGGCCCTGGAAGCGCTGCGGGAAGAGATTCTACAGAACGAAGGGCTGAACCCGGAGCAGCAGGCAGCTTTGCTCGAGCCCGTTGACCGGGCGCTGCAGACCCTGCGTGAGGGGGACCCGACCCAGGAGGAGGCGCTGGCCGCTCTTTCGGAAGCGGAAACCGCCCTGCGCGAGCTGGCCGGGCAAAACGACACCGGCTCTCTTCGGGAGCAGCTGGCCGCAGCCGGCGGCGCACTGTCGAGCGCGCCGGGCGGTGGTTCGCTGTCGGAAGCGCTGCAGGAGCAAGATCTAAACGCCACGGCCGCCCGCCTGGAAGAGCTGTCTGACAGCCTGGCCACCCTGCCGCCACCGGAGCAGGAGGCCCTCGGCCGGTCGCTCAGCGAAGCCGCCCAGGCGCTGCAGGAGAGCAATCCGGCCCTGGCCGAGCAGCTGGCCGAAGCGGGCACCGCCCTCCAGCAGGGGGACCAGGAGGCCGCCCGGGAAGCCCTGGCCGCGGCCCAGGAGACAGTCGAGGAGCTGGCCCAGCAGCAGGCGGCCGCCGAGGCGGCCCAGGCTGCGGCCGGCGAGGTGGGGCAGGGGCGCCAGGAAATGGCCCAGGCGGGCCAGCCGGCCGGCGAAACGGCGGAGATCCAGGAAAGCCAGCAGGGTGTCGATGGGCAGCCCGGTCAGAACGAGCAGGGTGAAAGCGGCGTCACAGGACAGGCGGGCGAGACCGGCCAGAACGGGGCGATCGCTCCGGGGGGGCAGAGCGGCGCTGAGGTGGGTCTGCCGGGGGGCAACAGCGAGGGATCGCTGCCCGGCGGGGGCACTGAGGGGGGCGGCCATACCGACCAGGTTTTTGTGCCCCCGCTGCGTGATTTGAGCGGCTGTGAAGGGGTGGAGGTTGAGCTGCCGGCCGAGTGCGTGATCAGCCCGGAAGACTGCGGCTTTCTGCTCGACCAGACGCCGGCCGATCTCACGGAAGAGGAAAGCCTGGTACCCTACCAGGAGGTCTACAGCGAGTACGCCAATACCGCCTACGAAGCGCTTGATGAGGAATACGTCCCCCTGGGTCTTAAGAACACGGTGCGCGACTATTTTTCATCGCTCGAGCCGGATACACCTTAATTGAAGTAGGAGAAAACATTGTGATTGACCAGGCTGCTCTTTCCACCAGCGAATTTCGAACCCTGACCGGCCAGATTGAAGCCGAGATTGGCAAGATGATCGTCGGTCAGCGGGAGGTCATCCGGACGGTCCTGACGGCCGTTCTGGGTGGGGGGCACGCGCTGCTGGAAGGGGTCCCCGGGCTAGGCAAAACGATGCTCGTAAGGACATTGAGCCAGGTGCTCGAGCTCTCCTTCAGCCGCATCCAGTTCACACCCGATCTGATGCCGGCCGACATCACCGGGACCGAAATCATGGAAGAGACGACCGACGGCCGGCGCGCCTTCCGCTTTCAGCAGGGCCCTGTTTTCGCCAACCTGATCCTGGCCGACGAGATCAACCGGGCCACACCCAAAACCCAGTCGGCCATGCTCGAGGCGATGCAGGAGCAGACGGTGACCGTGGCCAACGAAACCTACCCGCTGCCGCGGCCATTTTTCGTCCTGGCCACCCAGAACCCGCTCGAGATGGAGGGGACCTACCCCCTGCCGGAGGCCCAGCTCGATCGTTTCATGTTCAAAATCGACGTTCATTTCCCGACGGCCGCGGAGCTGACCGAAATTCTCAACCGCACGACGGGCGACGCCGTGCCCGCGCCGGCGGCCGTGACGAGCGGGGAGATGATCATCCAGATGCAGCAGCTGGCCCGGCAGGTGCCGATTCCAACCCACGTCAGCGATTACATCAGCCGCCTGGTGGTGGCCACGCACCCCAGCGGCAGCCCGGCCCCCATGGTGCGCGACTATGTGCGCTACGGCTCGAGCCCGCGCGGGGCGCAGGCGCTGGCCCTGGGGGCGAAAATCACGGCTCTGCTCGACGGCCGCTACAACGGCAGCTTCGAAGACGTGGCCGCTGTGGCCCGGCCTGCTCTGCGCCACCGCCTCATCCTCAATTTTGAGGCCCAGGCCAACGATATCTCTCCCGATGCTGTCATCGACGATTTGCTGGCATCGATTGCAAAAGATTGAAAGTTTTTTTGTCGCGGGCTGGATTACAATGGCATTGGAGCGGCCGTTCCGACGGCCGATAGATACGTGGCCAAAGGCATTTTATTCGACGAAAGCACGTTGAGAAAGCTGGAACAGCTGGCGCTGGTGGCCGGTCAGGTACGCGCCGGCCGGATGAAAGGGGACCGGCGCAGCAAGAAGCGCGGGTCCTCGATTGAATTCGCCGATTATCGCAACTACGTCAAGGGGGATGATCTGCGTCGCCTCGATTGGAACGTCTACGCCCGGCTGGAGCGGCCGTTCATCAAGCTGCTCGAAGATGAAGAAGATCTCGCCGTGCACATCCTCATCGACGCCAGCACGAGTATGGATTGGCCCACGGTCGAGGAGGACGCGGCGGTGCACAAGCTGCGCTATGCCATGCACCTGGCGGCGGCGCTGGGTCACATCGCCCTGGCCGCCGGCGACCAGCTCCAGGTCACAATCGCCCGCAACGAGACGCTGGAGACATTTGGGCCGCTGCGGGGGGTGGGCAGCAGCCTGCGCCTGTTTGACTTTATGGAGGCCCACTTCGACGGCCGCGGCCTGACGCTGCTCAACGCCTTTTTC
>JBFFZG010000478.1:0-3020 GCA_041568735.1 Promineifilaceae bacterium (SeqCode)
CCCGGGTTTTGGCGGCCGCCAGGGCCTGCGCGGCCGCCGCAGACGGCGCTTCCGCCAGAAACGTCACGTGGAGTTTGGTCGGATCGATCGATTCGCTCCTTGAAGCGGCCAGAAATGGGTTTTCCTGGCTGAGGCGCAGGAAATCCGCCCGATTCCGGACCAGAACGGTCACGTCAAAACCGTAAACGCGGGTAATTTCCCCTTCAATTAAAGAGGGAAGGTCATCCGGGGGCGGCTCACCGGCAGTAAAGACGACGTTGCCGCTCTGTACGTAGGTTGTGATCCGCGCCAGCCCCAGTGACTCAAAAAGCGACCTGAGGTCGGCCATGCGGATTTTTTTCTGCCCGGAAACGTTGATACCGCGCAGGAGGGCCACGTAGACAGCCATTGAACCTTCCTTCGGCCGGATGCCGGCCACTTATCGGATCGTCACAGCGTTTTAAACATGACAAAGGCGTCCACGAAGCCGAAGTGCGGATGGCGGAAGGCGCCCGGCAGCCGGCCGGCGATGGCAAAGCCGTGCTTCTGCCAGAGGCGCACCGCCCCTTCGTTGGTGGACACGACCAGGTTGTACTGCATGGCGCGAAAGCCCAGCCGGCGCGCCTCCTCCTGGGAATGAACGCACATCTGCGAGGCGACCCCCTGGCCGCGAGCGCTGGCGGCCGTGATGTAGCCGCAGTTGCAGACGTGGCTGCCGGGTCCCTGCTGGTTGGGCTTGATGGTGTAGGTCCCGACGAGCGCGCCGGCCGCGTCCTCGGCCACGTAGGTCGCCGCCGGCCGGTCGATCCAGGCGCGGCGGGCATCGGTTTCGGTGATGTCGGGGTCAAAGGCGTAGGTTTCCCCGGCGCGGAAAACCGGTTCGAGCATCTGCCAGACCGCCGGCCAGTCCGCCTGCTGAAACGGGCGAATCTTCATGGGGGTATTCTACCCACTTCGGCCGCCGCCGCTATGAAAACCACCCGAAAGCCGGCTCCCCGGCCCGGGGGGATGGCATCCCGAGAAATCCCGCTTATAATGGTTGGCAGGTCGGCCAGCCTGGCACGACTCCAGGAGCACGCCCATGACACACAAAATCCTTCTCGTCTGCACACTCTTCGCCCTTTTGGTCCTTCCCGCCGGCGCGGCGCTGGCGAAAGATAGCAGCAGCCACGCCGTTTTTTCATCACTGCGCGGCGGCGTATACGAAGACCCCGATGGGGACGGCCGCTGCGACGATGCCGGCCGGCAGCCGGTGGCGGGGGTCGGCCTGCTGTTCACCAGTGGGGCGGCCAGCCTGCGGCTCACCACCGGAAGCGACGGCACCTACGGCCTGGTCGACGCCGGCCAGGGCCGCTGGCTCATCCTGGCCCAGCCGAACGCCGACTGGACGGTCACCTCGCAGAATCCGCTGCTGGTGGAGGTCTCTGCGGCGGCCGGGCTGGTGCGCACCGGCCTCGACTTCTGCGTGCGCCGGCTCGACGGCAGCCGGCCGGCCGCGGTCCGCCCGGGGCCGGATGCCGTCCTGCGGGCGGTCGTGGCCCGGGTCACCAGCGGGCTGAGAGAGGCGCCGCCGGCTAAAAGCGATTCGTCCGACGAGGCGACGGCGCTGCGCGGGCAGATTTCCGAAGCACTGCTGACCAGCCCGCCGGAGCGGGCGCCGATTGAGGAGGTGGCGCGGGAGGCGTCCGCGCCGGCCCCGCCCGCCCCGCCGGCGGCCGAATGGCTGACCTATCTCAACCGCTTCCGCCAGATCGGCGGCCTGCCGCTGTTCGAGGAGAATGCCGCCCTGTCCCGGGGCAGCCAGGCCCACAGCCGCTACATGGTCGTCAACGACGCCCCGATCGCCCATGCCGAGGAAACGGGCAACCCGCTCTACGATCCGGCCGGCCACCAGGCGGCCCAGAACGGCAATATTTTCGCCACGACCGAAATCGAGGCCAATCACGTCTGGAGCACCAACTTCTGGATCTCGGCTCCCTTCCACCTGGTGCCAATACTCGACCCGGGGCTGGCTTCAGTCGGCTTCGGCCGGCACAACCAGGCGATCGGCGTCTTTCAGATGGCGGCCGTGCTCGACGTGCGCTCCGATCTCGGCCAGCCGGACGGCTCGGTCCCCTACCCGCTCTTCTTTCCGGGAAACGGCGCCCAGACCTGGGTCGTGCGCCACAGCCTCTACGAGTGGCCCAACCCGCTGGCCAGCTGCCCCGGCTACGCCCGGCCGGCCGGCGCTCCGCTGGTCCTGCAGCTCGGCGACGGCAGCGGGACGCCCCGCGTCACCCGGCACGAGCTCAAGAAAGGGGGGCAGACGGTGGAATCCTGCCGCTTTGACGAGACGACCTATACCAACCCGACCCCGTACGAGCAGCAGACCGGCCGCACGATCCTCGGCGACCGGGACGCGGTGGTGATCATCCCCCGCCAGCCGCTGGCCGTGGGGGAAACCTACCAGGTGACGGTGGAGGCCAACGGGCAGACCTATACCTGGGAGTTTTCGACGGTCAAAGGCCCGCCGTAGCCTGAGGCCGGCGTCATTAAAACTGCGCTGCGGCCGGTGTCCCCACCGCGCCGCTTACCTTCCTTCCCGGCTCCTCTCCCGTCTGCAGGGCGCCTCACAGGGACAACTCTGCGGTGAGCATCTCGCCGTTACCATTCCTCAACGGCGCAGAAAGCGACACCAATTTGCACGGGCTGCTGGTTCACGAAGCCAGGTGGCACGGCGAGGACGCCGGCCACAGCCAGGGAAGAGTGCGCCGCGCGGCCGCCCTTTCCCATTAGGTCATCTCCGGCGCGAGAAACCTCAGTCAGGCGGCTCGGTGAGGACACCGGCCCCGCGAGATTTGAAGGCCTCTCCCTTACCTGGGGTCATCTGGATTCAGCGAAAGTTGTCTTTACTTCTGATATTTTTTATCGCTCTGGATGCCTCCGTACTAACTGGAATTCCGTCGCGATTTTTCTCGTGGTCCAGTCCTGTGACGAGTTCCAAAATTGCTGTATCACCCTCATCTCCCAATACCCCAAGGGCATAAGCTGCGGCCACTCGG
>JBFFZG010000479.1:0-3007 GCA_041568735.1 Promineifilaceae bacterium (SeqCode)
ATCGATCCCGAACGGATCGAGGTGCACATCGACACGGCCGCCGGCCAGCTGGCCGGCATGACCACGGCCAGCCGGGCCACCTCCCTGATCGGCCATGCGCTGATCGACGCCTGCCGGCCGCTCGTGCGCGACCTCGAGACGGAGCCCCTGGAGACACTGGCCGGCCGCGCCTACCGCGGGGAGTGGATCGTCGACTGGACGACCAAACCGGGCGCACCGGGCGAGAAGATCTACACCCACTACTCCTACAGCTACGCCACCCAGATGGTGATCCTCGACGAGGAAACCGGCCGCGTCCGCCGCATCGTGGCCGCCCATGACGCCGGCAAAATATTCAACCCGACCCTCTTTGAAGGTCAGCTCGAGGGGTCGATCCACATGGGGCTGGGCTACGCCATCAGCGAGGAGCTCGAGATGGAAAACGGCCGGCCGCGCAGCACGATGCTGCGCAAGATGGGCATCCTGCGGGCCAAAGAGATGCCGGAAATGGAAATCATTGGCGTCGAAGTGGCCGATCCCTACGGCCCTTATGGGGCGAAAGGGGTGGGGGAGATCGGCCTGGTGCCCACGGCCGGGGCGGTGGCCAACGCCCTCTACCAGTTCGACGGCGTGCGCCGGACCCGGCTGCCAATGCGCATTCCACGGAAAGGGCTCGTCAAACGGACCACGGAACCCCTGCCGGTTGAGCCTGACTGACCGGACGCCGGGGAAAAAAACAAAAGGAACAGTGCCATGAGCTATCTCATCCACAACGCCACCATTTTCACGAACCGGGACGGCGACCCGATCCGCCACGGGGAAGCGGTCGCCGTTGACGGCACCCGGATCGCCGCCGTCGGCCCAACCAACGCGCTGGCGGCCCGCTACCCGGATTTCGAGCGGATCGACGGAGGCGGCCGGCTGCTCATGCCCGGCCTGACCAACGCCCACATGCACTACTACGGCCTCTTCGCCCGCGGCCTGGATGTCAAAGAATACCCGCGCAATTTCCACGATGTCCTCAAATACCTGTGGTGGTCGCTGGATCGGGCGCTCGACGAGGAGGCGGTCTACTACAGCGCTCTGGTGCCGGCCATCACGGCCATCCGCTTCGGCGTCACCAGCACGATCGACCACCACGCCAGCCCCAACGCCGTGGACGGCTCCCTCGACCAGATCGAAAAGGCCCTGCGCCAGGTGGGCGGCCGGGCCCTCCTCTGCTACGAAGTCTCCGAGCGAGACGGCGAAGCGATCCGCGAGGCCGGCCTGGCCGAGAACGTCCGCTACATGCGGAAATGCCAGGCGGCCAGAGCGGCCGATCCCGATTACCCGTTTGACGGGATGATGGGGCTCCACGCCTCGTTCACGGTCGACGACGAAACGCTGGAGCGGGCCGTCGGGCTGGCGGACGATCACGACCGCGGCGTCCACATCCACATGCTGGAAGATTTCGTCGACGAGGCGGAAACCCGCCGCCACTACCACAGCGGGGTGCTCGACCGCCTCTACGCCTTCAACGTGCTGGCGCCGAAATCGATCGTCGCCCATGGGATTTACGTCGACCGCAACGGGGAAGACAAGATGGCGGAGCGCGGGGTGATCCTGGCCCACCAGGCTCAGTCCAACATGAACAACGCGGTCGGCCGGGCCGACATCTATGCCCTGATGAAAAAAGGGGTGCGGGTCGGCCTGGGCACTGACGGGATGACGGCCGACGTGCGGCGGGAGATCGCCACCGGCTATCTGATGCACAAGCACCACGAACAGGAGCTGAATCTCGGCTGGGATGAATACCGGCAGATGGCCCTGAAAAACAACCCGAGGATCTACCGGGATCTGACCGGGCAGGAGATCGGCGAGATTACCCGCGGCTACCAGGCCGACCTGATCCTGGTTGACTATTTCCCGCCGACCGAGCTCACGACCGAGAATTTCTGGGGTCATTTTCTCTTCGGCATCGTCGATGCCCCCGTCGACACCACCATGGTCGGCGGCCGGATCGCCATGCGCGGCCGGGTCATTCTCGGCGTCGACGAGGCGGCCGTCGCGGCCAAAGCGCGCGAGGTCGCCCGGCAGGTCTGGCAGCGGTACTACGATTAACAGGCCCGTCTGCCGTGCCGGCAGCGGGGTTTAACCCGAAATTAACTTTATGTCTACTATTCTCCTCAAAAACGCCCGACTGATCCTGACAATGAACGACAGCCGGGAGACTTTTGCCAACGGCGCCCTCTTCGTGCGCGATCGGGCGATCGAGTGGGTGGGGGAGACCGGCCACCTGCCGGAAGCTCTGCAGACGGCCGATCGGGTCATCGACGTGCGCGACCGGGTCGTCCTGCCCGGCCTGGTCAACACCCATCACCACCTTTACCAGACCCTGACCCGGGCGCTGGCCCCCAACTCGGGGCTGTTTGACTGGCTCAAGACCCTCTACCCGATCTGGGCGCGCATGGACGGGGAGGCGGTTTACACCAGCGCCCTGGTCGGCATGGCCGAACTGATCCTGAGCGGCTGCACGACCGCCAGTGACCACCTCTATCTCTTTCCCAACGGGGCCCGGCTCGACGACGAAATTCGGGCCGCGCGGGAGCTCGGCTTCCGCTTTCACGCCTCGCGCGGCTCGATGTCGCTCGGGGAAAGCGACGGCGGCCTGCCGCCGGACAGCGTGGTCGAGGATGAAGCGGCCATCCTGGCCGACTGCCGGCGGGTGATCGAGACGTTCCACGAGCCCGATCCTTACGGCATGATCCGGGTCGTCGTGGCCCCCTGTTCGCCCTTTTCCGTGACCCCCGATCTCATGCGGGAGTCGGCCCGGTTGGCGCGCGCCTACGGAGTGACGCTGCACACCCACCTGGCCGAAACGAAGGACGAAGAGGCCTTCTGCCTGGAAAAATTCGGCTACCGGCCGGCCGCCTACGCCGAGCATTTGGAGTGGGTCGGGGCGGATGTCTGGTGGGCCCATTCGATCCATGTCGACGAACCGGAGATCGCCCTGATGGCTCGCACCCAGACCGGCGCGGCCCACTGCCCG
>JBFFZG010000480.1:0-2993 GCA_041568735.1 Promineifilaceae bacterium (SeqCode)
GCCGTCGGCACCGGGGTCGTGATCAACAAAGATGCCGAGGTGCTGACGGCCCTGCACGTCGTTCAGGGCGCGACCGAAATCAACCTGACCTTTGTCGACGGCAGCCACGTCCAGGCGCTGGTCGTGGCGACCGAACCGGAGCACGACATCGCCGTGCTGCAGCCGATCGAGCGGCCGGGGCTTATCGTGCCGGCCGTCGTCGGCAACCCGCGGGCGATGCGGGTCGGGGATGAAGCCTTCGCCGTCGGCAACCCCTTCGGCCTGCCTGGATCGATGAGTGATGGGGTGATCTCCGGTTTTGACCGCTCGCTGACCCCGCGCGGGAGCGCCACCCGGCTGGAAGGGCTCATCCAGTTTGACGCGGCCGTCAACCCGGGCAATTCCGGCGGGCCGCTGCTCAATCGGGCCGGCCACGTTATCGGCATCGTCACCGCCCTGGCCAACCCGACCGAGCAGGACTTTTTTATCGGCATCGGCTTTGCTGTCCCGATCAACGTCGCCGCCGGTGGCGGGGCAGGGCTGCCCGATTACTAGCCGCCGGCCGTTCAGTTCACCCGAATCATCACAAGGACCAGTCCATGAATCCACTTCCCGATCACCCGCCCGATAAACCGATGGAACGGGTCTTGTTTGAAGTTAAAAAGATCATCGTCGGGCAGGACAATCTGCTCGAGCGGCTGATCGTGGCTCTGCTGTCCCGCGGACACATCCTCGTCGAAGGGGTGCCGGGGCTGGCCAAGACGATGGCCATTAAAACCCTGTCGGCGACGATCGGCGGCCAGTTCCAGCGGATCCAGTTCACGCCCGACCTGGTGCCGGCCGACCTGATCGGCACGCGCATTTACAACCAGAAACGCGGTGAGTTCAACACCTCGCTGGGGCCGGTTTTCACCAACCTGCTGCTGGCCGACGAGATCAATCGGGCGCCAGCCAAGGTCCAGAGCGCCCTGCTGGAAGTGATGCAGGAGCGGCAGGTAACGATTGGCCGGGAGACGTTCAAGGTACCCAATCCGTTCCTGGTGATGGCCACTCAGAACCCGATCGAATCGGAGGGCACTTATCCGCTGCCGGAGGCGCAGGTCGATCGCTTCATGCTCAAGGTGCTGGTGGGCTACCCATCGACGACCGAGGAGTTCGTCATCGTCGAACGGATGACCGGCTTCGTGCAGGAGGTGCAGAAGGTCATCGACGCCACCCGGCTGGCGGAAATGCAGACGGCCGTCGATCGCGTCTACGTCGATCCGGCGCTGATCGAGTATGCGGTGCGGGTGGTCGGCGCCACGCGCGCGCCGGCCGCCGCCGGGCAGTCGACCCTGGCCCCGTACATCGCCTATGGGGCCAGCCCGCGCGCCTCGATCAACCTGATCCTGGCCGGCAAAGCGCTGGCCTTCGTGCGCGGCCGCGATTATGCCCTGCCCCAGGATGTGCGCGATCTCGCTCTCGACGTCCTGCGCCACCGTCTCGTCCTCTCCTACGAGGCGCTGGCCGACAATGTCACGGCCGACGATCTGCTCCAGCGGATCCTCGGCGCGATCCCCGTACCGGAGGTGCCGCTGCATGAACGGCGGGACGGCCGCGGCTATCGAGCCGCCTGAGCGGCTGCTTCGCCGCCTCGACTGGCAGGTCATTCGCCGCCTGGATGGGCTGTTCCAGGGGAATTATCGCACCCTGTTTTACGGGAACGGCATCGATTTTGCCGACCTGCGCGAATATCAGCTCCAGGATGACATCCGCCACATCGACTGGAATGTCACCGCGCGCATGGACAGCCCGTACGTGCGCCAGTTCGTCGAAGATCGGGATGTTACGGCCTGGTTCCTGGTCGATCTCAGCCCGTCGATGTCTTTCGGGCCGGCCGGCCGGCCCAAGCGGCAGGTGCTGGTCGACCTGGTCGCCGCCCTGGCTCGCCTCCTGACCCGCAGCGGCAACCGCGTGGGAGCGATTCTCTACAATCGGGGAGTCGAAAAGACGATCCGCCCCCTCGGCGGCCGGACTCAGGTGCTGCGCCTCGTTCGCGATCTGCAGGGGCAGCCCGAAACGCCGACCGGCTCCACCACCCGGCTTGACGAGCTTCTCACCGCCGCCCTGCGGCTCCTAAAACGCCGTTCCCTGATTTTTCTGATCTCGGATTTCATCAGTGAACCGGGCTGGGAGCGGTCGCTCTCCTGGTTGAACCGGCGGCACGAAATGATTGCCGTGCGGCTGACCGATCCGCGCGAGATCGACCTGCCGGATGTGGGCATGATCGTCGTCGAGGATGCGGAAACGGGGGAACAGCTCTTCGTCGATACGAGCCAGCCCCTTTTCCGCCGCCGCTTTTTCGAAGCGGCCGGCCGGCGCGAAGAAGCACTGCGGGCCGGCCTGGCCCGCGCCGGGACCGATCTCTTCTCGATCTCAACTGAAGACGACCTGACCGCCGCCCTCGTCCGGATGGTTAATTTGCGCCGGCAGCGGCCGCGTGCCAAATGAGATGAATTTTATCTGGCCCTATGCCCTGCCCGCTCTCCTCCTGATCCCTCTGCTGGGATGGGGCTACCTGCGGCTGGATCGGGCCCGCCGGTCGACGGCAGCCGGCGCGGGGCCGCTGGCCGCCCTGCAGAACCGCGGCCGGCCGGCCGGCCGGCGCCGCCACCTGCCGTATATTCTTTTTCTGCTCGGCGCCGCCCTGCTCCTGCTCGGCATGGCCCGGCCGGAAATGGTCGTGCGCCAGCCGCGGGCCGAAGGATCGGTCATCCTCGCTTTTGACGTCTCGGCCAGTATGACAGCCGACGACCTGGAGCCGAGCCGTCTGGAAGCGGCCAAGGAGGCGGCCAGAATTCTCGTCGAAAACCAGCCCGCGACGATTCAGATCGGCGTGGTCGTGTTTGGGAACGGGGGGCTGATCCTCGAACCGCCGACCCGCGACCAGCTGGCCGTCCTCACCGCCATCGACCGCATCTCCCCCGAGGGGGGGACGTCCCTCGGCAAAGGGATTGTCACCGCCCTGAATGCCC
>JBFFZG010000481.1:0-2984 GCA_041568735.1 Promineifilaceae bacterium (SeqCode)
CTGGGATGTGCGCGATCTCGACGCGCCGGTGCTCATCAGCACCCACGCCGGCCGCACGACCGCCATCGACCACAATCTGTTTATCCGCGACGGCTACATTTTTGAAGCGAACTACACGGCCGGACTGCAGATTTACGACGCGGTCGATATTGCCGACGGCATTCTGACCGAAGTGGCCTACTTCGACACCCACCCGGCCTCGGACGTGGCCGAATTCGCCGGGGCCTGGAGCAGCTACGCCTTCTTCGAGAGCGGCGTGGTGGTCGTCAGCAACATCGAGGACGGCCTCTACATCCTCCGCCCCCACCTGGAGCGGGACGGTGGTGAAGCGCCCGATTCGGCCGCGAAGGCGACCGGCGGCGGCTGGCTGGCCGCCACCGATGGCAAGAAGATCAACTTCGGCTTCAATGCGAAGCAGGAAGCGGCCGGCTTCAGCGGCGAGCTGCAGCTCAACGACAAGGGGACGGGGGCCAGAATCCACCTGACCGACGTCACGGCGCTCAGTGCGGTGAATGGGGACTGCGGCGGCATCGGCGCCGGCTCGAACGCCCTCGAATTCAGCGGCATGGGCACCTTCAACGGTAGCACCGCCACCTTCCGGGTCTGCGTCGAGGACAACGGTGAGCCCGGTAAAGACAGCGACCGCTTTGTCCTGAGCTGCACCGCCGGCTGCTCTTACAGCACGAGCGACCGGACGGCCGATGCCCTCATCGACGGCGGCAACCTCCAGGTTCACCAGCCGGAAGGCGGCTCGAGCGCCGGCGGCGCGGCGGCATCCGGCCAGGCCTCGACCCTGGTGCTCAACCCGCTGCTGCTGAACGAGGGGGTGATCGGGCAGCTGCAGCCGTTTGCGGTGCAGGCCTACGACGCCGACCAGAACCCGCTGAGCGGGGCCGAGATTACCCTGATTCGGGTGACGGCCGGAGGCACGGAGAGCTTCACGGCGGTCACCGATCTGGCGGGGCAGGCGCTCTTCACCCTGGTCAACCTGAGCCAGGCGTCCGAGACGATCGCCGTCTCCGGCAGCGTGCAGTCGAACGCGGTGGCGGTCCAACCGCTGCTGCCTTAATTGGATGATCTCCTTCACCTGAGGGGTACCCGGCCGGCAAGACTGACCCTCTTTCTGGCCAACCCGGAAGCGCCGGCCGGGTATCCCACTTTTTAAAAGCGCTTCTCCTTAACGGGACACTATCTGTCTATTAGGTCATGTCCCTCCCTTCAACCGGCTGCCGGGGTGCCTGACACCACACCCCGGCAGCAAAAATTCCCGTAAAACGGCCGATTTTTCGGCCGTTTTACCCTGTCCGCGCCCCTTTTCGTAGCGTTTTCGTAACGATAGCCCTTACAATAGGAGACAGGGTCAGTAAAAACGCGGCCGCCGTCGGCGGTCCCCGAAGAGAGAAGGGTTGGCATGAGAAAAGGTTTGACAGCAGCCTGGCTGGTTCGTTTCATAATTTTGGGAAGCCTGTTCAGCCTGTGGCAGATCCACGCGGCCGCCGCGGCCGTGCCCCCTTCCCCGATTCGCCTCCTCTACGCCACTTTTGACCCTGTGCTGGAAGGGGAGCCGGAAATCCCACCGGCCCTACGGGCACCGGAGACATCCCCCTATGCCCTGCTGCAGCTGTTCGCCCCCCTGACCGCCGGCGCGGCCGGAGACCTGCAGGCGGCCGGCGTTGACTTCCTCGGCTTCCTGCCCGAATTCACCTATCTCGTCCGGGTGAGCGATCCCGGGGCCGCGCGCAGCCATCCGGCCGTGCGCTGGCTGGGGGCCTACCACCCGGCTTACAAAATCAGTCCGGGGGCCCGGGGCGGCCGCACGCTCCTGGGGCTCTTCCCCGGCAGCGACGCCGCCGCGGCCGCGGCCGCGGTTGCCGCCGCCGGCGGGACCGTCCTGGAAAGCAGCCCCGCCGGCGATCTGCTCGTCGTCGAGGCGCCCGCCGCCCTGCTTCCGGCTCTGGCCGGGATCGAAGCGGTCAGCTGGGTGCAGAACGCCGTCCAGATGCGGGAGCTCAACGACGACGTCCGCTGGGTCAGCCAGGGGAACGTGCCCGGCACAACCCCGCTCACCGATTACGGGCTGACCGGCGCGGGGCAGGTCGGCGGCGTCAGCGATTCCGGCCTGGCCGTTTATGACTTCAGCGGGGCGGGGAATCCCAATGTTCCCAGCTGCTTCTTTCTCGACGACGGCAGCGGCGGGCAGGGCGGAGCGGCCCTGCCTCCCGGCCCGAACCACCGCAAGGTCGTCGCCTATACCACCCCGGTGGGCGCGATTGGCGACACCCAGGATGGCAGCGGGCACGGCTCCCACGTCGTTGGTTCGATGGTGGGAGACCGCGGCCCCTGGAATGCGCTTTCGCCGCACGACGGGCAGGCCTTCGCCGCCCGCGTCTTCTTCCAGGATATCGGCATCGGCGGCTTCCCCCTCGGCCTGATCAACCCACCCAGCGATTACCGCGTCCTGTTCGGGCGGGCCTACGACGGCAACGGGGACGGTGTCTACCAGCCGGCCCTGGAGCCGCGCACCCATTCCAATTCCTGGGGATCGGGGGAACCGATCTACAGCGTCGAGGCGATGCAGACCGACGACTTCACGTGGACCCACCCCGATTTCCTGATTTTCTTCGCCGCCGGCAACCAGGGACCGGGACCGAGTACGATCGGCCAGCCGGCCACTGCCAAAAATATCGTCACCGTCGGCGCCACCGAGAATGGGCTGGGCGATCCCGACAGCATGGGTTATTTCTCCAGCCACGGCCCGGGCCCGCTCGGCCGGCTCAACCCGACTGTCAGCGCCCCCGGCGACCGGGTCACCTCCGCCCTGAGCGGCAGCCCCTGCGGCACGACTGAAAGAATCGGCACGAGCATGGCCACCCCGGCTGTCCACGGGCTGGCCCTGCTCATGCGCCAGTACCTCTGGGACGGCTACTACCCCGCGGGCACCCCCAACCCGGCCGACCGCAGCGATTCGAGCGCCGCCCTGCTCA
>JBFFZG010000482.1:0-2967 GCA_041568735.1 Promineifilaceae bacterium (SeqCode)
AGGGGAACCCCCCGATAGCCGATCGAGCTGAAGACGAGGTCGGCCGGAATCGTCTCGAATTCGCCGGTGGCCACGGCCCGTAAGGAGCCGCTCGGGGAGGGTTCCAGCCGGTTCCGCACCACCTTCAGCCCGGCGGCCCGGCCGCCGTCGCTGCCGATCACCGCCACGGGGGAGACGAGAAAGCGGAAGGTGACCCGGCGCTCGTGCCCCCCGGCGGCGTTCCGGGTGTACGCTTCCAGCAATTCGAGGTTGCGCGAGATATTGCGGTCGGGGAACTGCGCCACCGCCTCTTTAGACAGCGGATCGAGGTCTATTTCTTCCGGCACGGCCGTCACATCTACCCCGGCCAGCTCGCTGAATTCCTTGAGTTCGGCCGTGGTGAATGCCGCCTGGGCCGGACCGCGGCGGCCGAGGATGACCACCTCGCGCACCTGGCTCCGGCGCAAGGCCTCGAGCGCATAATCGGCGATGTCCGTCTGGGCCAGCTCGTCTGGATCGCGGGCCAGGACCCGGGCCACGTCGAGGGCGACATTGCCGACGCCGATGATGGCGGCCGACTGGCCCGAAAGATCAAACTGGCGCTGCCGGAAGTCGGGATGGCCGTTGTACCAGCCGACGAATTCCGTGGCCGTGTAGCTGCCGGCCAGCTCTTCGCCCGGGATCCCGAGCGGCCGGTCGGTCTGGGCGCCGGTCGAATAGACGATCTGGTGGTAAAAGCGGCGGAGATCGGCCACGTCGAGGTGACGGCCGAGCTCGACACTGCCGAAGAAGCGGACCGCTTCGTCGGCCGCGATCCGCTCGAAGACGCGGGTCACTGATTTAATTTTCTGGTGGTCGGGGGCGACCCCGGCCCGCACCAGTCCATAGGGGGTCGGCAGCCGGTCGAAGAAGTCAATTTCGACGGCCGGAACCCGTTTCAGGAGCTCGGCGGCCGTGTAAAAACCGGCCGGTCCCGCCCCGATAATCGCCACCCGCAGGGGATGGGTCGTGCTGCCTAATTCTGACATGTCGGTTCCTTCATGCTGGCCGCAGCGGAGGCGCAGGCTGGCCTGCGGCTCTCCCTAAGCAGTGCCGATCACACCTGCATCGACAGGTTGTCGACCTGGCCGCTGTAGTCGTCGCGCTGGGCCTTGACCAGGTCGTAAATCGACACGATGCCGAGAACGATCCCCTTTTCGACGACCGGCAGCAGCCGGAATTCCTTTTCCGTCATCAGCTGGGCCACCGAAAAGAGGTCGTCCTTCGGCGAAACTGAAATCATATCGGTGCGCATCACCTCCCCCACGGTCATCGCGAATACCTGCTCGTGGGCGGCGGCCTGCTCGATGATCTGGTGCTCGGTCAGGATGCCGACCAGTTTCCCTTCGGCGTTGGTGACCACCAGGGTAGTGATATTTTCGCGTGCCAGCAGGAGGACGGCTTCTTTGATGGTCTGGCTGTCCTGAATCTGGGTGACCTGGCCGCCCTTGGTGGCCAGAACCTGTTCGATTTTCATGCGCTTAACCTCACTGTGCGCCGGGATCGGCGGCGAGTTCGCCGGCGGCCTGCTCGACCGCCTGGATGATCTTGTAGTAGCCGGTGCAGCGGCAGAGATTGCCGCTGTATCCCTGCTTGATCTGCTCGACGGTCGGATCGGGGATTTCTTCCAGGAGCTTGGCGCCGGACATGATGAAGCCGGGAATGCAGAAGCCGCACTGGACCGCCGCCTGCTCGATAAAGGCGGTTTGCAGCGGGTGGAGCGCCCCATTACGGGCCAGCCCCTCGATTGTGACGACCTGCGCCCCGTGGGCGCGCGCGGCCGGGACCAGGCAGCTCATCACCGCCAGCCCGTCCAGGAAGACGGTGCAGGCGCCGCATTCTCCCTCGGCGCACCCCTCTTTCGTGCCGGTCAGCCCGCCGGCCTCGCGCAGCCAGTCGAGCAGGGTCTGGCCGGTGCCGCCGGCCGCGGCCAGCTCGCGCCCGTTGACCGTGGCCACGACCGGGGTATCCGGAGCGTGGCTGGCCCGGAACGCGTCGCCGGCCGGCATCGTCCCGTCCTGCCCGGCCCCCCACAGCATGGCCGGCCGGGTCGGCCACTGCGAGCGCTCCTGCCGCTCCCGCAGGGTGACCAGCGCCCGTCGGGTCATGACGGCGATCAGGTCGGTCCGGTAGCCGGCCGAGCCGCGGATGTCGTCGATCGGCCGGGGGGTGGCCGCGGCCAGCCGGGCGGCTTCGGCGATGACGTCGGGGGTCAGCTGTTTGCCCACCAAAAATGCCTCCGCGGCCGGCGTGCCGATCACGGTCGGGGCGACGCTCCCCTGGGCCAGGCGGGCGGCCGTGACCGTGTCGCCGTCGAAGGTGAGCACGGCCGCCAGGTGGACGACCGAAATCGCCTGCGCCCGACGAAGCCCCAGCTTGACGAAGATCCCCCGCGTTCGGCTGTCCAGAGCGGGAAAATGGATGTCGACCAGCAGCTCGTCCGGTGCCATGACCGTGCGGCGCACGCCGGTGTAAAACCGGTCGAGCGGCACCACGCGCCGCCCCCGGCTCGATTCGAGGGTGAGGCTGGCTCCCAGAGCCCATAACGCGGAGATCGTGTCATTGGCCGGACTGGCCGTCACCAGGTTGCCGGCCACGGTGGCCCGGTTGCGCAGCTGCGGCGAGCCGACCTCCCAGCAGGCCTGGGCCAGGGGCAGCGCCCGTTCGACGAGCAGCGCGGAGGCGACGACCTGGTTGTGCGTCACCAGCGGACCGATGTGAATCGTTCCGTCCGCGTCGAGGTCGATGGCGGCCAGGCCGGGGATGCGGGTCAGATCGATCAGTGTGTCGACGCCCGGCCGCTGGCCGCGCGCCAGTTCGAGCAGCAGGTCGCTCCCCCCGGCGATCAGCCGCGCCCGGCTCCCATAAGCTTCCAGCAGGGCCAGCGCTTCGCCGACGGTGACGGGCGTTTCGTAGCGGCTGATGCGCTGTCCCTGGCGCTGAACTTCG
>JBFFZG010000483.1:0-2947 GCA_041568735.1 Promineifilaceae bacterium (SeqCode)
AGTGGATGCGCAGGGTGACTTTGACCTGGGAGAATTTCCCCCGGCTGAAATTACGGATCGTTCGAATATCGCCGTTGGGCAGGATATAGAGTTCGCCGGAAGGGGCGCGGAGCCGGGTTGTGCGCAGGTGGACCTTTTCGACCACGCCGGACACCCCGAGCATCTCCACTTTTTCGCCGACGGAGAAGGTGTTCTCCGTGATAAAGGTAAAGCCGGTCAGAATATCACTGATGAACGGCCGCGCTCCCAGGCCAAAGGCGGCACTGAAGAGGCCGACCATCCAGACGAGCGACTCGATCGAGACAAACAGAGCCAGGATCGCCAGGAGGGCGGCGGTGAGAGAAAAGAGGCGAACCGTCCCGGCGAAGATACTGCCGAGGGTCATCTGCCGCTCCAGGGTGAGCGGCTGCCGCTCCCGATTTTTGTAGATGCGGGCGATGCGCCGGCCGAACCGTTCGGAAAAGCGGACTCCGAGTGTGGCCAGGAAAAGGAAGAGGGCGATCCAGATTGCAGTGATGGCCCAGGCGGGCATATCGATTTCGAAAACCATGAAACCATTTTATGCCCGATTGGGCCGCAGCCAAAAAAAAACCAACTGAAAACAAATATCGACGGCCGGCAGCCGGATTCGACCGCCGGCCCACCTGTCTGGATGAAAAAAAAACGTCCTGTTCGCGTAACCATTTGCCTTTTCGGTGTTTTAACCCTTGGAATTGCCAGTGTCTGGCAGGCGGCCGTTCTGGTTCGCCAGCTGGGATTGATGGCGATGTTTCACACGGTGGTAAGCCCCCAAATCCGGCTCGGACTCGCCCTGATCTGGGCGGTGACCTGGCTGGCGCTGTTCATCGCCCTCTGGCAGCGCCGGCCGTTTGTCCGCCGGACTATCCCGGCCGCCGTTTTCCTGTATACTATGGTCCAACTATGGCTGACCTGGGTTTCGACGCCGGCCGTCGTCCGCGCCGGCTGGCCGCTGACGGCCGGGTTGGGGATGGCTGCGACCGCCTATTGCGCCTGGGCCTTGCGCCGCGTATAAAAACCTTTGTCCCATGAGCGCTGCCTGAAGGGCGCGCGCCAACTAACCTCGAATGTAGGACAGAACCCGATGAGTAATCCCAAAATCGACAACCTCCGCCAGATCAAAGCCCGGGCCCATGAAGGTGGTGGGCAGGATCGCATCGCCAAGCAACGGGCCCAGGGGAAAATGACGGCTCGCGAGCGGATCGAAGTGCTGCTCGATCGCGGATCTTTCCACGAAATCGATTCCTTTGTCGTCCACCGCGAGATGAACTTCGGCATGAGCGGCAAGAAAATCCTCGGGGACAGTGTCGTCACCGGCTGGGGAACGATCGACGGCCGGCTCGTCTACGTCTTCAGCCAGGATTTCACCGTCTTCGGCGGCTCCCTCAGCCAGGTCCACGCCGAAAAGGTGTGCAAGATCATGGATATGGCGGTGAAGAACGGGGCGCCGGTCATCGGCATCAACGACTCGGGTGGGGCGCGCATCCAGGAAGGGGTGGTCAGCCTCGGCGGCTACGCCGACATTTTCCTGCGCAATACGCTGGCCTCCGGGGTCGTCCCGCAGATCAGCGCCATCATGGGGCCCTGCGCCGGCGGCGCCGTCTACTCGCCGGCCCTGACCGATTTCATCTATATGGTTAAAAAGACGAGCCATATGTTCATCACCGGGCCGGACGTGGTGAAAGCGGTGACCGGGGAAGAAGTCACCTTCGAGGAGCTCGGCGGGGCGATGACCCACAACACGATCAGCGGGGTGGCCCACATGGCGGCCGAATCCGAAGAGGACTGTCTCTACCTGATTCGGGAGCTCATGAGCTACCTGCCCTCGAACAATATGGAAGATCCCCCCTTTAAGGCGACGATCGACGATCCCCTGCGGGCCGAGAAAGAGCTCGACAACATCGTCCCGGACAATCCGAACAAGCCGTACGACATCGTGGATGTGATCCGGCATATCGTCGACGATGGAGTTTTCTATGAAATCCAGGAGCATTTCGCCCAGAATATCGTCGTCGGCTTCGCCCGGCTCGGGGGCCATGGGGTCGGCATCGTGGCCAACCAGCCGATGGTGCTGGCCGGCGTACTCGATATCGACGCCAGTGAAAAGGCAGCCCGCTTTGTCCGCTTCTGCGACTGCTTCAACCTGCCGCTGATCGTCTTTGAGGATGTCCCCGGATTCCTGCCTGGCATCAACCAGGAGCACGGCGGCATCATTCGCCATGGGGCCAAGCTCCTCTACGCGTTCTGCGAAGCGACAGTGCCCAAAATCACGGTCATCACCCGCAAGGCTTACGGCGGCGCCTACTGCGTCATGAACAGCAAGCACATCCGCTCGGACCTGAACTTCGCCTGGCCGACGGCCGAAATCGCCGTGATGGGGCCAGATGGGGCGGTCAACATCATCTTCCGGCGGGAGCTCGACGAGGCGGAGGATGCCGATGTCCGGCGCGACGAGCTGGTCGAGGATTACCGCCGCGAATTCGCCAATCCCTACGTTGCCGCCCGCCGCGGATACGTCGACGACGTCATCGAACCGCGCGATACGCGCGCACGGCTCATCAATGGGTTGAACATGCTGCAAAATAAGCGGGACACCAACCCACCCAAGAAACACGGCAACATTCCGCTCTAACCGCCGAACCACCCGCCGCCAACGGGAATGGGACTCATGAAGAAGAATTTACACATCCAGAGATTCGACAAGCTGCTCGTCGCCAACCGGGGTGAAATCGCCGTCCGCATCATCCGGGCCTGCCACGAGCTGGGGATTCGCACCGTGGCCGTCTATTCCGAGGTCGATCGGAACGCGCCGCACGTGCGCTATGCCGACGAGGCCTATTTTATTGGGCCACCGCCGGCTCGGGAGAGCTACCTGGTCATCGAGAAGCTGCTCGACGTGGCCAAAAAATCGGGGGCGGAAGCGGTGGAC
>JBFFZG010000484.1:0-2944 GCA_041568735.1 Promineifilaceae bacterium (SeqCode)
GCCGTCGCTGGGACGAATATTGCGCCTTTCCCCCCTTCACCGGCCCCTTGGTGCCGGTTGTCTCCGGCCCCGGGATTTTAATCGCCCCGCACTGGGTGGATGACGGCCATCTCATGACCGGCTATGTTGATGACGACAGCTGGGGGACGGCCGCCATCGACCTGCGGGCCGGCCGGCCTGTCAAAATCGAACCCTGGCCCCAGGCCTCCCTGATCACGGTTTTCCAGGCCGCCCCGACCCCGGGTGCGTCCCGGTGACCCCTTTCCCCGCCTGCCTTATCAAAAGTCGATAAAACATCCTTGCCCGACCCTGGCTCCCTATGCTACATTTGTGAAAATTGTATCGACCGACCAGTCAGTTTAATGAGTTGAAAGTTTAAAGTTCAAAGTCGAAAGTGAAGAAGCGTCACCTCTTTCGACTTTCCACTTTCGACTTTCCACTTTCGACTTTCGACTAAACCATGAACCGAGATCCCGAAGCCACCCGCGAACGCATTTTGGACGCCGCCCTCGATATTTTTGCCACCAAGGGGTATTACGATACCCGGCTCGACGAAATCGCCGACGAGTCGCAAACATCGAAGGGGTCGATTTACTTCCACTTTCCCAACAAGGAAAAGCTGTTTCTTTCGCTGGTCGACCAGTTCGCCAACCTGCTCGAGCGGCGCGTGCGCGAGGCGATTGAAAAAGAGCCGCTGGGCATGGACCGGGTGCGCGTGGCCCTGGAAACCTGCCTGGAGACCTTCGGCCACTACCGGCAGCCGGCCAAAATCCTGCTCGTCCAGGCGGTCGGCCTCGGGCAGCCCTTCGAGCAGAAGCGGCTCGAGGCCAACGACCGCTTCGCCCGCCTGATCGGCTCCTATCTCCAGGAGGCGGTGGAAGCCGGGCAGATCCAGCCGCTCGACCTCGAAGTCGTGTCCTACGCCTGGATGGGGGCGATCTACAACGTCGTCATTCGCTATGTATACACCGGCGAACCGGCCCCGTCGCGCATCATGGACGGCCTGGTGCCGATGCTCCTCCAGAGCGTAGGAGAGAGAAGGGGGTAAGAAGAGGAAAGTTAAAAGTTTAAAGTTTAAAGTGGAAAGTGACTGCAAACTTACCTCTTTTGACTTTCCACTTTCCACTTTCACTTTCCACTCTGTTCTATGTCCGATCCACCCACCCTCAACACCCGCTACGGCACGCTGGTGAGCGTCAGCCGGCCGGCGCCGGGACTGACCGCCCTCGATTTCGTGCGGGAGGCGCGGGGGCAGGTCCGCTTTTACTGGCACGACGGCCGGGACCCGATCATCTTCGCCGGGGCCGGCGCGGCCGTTGAGCTGTTTGCCTACGGGCCCCTGCGCATGGCGGAGATCGCCCGGCAGGCGGCCGAGCTCTTTGCCGGGGCGGTAGTCTCCCATTCGGCCGAACCGCTGGCCGCCCCGCGGCTGTTCGGCGGCTTCGCTTTCCAGGACGATTTCACCCCGGACCAGACCTGGGCCGCCTTCCATCCGGCCCATTTTGTCCTGCCCCACTACCAGCTGCTGCAGCGTGGTCCGAACGCCTGGCTGACGATCAACGCCCACGTTCCGGAAGGCGAGGATCCCCGCGAGGTCATTCCCGCCCTGGAAGAAGCGGTGGCGGAACGGGTGCGCCAGGGCCGCACCGATGGCCGCCAGGAACGGGCGGAAGAGGATGCCGATTTCACGATTCACTACCCGCTGAGCGGCGAAAGCTGGACGGAGATGATCACCACCGCCACCGGTCTGATCCGGGCCGGCGCCCTGCAGAAAGTGGTTCTCTCTCGCGTCTGTGAAATTCAGTCCAGGACGCGCCTCCCTATCACGGCCGCGCTGACCTATCTCAACGAGGCCTATCCCGACTGCTACCGCTTCCTGTTCGAACCCCGGCCGCACCACGCCTTCCTGGGGGCAACCCCGGAGCTGCTGGTCCGGGTCGACGGCCGGGCGCTGACCACCATGGGGCTGGCCGGCTCCGCCCCGCGCGGCGGGGATGAAGCGGCCGACCGGGCCAGCGCCGCGGCGCTGCTGGCCAGCGCCAAAGATCGGCACGAACACGACCTGGTCGTGCAGGCGATGCGAGAGAGGCTGCAGCCGCTGACGGCCCGTCTGGAGATCGCGACCGAACCGGAAATTTACACCCTGCGCAACATTCATCATCTGCACACGCCGGTGCACGGGGAGCTCCATCCGGAAATTCACGGTGTGCTGCCGCTGGTCGAAGCCCTGCATCCGACCCCCGCCCTCGGCGGCACCCCCCGCGACCAGGCACTGCCCCTGCTGGCCCGGCTCGAACCGGTTCCGCGCGGCTGGTACGCCGCCCCGATCGGCTGGATCGACCACCGGCTCGACGGCACATTCGCGGTGGCCATTCGCTCGGCCGTCATCCAGGAAAATCGGGTCTGGGCCTATGCCGGGGCCGGGATCGTGGGGGATTCGGTGCCGGAGCGCGAATGGCAGGAGACCGCTCTGAAATTCAAACCAATGCTGGAGGCGCTGGGCGCAGTCAGTTAAGCCAATGTCAAGCGATCGCGAAGAAAACCCCGCCATCATCTGGGCGCGCACGCTGGTCGACGCGCTGGCCGCGGCCGGCCTGCGCGACGTCTGCCTGGCACCCGGCTCCCGCTCGACCCCACTCGTGGTCGCCTTTCACGAACACCCCGCCATCCGCCGCCATCTGCAGCTCGACGAGCGAAGCGCCGGCTTCCTGGCGCTGGGAATGGCCCAGGCGTCCGGCCGGCCGGTGGCTCTGGTCTGCACCTCGGGCACGGCCGCGGCCAACTTTTTCCCGGCGGTGATCGAAGCCCACATGTCCCAGATCCCCCTGATCGTCCTCACGGCCGACCGGCCGCCCGAACTGCGCCACAGCGGGGCCAACCAGACAATCGACCAGGTCAAAATGTACGGCGATCACGTCTTATGGGCGGTCGATCTCGACGTGCC
>JBFFZG010000485.1:0-2943 GCA_041568735.1 Promineifilaceae bacterium (SeqCode)
CACCGTGGCCGTCTATTCCGAGGTCGATCGGAACGCGCCGCACGTGCGCTATGCCGACGAGGCCTATTTTATCGGGCCACCGCCGGCTCGGGAGAGCTACCTGGTCATCGAGAAGCTGCTCGACGTGGCCAAAAAATCGGGGGCGGAAGCGGTGCACCCCGGCTACGGTTTCCTGGCCGAGCGGTCGGCCTTCGCCCAGGCCTGCTACGACGCCGGCCTGGTTTTCGTCGGCCCGCCGCCGGAAGCGATCGAGGCGATGGGAGATAAGCAGGTGGCCCGGGCGGCCGTCAGGGCGGCCGGCGTGCCGATTGTGCCGGGCACCGAGCCCGGACTGAACGACGACGAGCTCCTCGAAGCGGCGGCGGAGGTCGGCTTCCCCCTGCTGGTCAAGGCGGCGGCTGGCGGTGGGGGAAAAGGCATGCGCCCGGTGCAGCGGGCCGAGGACCTGCCGGCCGCCCTGGCCGGCGCGCGCCGGGAGGCCGAAGCCGCCTTCGGCGACGGCACTGTCTACCTGGAAAAAATGATCACCAGCGCCCGCCATATCGAAATCCAGGTGCTGGCCGACGCCCACGGCAATGTCATCCATCTCGGCGAACGGGAATGCTCCCTGCAGCGCCGCCATCAAAAATTGATCGAGGAATGCCCGTCGATTTTCGTCGACGAGGAGCTGCGGCAAAAAATGGGGGCGGTTGCCGTGGCGGCCGCCCGGGCCGTCGACTACGTCAGCGCCGGCACCGTCGAATTCCTGGTCGATAAAGACAAAAATTTCTATTTCCTCGAAATGAATACCCGGCTGCAGGTCGAGCACCCGGTGACCGAACTGGTCACCGACGTCGACATCGTCCAGGAAATGCTGCGCATCGCCCGCGGCCGCCAGCTGCGCTACAGCCAGAGCGACATCCACATGGAGGGCTGGGCGATCGAGTGCCGGATTAATGCCGAGGATCCCTACAACAATTACATGCCGGCAACCGGCAAAATTTCCACGATGCGGGTCGCGACCGGGCCCGGCGTCCGCGTCGATACCGGGGTCTTTGAGGGCTTTGAAATTTCTCCTTACTACGATTCGATGATCGCCAAGCTGATCTGCTACGGTAAAACGCGGGCGGAGGCGATCCTGCGCATGCGGCGGGCACTCGGCGAATACCACATCATGGGAGTCCAGACGAATATCCCTTTCCACCAGCACATGATGGACAGTCCGCGCTTCATGGCCGGTACCTTTGACACTCAGTTTGTCGAAAGGGAGTTCAGCATGCGCGGCGAAGCCGCCCAGGAAGAAATGGAGGCGGCCATTATCGCCGCGATCATGGCCCACCGGCAGGGGGAATACCTCGGCCAGATGGTGGCCCCCGGCGCGCGCGACACCAGCAACTGGAAATGGCTCAGCCGCTGGGAGCGCCTCAAACGATGATCCCCGTTCCCCGTTCCCTGTTCAAACTTACCCCTGATCTACCATGAAATACATCGCCACAATTAACAACAACGAGTACATCATCGAGCTGGAAGCCAGCGGCCGGACGCTCGTCAACGGCGAACCCTACGACGCTGACCTGCAGCAGCTGGGCGAAGGGGGGCTGGTTTCCCTGCTGATCGAAAACCGATCCTACGAGGCCTCGATTCAGATGGCCGACCGCGATCGCTGGAATATCCTGCTGCGGGGCGAGCTGTACGATGTTCAGGTGCAGGACGAGCGCGCCTACCGGCTGGCCAAAGCGCGGGGTGAGCTGGAAGCGGACACCGGGGTCGTCCCGACCCGGGCTCCCATGCCGGGGGTGGTGATTCGGGTGCCGGTCGGCGTCGGCGATCACGTGTCGCAGGGTCAGACCGTGGTTATTCTCGAGTCGATGAAAATGGAAAATGAACTCAAGGCGACCCGTAACGGCTCCGTGCTGGCGGTGAATGTTTCCGCCGGGGATTCGGTGGAGAAGGATGCGATCCTCATCCTGGTGGGTGACACGGATGCAGATGCCTGAGCGGCCGGATCCGCCGCCGGAGGCCTGGGCTGCTCTCCTGGCCCTGCTGCCCGAGCTGGAAAATCCCCACCGGCCGCCGGTACACCGCTGGATCACCGACAGCTTTCCCTATCCCGAAAACGATTCCTGTTTGCCCCACTTTTTCGAGCAAGTCAGGTGCTCGATCCGGCTGGAAACGGTTTATGACCCGGCCACGGCCGGCCGCTGGGCGAATGATGCGCCCGGGCCGATCGCGACCAGTTTCGAACCATGCTGACCTGTTGCGTGCGCGGCGAGCGCTTTTCCAGCGGCTTCTGGGCCGGGATTATCGAGGATGGCTCCGCAGCCCGCATTCTGCGCCGCCTGGCGGCGATCGCAAGAGATGGCCCATCAAAAGGCCCCGACTGATGCCATGCCTCTCGAAACGGAAGTCAAATTCTTCGTTCCGGATCACGAAGTGGTGCGGGAAGTCCTGCGGGCGGCCGGGGCTGTACTGGGAACGCCTCGCCGGTACGAGCGCAATGTCGTCTACGATACGACGGACGGCCGGCTTGAGCGAGGCGGCCGGCTGCTGCGGCTGCGGCAGGATGACCGGGTTCGGCTGACGTTCAAAGGGTCGGCGGCGGAGGATGCGGCCGCCGAGGCCAGGATTCGAGAAGAGATCGAAGTCCACGTTTCCGATTTTGCGGCCATGGACGCCATCCTGCAAAAAATCGGTTTCGAACCCCGGCAGGTCTACGAAAAATATCGGGAGACCTGGCACCTGGGGGAGGTCGAGGCTGTCCTCGATACCCTGCCCTACGGCCAATTTGTCGAGCTGGAGGGGCCGGAGGAGGCGATCAAGGCGGCGGCCGGGCGCCTTGGCCTGGACTGGTCAAAGCGGATCCGGGACACCTACCTGGAGCTGATGGCTCAGCTGAAGGCTCTGTACGGGCTCCGGTTTGACGATATCACCTTCGAGCGCTTTGCCGGGTTAAATATTGATGGA
>JBFFZG010000486.1:0-2908 GCA_041568735.1 Promineifilaceae bacterium (SeqCode)
CACCGAGCCCAGGAGACAGAAAAAAGCGTTTCGCAGCATGTTGGACCTCCCGTTGATCACTGGTCGAAGAATCAGTTGTTCAGAAACAAAAAGTATTTCGCGCTGGTTGCCCAATTATCCTGTAGTGTAGACAACCGCCAGGTAGTCAGTGAGGTAACAGCTGTCATCAATCCGGGTGCCACATGTCATCCCCCTGGCCCAACGGGCTGCCGGCGGCAGACCTGGCGCAAGCGGCTCGTTGGCTGAGACCCGCGTTTCCGCCCGACGCCGCGACGGCTCTTCTGATTCGGCTGCGGAAAAAACGAATCGAGGGGAGCTGGTAAAACATTCCAGCAGAGGATGGCTGGCTCCAAAAACACGGCTTCGAGGGTCGGTGCGTCTTCTGTCAGCGAGTATCCCGGTCGGGGTTGGCAGTGAAGGATGCTCTCTGCTGAGGCGGGGCTTTGAACAAACGAGAAAGTTCACCAGGACCCACGAGGTAACGCCCGTCCACCGGATTCACCGATCGCCCGGCGAGCGTTACCCCGTGGATCCTGCGCCTGACTTTCAGGCGATCGACTTGCGGCTGGCCGCTTTTTCCCCGGCCGTCTGCGCTTCGAGGATGCTCTTCAGCCGGGCCAGGTTGCGCGACATTTCTTCCCCGTTCTGCGCCGCGGCCGTTTCGGGATTCACACGGCTGCCCATCTTGCCGAAGAAGCGGAAGTCGACCCGCTGCGTCACCTTCGTCGCCTCCCCTTCGGATTTCAGTTCAATGACCCAATCGGTGCTGGCCATCAGGCCGCCATTGTTCAATGGCGCCTGCGCTTTCCACGCCACCCGGTGATCGGGCTCGAGGGCGGTGATCTCCGCTTCCGTATAGCCTTTACTGCCGGTCAGATACTTGCCCACCGGCCAGATCGCGCGCATGAACCAGGAGGCGTTGCTGGGCGGCTGCTCGTAGGTGCGAAAAACGGAGCCGACGCCAACGGGCCCGGTCGACATCAGGGTCATCTCCGTGGGCTGGTGGTTCCACTCCACATGCCGCGGGAAATCACTGACATAGGCGTAGACCTCGTCAATCGGGGCCTGGATCCATTCGGTGCGTTCAGCTGTAAACTCGACCATTTTCATTTCTCCTTCTGCTTAAAACTCTCCAATCGGGGAATCGTTCGGTCCATCCCCTTCTCAATCAAACGGCGCGCCCGCTGCCAATGAAGCGGAACCGCGCCCCGACACCAACTCATCATGCCGGCCGGTCCGCGTCCGGGGCGGGGACCAGCCCCAGCTGCTGCATCAGCCCCAGGTTGTCGGGAAAATCCCAGATTTCGGCGATCCGGGCGTCGGCCAGGCGGTAGATGGCGGCGCCGCTCTGGGTGAGCTGTTTGCCGGTCGCCGGGATGCCCATCCATTCCCCGCGATGGGTGGCCGTCATCGACCAGCGGGTCACGACTTTGCTGCCTTCGGCGATCACATCGTGCAGGGTCAGCCGGATATCCGGGGCAACCTTGAGCGCCTGGCCGAGGGCCGCCTCCAGAGGGCCGCGCCCGCTCAATGCCGCGGCCGGCGGCGCGCCGTGCAGGATGACATCGGGGGCGAAGAATTCTTCCAGGAGATCGAGCCGGCCTTGATTCCACACCTGGTCGACAAAGCGCCGGACGATCGCTTTGTGGGTACTGGTTGACATCGGATTCCTCCTTTCGCTTTAATAAGGTCATACTGCTCTTCACTCTATGCTTGAAGCGTTCCAAAAACGTGACCGGCCCGGCCGCCTGCCAGGAAACGCCCCATGAGCCGAATCAGGATTCGTCTGCTCGGCACGCCCGAAATCCATTACGGGGACCAGCCGCTCTCTTTCCGCACGCGTAAAGTGCTGGCGCTCTTCATTTACCTGACCGCGGCCGGCGGGATGCACCGGCGGGAGAAGTTGATGGCGCTGCTGTGGCCGGAAACGGACGCGCGCAAGGGGGCCGTCACTCTGAGAGCCACGCTGTCGCGCCTGCGGCGGGCCCTGCGGCCGGCGGGGGAGGTCCTGGTCGCCGAAGGCGGCCAGGTGGGGCTGGATTTCGGTGGGACGCCCGATCTGGACCTGGCCCGGCTGGCCGCGGCCGTCGATGCCGCCCCCTCTATCGCGGCACTCGCCGAGATCCTGGCAATCGACCGGGGGGAATTCCTGGAGGGCTTCTCCCTGCCCGATGCACCCGAATTTGACACCTGGGCGGCCACCCAACGCGAGGCCTGCCAGCGGCAGGTGGAAGCGGCCTACGACCGGCTGACGGGTCACCTGCTGGCCGATCACCATTACCCCGCCGCCGTGGAAGCGGCCGCCCGCTGGGTGGCCCGCGCCCCGCTGCATGAGACCGCCTACCGGCGGCTGATGACGGCTCAGGCGCTGAGCGGCCGCCGGTCGGACGCCCTGGCCACCTACGCGCAGTGCCGGACGGTGCTGGCAGCCGAACTGGGCATCAGCCCGGCCGGCGTGACGACCGACCTGTTTGAACGCATCCAGGCGGACCGGCTGTCTCCGGCTCCGGCCGGTTCGCCGGCCGACGAGCCGCTGCGCATGCCGTTCGTCGGCCGCAGCGAGGAGCACGGCCGGCTGGCCGCTGATTTTCGCCGGGCCGTGGCCGAAGGCGCCTGCCTTTGCGTGGTCATCGGGGCGGGCGGTGTCGGCAAAACGCGGCTGCTGCAGGCGTTCCGGGAGTGGGTCAGGCTCGATACGCCGGAGGTGGACATCTGGCAGGGACGGGTTTTTGAGACGGGCGGCCGCCTTTCCTACGAGCCGGTGATCGAAGCGCTGCGCGTGCGTTTGGAGCAGGAAAATGCGCCGGAGGATCTGCTGGAGGATGTCTGGCTGGCCGAGCTGAGCCAGCTCATGCCGGAGCTGCGCGGGCGCTACCCGGACCTGCCGCCGCCGATGACCGGCGACGTC
>JBFFZG010000487.1:0-2897 GCA_041568735.1 Promineifilaceae bacterium (SeqCode)
CCAGAACTCATTGTGCAGGATGATTTAATGGCGATCAAGGGAATTGGCGAGGCGCGCCAGACTTGGTTGCGAGAGGTGCTGGAAGTAGGAACGTACCGGGATCTGGCGGCCCTGCCCGGCGGGGAAGCCGTTGCGGCGCTGAAAGCAGCCGGTCACCGGGTGACGCTCCCTGAAATGGAAGCCTGGATTGAAGCGGCCGGCGCCCTGGTCGCGGATCCTCCCGCCGACCCAGAAAAACGGGAAATGGGCCGGCCGGCCGCCAGCGCCGAGGCCAAAAGCCGGCCGGGCGACGGCGAATGGCGCTCGATCGCGGAATTCATCGTCGATTTTCAGCAGCAGACGACGGCCGGCGGGGAGATTCTACGCCGAACCAAGGTGCACCGCATGGCCGACGGCAAAGAGAATATCTGGCGTGAATTCGCCGCGGGGGAGATGGAACAGTGGATGGCCGCCCACCTGAACCTCGATGAGGAGCGGCCCCCGGTGAAACCCCGGGCGGCAGTCGATAGAGAGCAGCCGGCCGCCGCGCCGGCAGCCCCGGTCCACATCGCCATTGTCCAGCTGCGCGCCTTCCAACCGCCGGACCAGGAAGCGCCGCTTACGCTGAGTGAAACCGGTCCCGTTTTCGCCGGCCCGCTCCACGGCCATGTCCCCTTTGATCTCGAAGTGACCTACGAACTGACCGGAAATATCCCTTCCAGCCTGCTGCCGCAGGCGGCCCGCTGCCAGGTCGAGGTCTATGCCTCCCGGCGAACCGGCCGGACGGATGGCCAGGAACAGCTGCTGGCTAAAACGGCCGCCGAGCCGACGCCAGCCGGGTCAGCCCGCTTCGCGGTCAGGCTGCCGGAGCTGGCGCTGGACCCGGGAATTTACCGGGTTCAGGCCATCGTCGGGATTCCCGGAGAATCCCGGCTGGTGGGATTTCTGGAACTGCCGGTTCTCCAGGTCTATTGAATTATCGGAACTTCTGGGAGTAAAAATCCTGGTCGGGAGTGCTTACCCATCCGTGTCCGGCCAATCGGAAAAATCGAGATCGGCCAGGGCTGCGTGCCATGCTTCGGCAAGCGAGAACCCGTCCTCGTCGCCAGCCGGCTCGGGCTGCGGGTCGCTCTTTTGAGACAGCTGCATCTGGATCCCACCCTTGCCCCCGCTGTGGAAAGCCTGTTCGTCGCCCGATTCCAGAACGATTTTCTTGTAGTTGGGCGGCCACGAGACGATAAACCGGCGGCGGCAGGTAGGACAGACCCATTCCTCGACCCCGGTCGGATGTGTTTTTTCCAGCTCCATCTGATGCTGTTGGAAATCAGCCATTCATTCAACTCCAGACTCAAATTACCGGCAACAAGCTGTCTCTGCCCTGACCTGAGTGGCTGGATGGGAAAAGTGCCCGCGAAAACAACAGGTGAGCCAAAGATCGCCCCAGGGCCGGGCGCGCTCCGGCCGTGGCGGTCATGTCAATCATACTGATGGAGACGCTGGTGACAAGGAAATATTGAGTAAAAACCGGGTACATCCTTCCTATGATTCGCTTATGATTCGGGCGATTCCAGGGAAAAACCGGGGCGAGGCCAGCCGCGTCAGCGCATAGGTGGAATCGGCCGAGTTTGGTCTTCTTCGGTGGGGCAGCATTTTATGCACCCGGCAGCCGGCATCGGGAAGCTGCAGATGGCAGACCGGCCGTCGCGAACTCGGCCGCTTGTTATCATCTTCGCCCGCCCCCTATGGCATCGAAAGAACCAGTTTTCAACCCCGGGGAAACCGGTAGGAGATTTCATAAAAAAAATCGCTTTATACGATATAATAGAATCGCAGAGGAAGAGGTGAGATAGATGCTCAGGTCCGGAGGCGAGCGACGGCCCGAGATATGATTGTGATCCAGTTTGGGTGATGACCTCAGAGGTTCCCTCCACACGAGCGACGTAACACCAAGGGGGTTCCTTTCCCGAAGACGGTCGAGCATCTATCTCACACTCACCGGCCGGCCGGGCGCCGGTCAGGCTGTTCCCTGAAGGATCGGAAACCTTCGAGAGCGAGGCGTGACTTCGCCGGGGGCAGTCCAGGAAGTCAAAAAAAACGCCGGCTGCGGCCGGCAGGCACCTATCCCGTTCGCCCCGGCGGCGGGATTTTTTTTGCCTGCCGCCCCCTGGGTCGGAGCCAAAACGCGGAAGAGGGGCTGCCACCTACCCTGACAGCCCCTCTTGTGCGTTTCGCACTCCTGGAAACGCTTAATTCCCGGCCGGGCAGTCGGAGTGCAGGTACTGCCGGCATTCGCTGGGGGTGAGGGAGCGGGTCAGCCGCTCGCGAGCCAGGGCGACCGCATCCTCCAGGGGGACGGCGAGAACGCGCACCGCATTTTGTCCACCCCGGGAACTGTCCGAGGTGGTGTAGAGCCGGCGGCCGTCGCGGGTCAGCGCCAGAATCCGCAGATGGCTGCCCAGGGATTTAATCAGGGCGCCCGTCTCCGCATCCCAGACGCGGATCGGATCGGTGCTGCCGCCCCCGCCGGTAATCAGCTGGCGGCCGTCCGGGGTCCAGGCGAGCGAACGGATGGTCGTGACGAGGCCGGCCAGGTCGACCTGCTCCCTGCCTGTCGTGAGATCCCAGATCTTGACATCCCCCTCGCTGCCGCCGCTGGCCAGCCGCCGGCTGTCCGGGCTGAAGGCGAGCGCCACGGCCCGAATTCGATGCCCTTCCAGTTTGTAGATCTCGGTTCCCGTGGCAGCGTCCCAGACCCGGACCGACGTGTCTTCCTGGTCGCTGGACGTGGCGATGAAGCGGCCGTCGGGGCTCCAGGCGAGGGCGTGCAGCCCGTCGGTATGGCCGGCCAGCACGAGCAGCTCCCGGCCGCTGGCCACCTCCCAGATTTTGGCCAGCCCATCGGCGCCGGCCGTGGCCAG
>JBFFZG010000488.1:0-2883 GCA_041568735.1 Promineifilaceae bacterium (SeqCode)
AGGCGGCCATCAGCATCGTCGGCCCGTCCATCCGGGTCGACCGGTCTGAGCTGGATGATTTTGGCCGGCTCGTCGCTGCGACCACCGGGGAGATCTCCCATGCTCTCGGCTTTCGCGGCCATTGACCGGCAGGCAACTCGAATTAATCTAAACGCGGCCAGGGCGATGGCCCCCTTTGAAGGGCGATCGATTCCCCGGCCCCTGTTCCTGGAGGCATCATGACCGTTCCCAGTCCTTTGACAGCCGCGGCCTCACCACCACCGGCTGATTCGGACCTGATCGATGAATCACTGGCGCTGCAGGCGGTTGATCTGGCCGGCCAGCTCCTGGTGGAGGCGCAGGCCAATCAGACCCCGGCCGAACGAGATCAAGGCGCTAAAATCGCCGGCATGATGGATGATCCGGCCGGTAAAGCGCTGACGATGGCCCTGTCCGACCAGGCCTTTCGCAGCCACAATCCGGCCCGCATCGCCGACCAGATCCGCCACCTCCTGCGGGGGTACGGCATTCCACGCTATTTTTCTCTGCTCGAGCAGGCCGCCCTCAAGGTCGGCAGCGTGGCGGGCCAGTTCCTGCCAGGCGTGGTCGTGCCGGCCATCGTCGCCCGCCTGCGCCAGGAAACGCGGGCGGTCATTCTGCCGGCCGAGGAAGCCGCTTTCCGCCCTTACCTGCACGAACGGCGCGCCCAGGGGACCCGGCTCAACATCAACCAGCTTGGCGAGGCGATACTCGGAGAAGAAGAAGCCGGCCGCCGGCTCGAGGCCTACCTGGAGCTGCTCGCCCGGCCGGAAATCGAGTACATCTCGGTCAAGATTTCATCGATCTTCAGTCAGATCAATCTCGTCGCCTACCAAGAAACGCTGGAAAAGATCAAGGATCGCCTGCGCACGCTCTATCGGCAGGCGATGCGCTACCAGTTTGAACAGGCAAACGGCAGGCGCCTGCCGAAATTCGTCAATCTCGACATGGAGGAATATCGCGACCTGCACCTGACCCTCAACGCCTTTACCCAGGTGCTCGACGAGCCGGAATTTCAACCCTTTCGCGCGGGGATTGTCCTCCAGGCTTATCTGCCGGACGCCTTCCCCGCCCAGCGCTCCCTGACGGATTGGGCCATTCAGCGCGTGGCCGCGGGAGGTGCTCCCATCAAGGTGCGCATCGTCAAAGGAGCCAACCTGGCCATGGAGAAAGTCGAAGCGGCCTGGCACGGCTGGGAGCAGGCCCCCTACCGGACCAAGGAGGAGGTCGACGCCAATTTTCGGCGTATGGTGACCTACGGCTGCCGGCCGGGCCGGGTCGAAGCCGTCAACCTGGGGGTGGCCAGCCACAACTTGTTCGATATGGCCTATGCTCTGCTGCTGCAGGAAAAATTCGGCGTGCAGGATTATGTCGAGTTTGAAATGCTCGAAGGGATGGCTAACCACCAGGCCCGGGTCGTGAAAGAAAAGGCCGGCGGCCTGCTGCTCTACGCCCCGGTCGTCAAAAAAGAGGATTTTCACAGCGCCATCGCCTACCTGATTCGCCGGCTCGACGAAAACACCGCCCCGGAAAACTTTCTGCACGATCTTTTCGGCCTGGAAGTGGGATCCGACAAATGGGAGAAGCAGAAAAACCTCTTTTTGAACGCCTACCGGCGCATGGGCGAGGTCGCCGAAGGGGCTCAGCGGCGCCAGAACCGGCTCGACGAAGCCATCGGCTTCAACCCCGAGGCCCCCTTCGCCAACATTCCGGATACCGACTTCTCCCTCCCGGCCAATCAGCAGTGGATTCGGGAGATCCGCGATCGCTGGCAGACGGCCGAACTGCCCGCGGTCCCCCTGCGCATCGGGGGACGGTATCTGGGACCCGACCATGGAGAGCGGGAGGCAACCGCGGCCGGGCGGGTGGCCGACGGCCACGATCCAGCCCGGCCGGGTGAGGTTTCCTACCGGTATGCCCAGGCGTCTCAGGAAGAAATCGACCAGGCCCTCAAAGTGGCTCGGGAGGCCCGGGCGGCCTGGTCCGGCCGGCCGGTCCCCGAGCGCAAGGCGCTGCTCGCGGCCTGCGGCGAAGCGCTGGCGCGCCGGCGCGGGGACCTGATTGGGGCCATGATGCGGGACGGCGGTAAGCGGCCGGAAGAGGCCGATGTCGAGGTTTCGGAGGCGATTGATTTCGCCAACTACTACGCCCGCTCGCTCGACCTGGCCGGGCCGGAGCTGGCCGACTGCGAACTGACCCCCTTTGGCACGGTCCTCGTCACACCGCCGTGGAACTTCCCGCTGGCCATCCCCTGCGGCGGCGTGCTGGCTTCGCTCATGGCGGGCAATGTGGTCATCCTGAAGCCGGCGCCAGAAGCGGTCCTGGTCGGCTGGGAGCTGTGCCGCACCCTGTGGGAGGCCGGCATCTCGCCCGACGTCCTGCAGTTTGTTCCGACGAGCGATGACGAGGTCGGCCGGGCGCTCGTGACGGACGACCGGGTCGACGCGGTTATCCTGACCGGAGCCTATGCCACCGGCCGGATGTTCCTCCACTGGAAACCGTCGCTGCACCTGCTCGGCGAGACCTCGGGCAAAAACAGCCTGATCATCACCGCCATGGCCGATCACGACCAGGCGATCAAGGACCTCGTAAAATCCGCCTTCGGGCACAATGGGCAAAAATGTTCGGCCGCCAGCCTGGCCGTCCTCGAGGCGGAAGTTTACGACAACCCGACCTTTTTGCGGCAGCTGCGGGATGCGGCCGCCAGCCTGAAAGTCGGTCCTCAGTGGGATCTCGACAGCATGGTCACACCGGTCATCCGCGCGCCGGGGCCGGAGCTGTGCCGGGCCCAGACCCTCCTCGATTCCTCGGAGCTCCTCGACGGACCGCGAGCGGCTCCGGTCCTCGAGGCGGCGGTCGCCGAGA
>JBFFZG010000489.1:0-2853 GCA_041568735.1 Promineifilaceae bacterium (SeqCode)
GGATCGAGCAGGCTGAAGCCGGCCATTTCCGGGTCGATTGACGGGCCGTAGCTCAGGTTCCAGAGCGTCACCAGCCCGATCCGGGGCCATTCCCGCTCGATGCGGGCCACCGCGCTGGCGAAATCGGCATAGGCGGCCAGGTCGAACGGCAGTCCGTCGCCGCCGGGGTTGGCCCATGCCGGCGGAAAGGGTCGGCCGTCGAAGTGGGGCGCCGCGTCTTCGGAGAGCGCCGGCAGGGGAAGCGCTGGCAGCCGGTCGGCCTGGGACGTGGGGCTGCCGGCAGAATCAGAATCAGGAGCAGGATGAGCAGGCGGCGGATCATGTTTCGCGTAGTGGTAAGTTCAGGAGGTTAAATCGACAAACCCACTCGTCCGCGGCGCCGCCGGGTCGGAAATATCGATGACCAGCAGCCCGGCGCTGCTGATGAGAAACAGCCGGTCATCCTGGCGGGCCAGATCGAGGAAGTAGCTTCCTTCCGGGGCCACCTCGACCTCGGCGATCGGCCGCGGGTCGAGCGGGTCGGCCAGGTCGAAGACGAGGAGCCGGTGATCGGTGGCCAGGAAGAGGTAGCCGTCCGCGGCCGCCAGAAGCGACTGGTAGTAGCCGTACGGGGCCTGGCGGTAGCTGCCGGCCAGGGCGGACAGGTCGTCGAGCGGGGCAAAGGCCAGCCCACGGCCGGCCGTGTAGAGGACATGCCCGGCGACGGCCGCGTCATAAATCGGAAAATCGAGCCGCTCGATCGACGCCAGCGCCGGCCGGCCGTTGTCCAGATCGAACTGGGCAGCCAGGCCGATGCAGGAAGGGGAGCGCATGCTGCACCCACCCCCCAGACCGATGAGTCGATCTGTGGGCTGCAGCAGGGTTTCCAGGCCGGGGGCGTCTTCAGGCAGGGGATCGGTTGTGCGCAGGGTTGGTAGATCGGGCCGGCGCACGTCAACGGTGTAAAGGGTTGAATAATCGGCGACGAGCAGCCGATCGAGCGCACCAGCCGGCTGGTGTAACAGGTGGGGATAATCCGGGGCGGTGAGCGCTCCGACGACGGCCGGCCGCTCGGGGTCGGCGACGTCGATGACGACCAGCCCGCCGGGCCGGACGATCTGCCCGGGCACGCTGGCAATTTCAGCGTGGCGGAGCGCATAAACGAACACCCCGGCGGCCCGCACCCGCACGATGCGGGTGCCCAGATCGAGCTGGGCGACCCGGTGCGGCCGGTCCGGCCGGGAGATATCGACGACAAAGAGCCGGTTTTCCAGGAAGGGATAGGCATAGGAACCCTGGACGAAGCGATCGGCCGGCGGCTCGGCCCGCGGCCGGCCGCAGGCGGCCAGAATTAAGAAGGTCAGGACAATCAGACCCCACCTGAGTTTCATGAACCCAGGATAGAGTGGGCGGCGGCCGGCTGCCGGTCGACCGACCCACGGTTGGCTGACGATGATTCGATGGGGACGCGCGGCCGGGAATCAGCCGCCGTTCCCGGCCGGGAGGGGGAGGGCGCTTTCGAGTTCGGGAAGGCCGGAAATCTCGGCGATGCGCGTCCGGGCCCGGGCGAATTCTCCCGCCTCGATCAGGCTGAGGACATCAGAATCGATCAGATCGTACCAGCGCCGGCGCCTTTCGGAAAAGGCGGGGTAGGCGGCGGCCATCTCCGGCCGCAGGGCCTGCATCCAGGCCAGGAAGTGGCTATATTCCGGACCAAAGGCCGCCTCGAACTGCTGGCGCAGGCGCACGGCCAGAGCGGGCGCGGCCCCGGCGGTGGAAATGGCGATGGTCAGCGCCCCCTGCCGAACGACCGAGCCGGCGACCGCGCTGCAGTGGGGGATGTCATCCATGACGGTGACGAGGGCCTTTTCCGCCTCGGCCTCGCGATAAATGGCCTCGGCGCGGGCCGGGTCGCCCCGCTCGGCGATGACGAGAAAAGCCCCCTGCAGGTCCCCTGGCTGGTAATCCCGCCGAATCCAGGTCAGGCGACCCTGCTCCGACCAGGCCTGAAGACCCTCGGTGAGCCGGGGGCTGATCACGGTGACGGTTGCCTCGCAGTCCAGCAGCCCGCGGACTTTGAACTCGGCCTCACTTCCACCTCCGATGACGAGGCAGTGGCGCCGTTCGAGGCCGATTAAGAACAGGGGATAGGGTTTCATCCGGCGCCCTCCGGTGGGTGCAGCCGGCGCAGGGGACCCAGGCGGCCGTCCGGCTGGATATGGATGCCGCATTCGGTTTTTTCCCGGCCGGCCCAGCGGCCGGCCCGCTCGTCCTCCCCGGCGGCGGCCGGCCGGGTGCAGGGGGCGCAGCCAATGCTCCGGTACCCCTCGTCGTGCAGATCGTTGTAGGGAAGATGGTGGACCCGAATGTAGTCCCAGACCTGATCGCGCTGCCAGCCGGCCAGCGGGCAGATTTTTAACAGGCGGTGGGCGTGGTCCCAGCTGAGAATCGGGGTTTTGACCCGGGAGGGAGACTGGTCCCGCCGGATGGCGGTCGCCCAGGCCCTTTTCCCGGCCAGGTAGCGGGTCAGCGGGTCGACTTTGCGCAGCTGACAGCAGAAGTCGGGATCGCTGCGCCAGAGATCGGGACCGTAGCGGCCGGCCTGTTCTACCAGCGTGAGGGTGGCCGCGATCGGTTCGATTTCAATCCCAAGTCGCCGTTCGAGCTGCCGTCGAAGGACCATCGTCTCCTCAAAATGGAGGTCAGTCTGCAGAAAAAAGGCCCGGAAATTACGGGTCTCCTGGCAGGCCAGGTGGAGCATGACGATGCCGGAGGGGCCGAAGCCGGTGGCCAGGGGCATGTCCCGGCCGTAAATCGCCAGCCCCCAGCGGAGAATATCCCGGGGATGCTTCTTTTCAAAGGCGTGGTTCAACC
>JBFFZG010000490.1:0-2840 GCA_041568735.1 Promineifilaceae bacterium (SeqCode)
ACCGTCGGCACCGATCCCAATCTCTGCGCCACAGACCAATCGCTCGACCTGCCGGCCGGCGGCGGCCAGGTGTTCTACTGCTACATGATGCGCAACACCGGTACGGTTTCGTTTTCCCGGCTGACCCTCATCGACGACCGGCTGGGCACGATTCTGAATAATTTTCCCTTTACGTTGAGCCCGGGTTCAAGCGCCTTCATCACCCAAACAACCACCATCACCGTGACCACCGTGAATTCGGCCACCTTCACGGCCTTTAACCCGGGGCCGACCGACATCGCCTCGAGCTCCGATCAGGCGACCGTTAACGTGACGCCTGCCCTCGCATCGGTCGTGCTGACTAAAACCGTCGGCCTCGACCCGGCAATCTGCGCCACCACCTCACAGGTTCAGCTGCCGCTCGGCGGCGGGCCGGTCACCTACTGCTATCAGATGACCAATACCGGCAACATCGACTTGAACCGCCTGACCCTGGACGACAACCGGCTCGGTTCGATCCTGGCGTCTTTTCCCTTTAACCTGACCCCCGGGGCCTCCGCCTTCATCACTGTAGGGGCCGCGATTACCCGTACAACCGACAACCTGGCCACCTTCACGGCCGTCCAGAAGGGCACCCCTTACGGCGCGGAGCATTCCGATCGGGCCCAGGTGCTCGTTCCGGGCCAGGTTTTTCTCCCCTTTATCCGGCGCAGCGGTTAGCCGGCGTTCCACGAGGTAGAAATGTGAAAGTCAGCCGGCAGGCCTTGCGGCCCCCTGACTATTTCATTTAGAATGATCCGGTGGGTTCTTCCAGCGGCCTTCATCCCACCCTGTTCGGTCCAGCCGTCCCCATTTCTGCCCGCCCAATCCCGCTCACACTGGTTTCGCAGAGCGGGATCTGTCGAATGTTTCCAACGCAGTCTCAGGAGGAAAACCATGGGAATTCCCCGCATAACCGGGCGCACCCGGCAAACCCTGGAGTCGATGGCTCCGTTTTTTGAGCACTTCGGCCGCTACCAGGAGCAGGTGGCCCTGGCCGGCCCCGATGCCTGTGATTTCGTCTACGGCAATCCCCACGAAATGCCGCTGCCCGGGGTCGTCGACGCCATCGGCCGGGTGCTCCCCCCTCAGGATGAATACTGGTTCGCCTACAAGATTAATGAACCACGGGGACAGGAAGTCATCGCCGAGGCGCTGCGGCTGGAGTTCAACCGGCCGTTCGTCCCCAACGACATCTTCATCACCAACGGCGCCACCGGCGCCCTCATGCTCGTCTTCAACACCGTACTCGATCCCGGGGATGAGGTGATCTTCATCAGCCCGCCCTGGTTCTTCTACGAGGCCTATATCCAGGCGGCCGGCGGGGTTCCGGTCCGCGTTAAAATCGACCCGGCCACCTTCGACCTCGACCTGGCCGCCATCGAGGCGGCCGTCACGCCGAAAACCCGCCTGCTCCTGGTCAACTCCCCCAACAACCCGACCGGCAAGATCTACCCGCCGGCAACCCTGCAGGCGATCGGCGAGCTGCTGGCACGCGCCAGCGCCAGGAACGGCCGCCCGATCTACCTGCTCTCCGACGAGGCCTACCGGCGCATTCTCTTCGACGGCCATACCTTCCCCAGCCCGACCAGCTACTACCCCGAATCCTTTGTCGTTTACACCTACGGCAAAACCCTCCTGATCCCGGGCCAGCGGCTCGGCTACGCCGCCCTCTCCCCCGAAATGGCCAACCGCGAGGCGATGCGGCCGGCCGTTCTCGCCACCCAGGTCGCCTGCGGCCTGGCCACCGCCAACGCTCTCATGCAGTACGCCCTGGGCGACCTGCAGCGGCTGTCTATCGACCTCGAGCACCTGCAGGAGAAGCGGGATCGCCTCGTCGGCGGACTGCGCGAGGCCGGCTACGAGGTGCATGTCCCGGAAGGGACATTTTACCTCCTCCCCCGCTCCCCCTGGGCCGATGACGTCGCCTTCTGCGACCGGCTGGCCGAAAATGGAGTCTTCTGCCTGCCCGGCCAGGTCGCCGAAATGCCCGGCTACTTCCGCATCTCCCTGACCGCCAACATGGACATGATCGAGCGGGCGCTGCCCCGCTTCGCCGCCGCGGCCGGCTGACCGCTTTACCGCCCTCCGTCTCCCACCCCGGTAATTCGATTCGCCTGCGGGCCGGGAAATACCTTACAATTCAGCCTGGCCCGCGGCCGGATGGCGTGCGGAAAACATCAGCGGAGATAGCAAGTATGACTTCATCGGACAAAAAGAAACCAACGCGTGCTGAACGACAGCGGCAGCGCATGGCCGAGGAAAAACGGCGCCGGCAGATTCGCCTCTGGGTGCCGGTCGGGATCATCGCCGTCCTCCTCGTCGGGCTGGTCCTCTTCAACGTCCTGCGGCCGGATGTGGAAGGGCTCGTCTTTTTCGGGGAGCAGTCCCGGGAACATGTGGGTGAAGCCACCTTTGCAACCGGCGCCCTCCCCCCGACCGGCGGCGCCCACAACCCCCGCTGGCAGAACTGCGGCATCTACAGCCAGCCGGTCGACAACGATCTGGCCGTCCATTCCCTGGAACACGGCGCCGTCTGGATCGCCTACCGGCCGGATCTGGCCTCCGAGAAAGTCGAAGATCTGCGCGATCTCGTCCGCGGCCGGGGCTATATCCTCATGAGCCCCTATCCCGGGCTGGAAAGCGAAGTGGTCATGTCCGCCTGGAGCCGCCAGCTGGTCATCGACACCGTCCCCGACGACCGGGTCGACGAGTTTATCGATCGCTACCGGCAGAAGGGACCGGAGCCGGGCGCCCTCTGCACGCAGGGAGTCGGCATCCCCGACGAATAGGCTCAAACCGCTGCGCCCGGGCCGGGGCAC
>JBFFZG010000491.1:0-2829 GCA_041568735.1 Promineifilaceae bacterium (SeqCode)
AGGAGAGCCGGCGTCAGGTTCGGTCGGGTCTGCCAGGAGAAAAAGCGGGTCGTCTGGCTGGTGTAGCAGGCGAGCGCCGCCCGCTTGCGCTCGGCGGCCGCGGCCGTGTCGACGGTCAGCAGATCGGCCGGCCGGATGTAGCGGCGAATGTCTTTTTCCGGCAGCAGCCGCCAGTGGTGATAGACGAAATACTCCGTGATCGGCCCGGCAAACCGGCCGGTCCGCGCCGCCGCCATGGCGGCGTGGTTGAGCGCCAGGTGATCCGGATGGCGGTCGTAGCGAAAGGGAATCAGCAGATGGTCCGGGCGCAGCCGGTCGAGCTGCTCCTCCAGCCGCCGGCGCAGCTCCGTCTGGCTGCGCTGCAGGCGGCCGTCCGGCAGGCTAAAAAAGCAGAGATTCTCCGCCGGCACTCCCAGGACGGCCAGCGCGTTCCGCGCTTCCGCCAGGCGCGCCTCCTTGAGATCCCGATCGACATGATCCCGCCAGGGGAGCAGCGGCGCGGGCGAGCCGCGGCCGTCGGTAGCGTACGCCAGGTGAATCCGCCTTTTTTCCGGCAGCAGGGCGATCAGACCGCCGCAGGCCAGCGCCTCGTCGTCCATGTGGGGGACGAGCACGAGCAGCGTCCCCTGAAAATGGGTCTCCCACTCAGGGGGCGGCATACCGTTTTTCCCCCGCCCCTTCGTTGAGCGCCTCCAGGCTGGCCAGGAATTCGCGGGCGCAGCGATCCCAGGTGAACAGCCGGGCCCGCTCCCGCCCCCGGGCAGACAGGGATGCCCGCAGATCGGTGTCGCCGAGGACCCGCTCGATCGCCCCCGCGATCGCCTCGGGATCGGTCGGGTCGACCAGCACGGCCGCATCCCCGGCAATTTCCGCCAGGCCGTTGACGTTGGAGGTGACAATCGGCGTGCCGCAGGTCATGGCTTCGGTCAGCGGAATGGGAAAGGCCTCCAGGTTGGAGGGGTAGAGGTAGAGGTCGGCCATCGTATAGACCGCCGGCAGATCGGCCTGTTCGATCCAGCCGGGGAAGAGAATATCCCGGCCGTATCCCTCCAGCGGCAGGTGATAGAGCTCCTGGAAGTGGGCTGCATTTTCCCCGCCCACCACGAGCTTGATCGGGTCGGCCGTCCGGCTGTGGTAGCGGGCGTAGGCCTGGAAGAGCCGGCCCAGATTCTTGCGCTTATCCCCGCCCCGCCCCTTGGTCAGCGTCAGAATAAAATGCGGCGGCAGCTCGTAGTGGCTGCGCACGACCGCCAGCCGGCGCGGATCGGTGACCCGCTGGAAGTGGCGGGCCGGGCCGAAATAGATTGTCTTGACTTTGTCCGGCGGGAGGTTGAGCACCCGGTTGAAATTTTCGGTGGTCAGGCGGGATACGGAGATGACCAGGGCGCATTTTTTAAAATAGAAGGGCATGACGGCCCGCATATAGCGCACGTCGAGCCAGTGATAGTAGTGGGCCTGGTCGGGCATGAACCAGTCGGCCCCATGCACCACCATGACGGCCGGGCAGCGAGCCAGCAGCGGCGCCGTGAACTTGGGATGGACGACCAGGTCGATCCGGTCCCGCCGGCAGGCCCACGGGATGGCGATCTGATCCCAGAGCGCCTTGTTTTGAATCGGCAGAATTTTTTCCAGGACATTGGGCCGATCGGCGAAGCGGCCGGCGTCGGACGCCTCCTGGTAGTAGAGAACGTACTCGTTGGCCTGGTCGAGCGCCAGGAGTTCGCTCACCAGGTTGCGCGTGTAAACCCCCACTCCCCCTTTTTCGCCAAATGCGCGCAGCATCATTCCAATTCGCATGGGCTGTGTCACACGCTCCTGCCGGTCATCGCCGGGGGTTTTTGCTTCCCGTCCATCGATTCAGGCCTGCCGCCTGTCCGGCGGTCGCTGCCGGGCCTGGCGCCGCTGGAGAAAGTCCAGGAGAGCGTAGATAAAGAAGACCAGCCCGAGCAGTTCGGCCGTCTCCTGCAGGGTGGCCACGGTGCCGCGCAGCAGCAGGGAGGAGGGTTGGTACTCCAACAGGTATCCGCTGACCATTTCCAGAACCAGCCCGCCGCTCACGTAGAGGATGCCGGCCGCGGCCAGCAGCGGCCGGGTGGGGTCGGGCAGGCCGCGCCAGAAATTGAAAAATACCAGCCCGAAAACGGCGAGAAAAATCCAGCCGACGATGACCCAGGGAAAATACAGGAGTCCATCGGTGTGCCAGGCTTCCAGGAGCGGCTTTTCCAGCGTAATATCGTGAATGATCGCCGCGGAGTCGACCGACAGGTAGAGAAAAATGCCGGCCAGAATTTTCCAGCGAACGTCCGCTGCTGCCCCCGCGCTTTTTCCCAGTTCGGAGGCGATATAGGCCGGCAGAGCGGCCGACAGCAGCAGGAGCACCGAGGTATACCAGGTGGGGATATTGCTCTCGGCGCCGAGATTAAACAGCCGCACATATTCCTCGAGAGACCCCTTGCCCAGGATAAACTCCCCGGCGTGGCCGAGAACGCTCAAAAACGCGAGCAGCAGGGCGATCAGCCCCAGAAACCGGGCCGTCTTCCAGGGATTCAGCTGGAAATTGAACTGGACACGGGGTGCCGGCCGATCGTCGATCCGGTCGTTCGACTGCATGAGCGCCGCCGGCAATTTTTTGACATCGTGTTTCATCATACCGTGCTCTCTTTTCCTGGCTGCCGGTCGGCGGCCGGAGCCGCCTTCCGCAGGCCGATGAGCCAGCTGCCCATGGCCAGATAATCCAGGCTGCCCTGCTGAAAAGAGCGCAGGGCATCTTCCGGGGTGCAGACGATCGGCTCTTCGTGCATGTTGAAGCTGGTATTGATGAGTGAAGGA
>JBFFZG010000492.1:0-2825 GCA_041568735.1 Promineifilaceae bacterium (SeqCode)
CCAGCTGAAATACCGTGATTTCCTGACTGTCTGCCTGATCATCAATCAAAAAGAGTCGTGTCCGGTTAACTGGGTTTATATTCACGAGCCGGATGTCCACGTCGGCCGCATCCAGAACTTTAAGAACTGGAGCCCGGAAATGGTGCCGGATCCGAATAAAACCAGTCTCGGATTGGAGTATTTCTGCAATGAAGGGGATGACCTCTGGTCGATGGCCGATGAAGACCTGATCGAGCTCGGCAAGCGCGAGATCGACCGGATCGGCCTGGCCCGCTATGAAGATATCGAAGACGGGGTGGTTTTCCGGGTGGAAAAAACCTACCCGGTCTACGACTCCGATTACAAGCAGGCGCTGGAAGTAATCAAAAATTACACGGCCGGCCTGGAAAATTTCCAGACGATCGGCCGCAACGGGCTGCACCGCTACAACAACCAGGATCACGCCATGCTGACCGGGATGTATGCGGTGCGCAACCTGCTTGAAGGGGAGTCCTTTGACCTCTGGCAGATCAATGCCGAAGAGGAATACCACGAAATTATTTATGAAGATGAGCGGGTTCAGATCGACGACGTCGTTGAAATGGTTCAGCAGGCGATGACCCATGTCTTTAGTTTTCTGGACCCGGTTTCATTTGGCCTCTCTGTCGGTACCGTCTCAGCTGTCAGCCTCTTCCTGGCAACCTGGTTCCTGATTTTCAAGGGAGGGGATGTCGTCGGACCGAATCTGACCCTTCTGAACCAGTTTTTCCTCGGCTACAGTGTGACACCGATCGGCAGCCTCGTCGGCTTTCTCTACGCGGGGCTGGCCGGGTTTATTTTGGGCTGGGGCGTGACCTCCATCCGCAACCTGATCGTTGCCTTTTATCTTTCGGCCATGTATCGTTCAGCCGAACGCTCGATCCTGGGCAGCGTGATCGATCTGGTCAGCCCAGATCTCGATTGACCATGTTCAGTGGCTCTCACCGGGGGAACGATGAAAGGAAAAAGCTATGTCTGACAAAAAAAAACCGGCGGAAATAACGCTGGAAACCATTATCCAGGCCCGGGTGATGCGCCTGAATGCGGTCCTGCATGGGATCGTGACCGGCACCATCTTTGGCCTGGTTCTCTTTATCGCCACACTCTGGCTCGTGATCAAAGGAGGCGATGTCGTCGGACCCCACCTCTCCCTCCTGGGGCAGTTTTTCTGGGGTTACACCGTCACGTTTGCCGGCAGCTTTGTTGGGCTGGCCTACGGCTTCGCCTCCGGTTTCGTGATCGGTTACTCGATGGCTTTCCTCTACAACTGGATCTTGGGCTGGCGTAAAGGCCATCAGGAATAATCCATGCCATCCGTGCCGGTTTCCGTCATCATTTCCGTCTACAACGGAGGCGCCACTTTTCGCCGATGCCTGGAGGCGCTGATGCAGACGACCTATCCCCAGTGGGAGTGTCTGGTCGTCGACGACGGCTCGGATGACGGTTCCGACCGGCTGGCCGCCGAATTCGGGGCGCGTGTGCTCCGCAGCGAATATCGCCGCAGCGGTCCGGCCCGGGCCCGAAATCTCGGGGCGCAGGCGGCCGCTGGTGAGATCCTGTTTTTCATCGACGCCGACGTGCTGGTGCGGCCGGAAACCGTCGGGCAGGTGGCGGCCGTCCTCCACGGAGATCCGGGGCTGGCGGCTGTTTTCGGCTCTTACGACGACCGCCCGCCGGAACCTCACTTCCTCTCCCAGTACCGCAATCTGCAGCATCACTACGTTCACCAGGTTTCCAATCCGTCCGCCTCGACCTTCTGGAGCGGCTGCGGCGGCATCCGCCGGCAGATCTTCCTGGAAATGGGTGGTTTCAGCACCCACTACGGCCGCCCCAGCATCGAAGATATCGAGCTGGGCTACCGGCTGAAAGCCGCGGGCTGCGAAATCCGTCTGGAAAAATCGATTCAGGTATCGCACATGAAGCGCTGGTCGGCCCGCAAGCTGATCGTGACCGACATCCGGGACCGGGCGATTCCCTGGACCCAGCTCATCCTCAGCCACCAGGCGCTTCCCAATGACCTCAATCTGAAGAGCGACCAGCGCCTCAGCGCCTTGGCCCTGTTCGCCGGCCTGGGTTTTTTTACCCTGGCCCCCCTGCTCAACTGGCTGCTGCTCCTGGCGACCCTGGCCTGCATGGTCGTTTTGCTCGTTCTAAACCGCCCCTTCTATCATTTCCTGCGGATCAAGCGGGGGAGCTGGTTCGCCCTGAGGGCCATCCCCTGGCACTGGCTGTATTTTTTATACAGTGGGCTCTGTTTTGCCGGCTGCCTGCTCTGGTATCGGGTGCTGGGGAAGCCCAATCCAGCCGCCCGCCGGCCGACCCCGGTCACGCCGCTGGCCGCCGCTTTGACAGATAACCATGAGCATCGCCTTGAACGCGAAAGCCGCCAAAACGCCTGAGATTTCCGTCGTCATCGCTTCCAGGAACATGGGCCGTTCCCTCGAGCGCTGCCTGCAGACCCTGCTGAGGCAAGGAGGCGAACGCCCGGTTGAATGGATCCTGGTGGACGGTTCAGACGACGGATCGGCGGCCGTGGCGGCCGCAGCTTGGCCGGAAATCCGTCTGCTGCGCTGCCCGCCCGGCACCCTGGTGCCCGAACTGTGGCAGGCGGGGATCGAAGCCAGCGCGGCTCCGCTCGTGGCCCTGACCATCGGGCAGTGCCTGCCGGGGCCAGACTGGCTCGACCAGGTCGCCGCTTCGCTCAAAAATGGTGCGGCTGCGGTCGGCGGCCCTCTTCGCGGACCGTCAAACGGCTCCCGGCTCGATTGGGCGCTCTATTTTTCCCGGTACAGCGGCTGGATGCCGGC
>JBFFZG010000493.1:0-2821 GCA_041568735.1 Promineifilaceae bacterium (SeqCode)
CCTGGGCCAGCAGCCAGCGCTGCATGATATCGGGGCTGATTTCCGCGGCATCTGCTCCGGAAGTGCCCGCCACGGCCGGGGCTGCGGGATTCAGGTCGGGGGCGAACTCGTGGGCCAGCAGCCAGCGCTGTATGACATCGGGGCTGATTTCTGCGGCATCGGCTCCGGAAGTGCCCGGCGCGACCGGCGCCGCCAGATCTTCGGCCAGGGCGAGGTTTTTGACCGTTTCAATTTCCTCGGCCGAATTGGGAACCACGACAGATTCGATATTAACCGGCCTGATCCACTTCAAAGCCTCCGGCACCGAAACCGACTGCACGTCGATCAGAGCGGCGGATTCACTCCCACCGAATGACCACGACCAGTTCGGCAGGGTGAGGTTCATATTGCCGAGGATGACCAAAAACAGCACGGCGGCCGCCGTGGCAGCAATCCAGATCATCTCCTTTTGTTCTCGGGTAAGCATGTGTAACTCCTTTTCCGCACCGGCGGGATTAGGGCCGGCCGCCTGCTTTCAGCAGGTGGCTGCCAGAACCAGATAAACGACCTGTATTCAGGATATATCCGTTCCGTCCCGCCATCGTCCCCCCTTTCGTCCCCAGAAACCAATGAAATTAGTGATGTTTGACCCAAAAAAAAGTGACAGATGTCACTATCTGAGCCGGGATGGGTAAACCTAGAGTGATCTTAAATCCCTGAGCTGATTCACACCGAATGCCCCTTCCTTCCTTAACCTCATGAATTGAAATAGAGCGGTCAGAGCGGCGAACATACCTGAGGGGTGACTGCACTCAATTCCGAGAAAACCGATAAGCATCGTCAAGCGAAATCGATGTCCGAATATGCGTTTTTTTTGTTCGGTTACCCCCGGCTCGAACGAAACGGTCGTCCAGTTTATCTGACGCGGCGCAAAGAGTGGGGGCTGCTGGCCTATCTGCTGGTTGGCATCCCCCGGCACAGCCGGGATGAACTGGCAGCCCTGTTCTGGCCTGAACTCGAGCTGGCGGCGGCGCGCGCCAACCTGCGCAAAGAATTGTTTCGCCTGAAACAAACCCTGGGGGAGCCCTTTTTCAACGCCGATCGGGAGACGGTGGCACTTGACCCGACGGCGGATGTCTGGGTCGATGTCGGCGCCTTCCGCAGGGCCCTTGCCGCGGCCGGCCGCCACCGGCATCCAACCGGCGCCCTCTGCCCGGACTGCCTGGAACACATGACGCGGTCTATCGATCTCTACACCGAGGATTTTTTGAAATCGTTTGCCATCGAAGATGCGCCTGCCTTCGAAGAATGGCGCTTTTTTGCCGCCGAGGGGCTGCGCCAGCAGATGGTCGAAGTGCTCAAGCGGCTGGTTGAGGAATTCAGTATCCGGCGCGAATATCAGCTCGCCATCGAACTGGGCCAGCGCTGGCTGACCCTCGATCCGCTGCACGAGCCGGTTTATCGGCAGCTGATGCGGCTCTACGCCTGGTCCGGCCGCCGCTCGACGGCGCTCGGCCTCTACCGGCTCTGCCGGCGCAAGCTGGCCGCAGGCCTGGAGATGAAGCCGGCGGCCACGACGACTATTCTCTACGAAGCCATCAAAACCCGGCGCTTCACCGCGCTGCCGCACCACAAAAAGAGGATGCCGGCTGCCCCCGTGGTGGGTCTGGTCGGGTGGGATGCTCCGAATCTGCCGGCCGCACTGCCGATCCAGGAGACTACATTTGTCGGCCGACTGCGGGAAAGGCGGGTTATCCAAGATTATTTGCGGGATTCGGAACGACAGGTATTGACATTGATTGGCCCGCATGGCGTGGGCAAAACCCGTCTGCTGATCGAAGCGGCCCTGGCCGAGAACCGGCTGTTTGCCGATGGCGTTTGTTATCTGCCCCTGGCGGGAATCGATGTCGGGCAGTTTGCCGGAGAGATCAATCCGCTGATTTACCTGCTCGGCGAAAAAATGGGGCTGCCATTTCACGGTGGAACCGATCCACTGGTCCAGCTTCTGGAATTCTTTGACAACCATCAATTCCTGCTGATTTTCGACGATTTTGACAATCTGCTGCGAAACCGGCGCTACCAGGAAACCCCGGATCTCCTGGCGGCCATGACGCGCCATGCGCCCGGCCTGCAGATCCTGATCGCCAGCCGCAGGCGGTTGGGCATCACCGGTGATTGCGTGCTCATGCTGCAGGGTCTCCCCCATCCCGACCGGAATGGCTTCGAAAATGCCGCCGCTTTTGCCGGGGTCGCCGATCACTACAGCGCCATCGATCTCTTTTCCCGCCGGGCCGGCCGGGTGCGGGCCGATTTCAAGCTGGAGGAAGATTTCTCGCACGTGGTCCGAATCTGCCACGCCCTGCGAGGGCTTCCGCTTGGCATCGAACTGGCGGCAGCCCTCGTCGATGAACTTTCCAGCCTGACCCTGGCCGATCAAATCGAGGCGGGCGTCCGCCGGTTAAAAGGAATCGATGGGAACGGCCACCGTGCTGACCGCGCGCTGCCTTTTGTCCTCGGCTACAGCTGGCGCCACCTTGGCCCGGCCGAACAGCGGGTCTTCCGCAAATTATCGGTCTTTCGCCGCGCTTTTCCGGCCCGGGCTGCTGAGGCCGTGACCCGGGCTTCTCCGGCCGAGCTGGCCTCCCTGGTCAAAAAAGGACTGCTGTGGGAGCTGCCCGACGGCCTCTTCAGCCAGCATTCCCTGATGCGCAAATTTGCCGCCGACCGGCTCTGCCAGGAACCCGAAGAACTGGCCGAAGTAACGGCAGCCCTCGCCCACTGGCTGCAAGAGCATACCCCCGACCATTGACCCCCTTGCCAATCCCTACGCTTCCTGTCACAA
>JBFFZG010000494.1:0-2818 GCA_041568735.1 Promineifilaceae bacterium (SeqCode)
CTGCGCGAGCTGCGGGAGGAAACCGGTCTCGAGGCCGTGCTGGGGGATCCGGTTTTTATCGATCGCAGCCCCCTGGCCAACCACATTGAAATTATTTTTGAAGCCCGGGTCGAGAGTGAGGCAGCCGCCCAGGCCCGGCCGCAGAGCGGTGAAATCAACGCCCTGGCCTGGTTCCGGCCGGACGAGCTGCCGGCCCGCCTGACCAACAGCACGCGGCTGGCCCTGGATCGCGTGCTCGACGAGCTTTAACTTAACTAAGGAACGAGGATCAACCCGCCCAGCCCGCTGAAAGTCAGAAAGGCCGCGGGACCGCGCCGGCCGGTTGGCCGCCTGTAACTTCTATTTTTTATGAACCGATCAAGTGACCCTGGATTAGGCCAATGGCTCATCACCACCGGCATCATCGTGCTCGGCCTGGTGATCATCTATTTTCTGATCCAGTACAGCGCCGTGCGGGCCTTCATGCCCACCGGTATGAAAATCGCCAATCTCGATGTCGGCGGCCTGGATAATGACGGCGCCCGGCAGATCCTTTCCGCCCGCTATCTGAGCGCGCCGGTCGTCCTTTTCCACGGCGATCAGCGCATTGAAATCGATCCCCAGCGGGATGCCGACTTTCAGCTCGACTTCGAATCGATGCTGGCCGAAGCCCAGTTCGAACGGGACGGGCAGGACTACTGGTCGGGCTTTCTCGGCTTCCTGACCGGCCGGCCGGTTGAAGTGAATCCGGTGCAGCTGCGCGCCACCCACAACCGGGAGACCCTGCGCGATTCACTCCGCTTCATCGCCAGCCAGTACGACGACCCGGCCCAGCCCCCGCAGCCCGTGCCGGCCACGCTCAGCTGTCAATACGGGGAGATCGGCCGGCGTACCAACATCGACGACAGCCTGCAGGCGGTCGAAGCGGCGCTCTACCGGCCGGTGAACCGGGAGGCCACCCTGACGGTGGAGCCGGTGGAGCCACCCCGGCCGAATATCAATCTTCTCAGCAACCTGATCGTCAACCACCTGCAGGGGTTCCCCGGAGTCGCGTCCGTCTTCATCTATGACCTGCAGACCGGAGACGAGATTCGGATCAACGCCGATGTGGCCATTTCCGGCATGAGCGTCATGAAGATTCCCATCGTCCTGGAAACCTACAAGACCCTGACCCAGCCGCCCAATGCTGAAATCCAAAAACTGATCTACGAAACCCTCATCGAGTCGGGGAACTTCAGCGCCAACCTGCTGCTCGACGTCGTGGCCGGCCAGGACAACGCCTTCCTCGGCGCCGATCTCCTGACCGATTCCCTGCGCAAGCTCGGCCTGCGCAACACCTTTATCGTCACCCCATACGAAGAGCAGCCCCGCGCCAACAAGCAGACCATCGAAACACCGGCCAATCTGCGGCCGGATATTTACGCCAATCCCGATCCGAGCATGCAGACGACGGCCGAAGAAATTGGCTCCCTGCTGGCCATGATCTACTACTGCGCGCAGAATGAGGGCGGCGCCCTGCTGGCGGCGTTCAACGGCCAGGTTTCCCGGGCAGAATGCCAGGAAATCATCGACATCATGAGCCAGAACTTCATCGGCAGCCTGATCGAAGAAGGGGTCCCGTCCAACACCCAGGTCGCCCATAAACACGGCTGGATCAGCGATACCCACGGCGATGCCGGCATCGTCTTCACCCCAGGCGGCGATTACGTAATCGCCATGTATCTCTACCAGGACAACTGGCTCGAATGGGCGGTCAGCTCCCCGCTCATGGCGGATATCTCCCGGGCGACGTACAACTACTTCAATTTTGACGCCCCTTTTCTCGACCAGGGGTAAGACCGCGAAAAGCGGAAGCCGCCCCAGGCGAACGCCTGTCCACGGCCGGCGGCCGAAGAGATCATGACATGAGACCCAGACGCCAGAATCCATTCAAAGCCCTCGCCAGGGCCCTCAGATCCCTGCTGCTGTTTCTGGTCGTGGCCGGCGCTCTCGGCTGGCTGGGTCTGCAGGGATGGACCTACTGGAAAACACAGTATTTTTTCCCCATGGGCACGACGATCGGCGGGATCAATGTCGCCGGCATGGATCGGGACCAGGCGATGGCGGCGGTGCAGAAGGCCTATGACCGGCCGGTCATCGCCGTTTACGGGGAAAATTCGATCGAAATCGCCCCCCTGGATGCCGGGTTTGTCATGGATGTCGAGGGGATGGTCGACGAAGCCCTCGTTCAGATGCGGCAAACACCGCATTGGAAGAAATACCTGGCCCGGGTGCTGCAGCAGCCGCTCCCCGGCGAGGCGATCGCGGTTCGACTGAAAGCCAGCCATGATCCGGAAGCCGTGCGCGTCATCGTCAATTTGCTCGCCGAGATGCTCGACCGGCCGGCCACCCCGCCCACGCTTTCAACCACCGAAGGACAGGTCAATTTTGGCGTCGATGGCGTCCTGCTGAATCGGGAGCAGGCCCACGAAGCGATCGGCCAGGCGCTCTATCTCCCCAGAAATCGGGTGGCCACCCTCGACCTCATTCCGGCCGAAGCGCCTGATCTGGATTTTTCCTATCTCGAAACCTTCCTGCGCCAGCAGCTGGACGCCTTTAACGGGGTTGGCTCCCTCTATCTCCTGGATCTGCAGACTGGCGAAGAAATCAAGATCAATGCCGACGCGGCCGTCTCCGGGCTGAGCGTGGTGAAAATCGCCATCATGCTGGAAACCCTGCGGGCCGTCGACGGGATCCTGTCGTTCGACCAGGCCAAATTGATGGAAGAAACGGCCATCTATTCGGGCAATTTCAGCGCCAATCTGCTTCTCGACGTCGTCGCCGGCCAGGACAACGCCTA
>JBFFZG010000495.1:0-2817 GCA_041568735.1 Promineifilaceae bacterium (SeqCode)
GCGGTCTGGCGGATTCCGGTGCCGCCGGTGAACGGGCAGAGCATCGCCTGTCTCAACCAGCTGACCCTGCCCCACACCCGGGTGGCCGCCTTTGTGGTGGCCTTCCTCGCGGCCCTGCTGCTCATCCTGCTCTTCCGCTATACCAGCATCGGCCTGTCGATGCGGGCCACCTCGGAAGATCATGAGCTGGCGCGCAGCGTCGGCATTCGCGTCTCATCGGTTTTCGGTACTTCGTGGGCGATCGCCGGCGTCATCGCCACCCTGGGTGGGGTGCTCCTGGCCACGATTTCCGGGGTCAGCATCAACCTGTCGACGGTGGTGCTGGTCGCCTTTCCGGCGATTCTTCTGGGTGGGCTCGAATCCTTCCCGGGGGCGATCATCGGGGGGATCAGCGTCGGCCTGGTCCAGGCGCTGGTCCAGGCCTCGAAAGTGGCCGAAGTGCGCAATGGCTTTGAAATCGCTCCGTACGTTTTGCTCCTGATCGTGCTGGTGCTGCGGCCGGAGGGGCTGTTCGGGCAAAAGCGGATCGAGCGCATCTAGATCCAGTCCGGCGCGCGGATGCGCGCCAATCAACCAACTGCTTACGAAGGACGATTCATGTCTGCTCTCCGACCCGCCGGCGATTTCGACCGGACCTACGAACAGGATATGGCGATCATGCGCCGGCCGTGGCATATCTGGCTGACGCTGGCGGCCATCGCCTTGATCCTGATTTTCCCCCAGCTGGACCGGGTCTGGCCGCGCAGCAGCCTGTCGAATTATTCCTACCTGATCATCACCGCCAACCGCATCGCCTATACCGTGGTGGCCCTGCAGGGACTGAACATCCTGACCGGGATGACCGGCCAGATCTCCCTGGGGCAGGCCGCTTTTATGCTCGTCGGCGGGTATATCGCCTCGCTGGCGCTGATCCACTTCGGGCTGCCGATTATCGTGACCATTCCCCTGGCAGCCATCGGCACCGGCCTGATCGGTTTGATTTTCGGCCTGCCGTCGCTGCGGGTGAAGGGTTTTTACCTGGCCATGGCCACTCTGGCGGCCCAGTTTATTATTCCCTGGCTCTCCCGCCACATCTATCCGGATCTGCTGGGCGGCACGCGGGGGGCGATCCAGACGCCGGCCGTGGTGCTGCTCGGCTATTCCTTCGGCCAGATCTCCCGCTTTTTCTACATTTCTTTCGCGGTTCTGCTCCTGACGACGATGTTTTCGGTCAATATTCGCCGCACCCGACTCGGCCGCGCCTTTATTTCGATTCGGGACAACGACCTGGCGGCGGAGCTGCTGGGGGTCAACCCGTTCGGCTATAAGCTGCGCGCCTTTTTCATCGCGGCCGCCTTCGCCGGACTGGCCGGCGCGCTGAAAGCCCACACCCAGGGCGGGGTGGGGACGGAATTCGGCTACGGCCTGGCCGACTCCATCATTTTTCTGGGGATGATCGTCATCGGCGGATTGGGCAGCAATCTCGGTCCCTTCTTTGGCGCGGCGTTTGTGATCCTGGTCGACGATGGCGCCATCTGGCTGGGGGCGGCCCTGGCGGAGATCTTTCCCGGGCAGGCGGCCGCGCTGCTGACCTCATTTCGCCCGATTTTCTTCGGCCTGATGTTGATGCTGTTTCTCATTTTTGAGCCCCGGGGGTTAGCCCACCGTTGGGAACTGATAAAAGCGTCGTGGCGGATCCGGCCGTTTGCCCGGTGAGCTGGCTTTTATCGGGCAGGAAGCCCGCGCCGGCGGCCGGCGCCCACCCTTCCTGCTGTCACCGGTTATTAAAACGTTCGAACGACAGGAGGAGATTGACACTGAAGAAGAATCGAATGATCTGGATGTGGACGCTGCTGATCGCCCTCGGCCTGTTCCTCGCCGCCTGCGGCGGCGGTTCGGCTCCGGCTGCGGCGCCGACCTCGGCCCCGGCGCCGACCGATGTGCCGCCAACCGACGTCCCTCCCACGGAGGTGCCGCCGACGGAAGTGCCTGCCACCGAGGTCCCGCCGACGGAAGTGCCACCCACGGAGGAGCCAACCGAGGTCCCGCCGACCGAAGAACCGGCGATGATGATGAGCGAATACGAATGTGAAGTCGACCTGACCGGCGAGACCCTGGTCATCTACCAGCAGGCTGGCCGGGAAGGACCGCTGGCGGCTATTCTGGGGCAGGGCTTCGCCTACGCCACCGAGGATTCGATCAACTACATCAATGACAACGGCGGCGTCTGCGGCGCCGAGCTGGAGGTCGTCTTTGGGGAAACCAACTACGACGTCGAGCAGGAAATCGCCGTCTACCAGCGCTTCCGCGTTGCCGATCCCAAGCCGTTTATCCTGCTGTCCTACGGCAGTGGGGCGACGGTTGCGCTCAAGGACAGCGTCGTCGAGGATCAGATCGTCCACCTCGTGGCCGGGCTGGAAGCGAGCGCCATCTACAACCCGCCGATGGGGTACACGGTCGCCCTGGCGCCGATTTACTCCGACCAGTTCGCCGGTTTTCTCCAGTGGTTGAGCGAAAACTGGGATGAGGAGAAGCCGGATGGGGCCGGGGATGAAATCGTCGTCGGCGTCATCGGCTGGCCGAACGCCTTTGGGGCCGGCGCCACGACGCCGGAAGCCCTGGAATTTGCCGAGGGGCTGGGCATCACCGTTCTGCCGCTCGAGCAGGCACCGCTGTCACCGGACGCCGACCTGAGCGGCCCGGTGCAGAACCTGCTGCTCAACGGTGCCAATGTCATCTACAACCAGAGCCTGTCGTTTACGCCGGCCCAGGTGATCGGCACGATCCGCGGGCTCGGGGTCTGGGACCAGGTCAAGGTCGCCGGGGTGAACTGGTCGA
>JBFFZG010000496.1:0-2807 GCA_041568735.1 Promineifilaceae bacterium (SeqCode)
CTGGGGCCGTGAAAATAGCCCTGAACAGGACAAATTTACCATAGACCCGGACTGGAAGCACGGGCGCCGGTTGGTGTCTGAAGGCGATCTGGAAATCCGGAGGTAGCTTACCGGGGTGACAGCTCAACCTCCTCGCCCGGGGCGGTTTGGATCAACCAGGGAAATTATACGGGGGAAGCGGTCGCCGGATGTTCGGAAATGGTTAGAATCGGGAGCGGTCGGTCGGGATCCGGCACCAACAGCCAGATCGCCAGCAGCTTTTTTGGGGGGGAAGCCGGCGGTTCACCGCCCCCATGTTCCACCGGGAATCGCGATCGTTAATCGCCAGCTGATTTCCTTGTAGTGAATCAAAAACTCGCCGGGAGCCCCGGGTGCTGCGTGTGGCTGCCCCCCCTTATTTTCCCGGAAACTCGGAGTTTCCGGGAAAATTTGGCCCCATTTTAACCCGAGCCGGACCGGAAAAACTCTCGATATTTTTCATTCAGAGCCATTTCTCCCGGCAGCTGGCGGCAAAATCCGGCTTGAAAACCACCGCTGCGCCCGGCGGCTGCCCAAAATTCCGGCCGCATTAAATTCTGACCGCAATATTTCGATTTGATATAAAAATATTGACAAAATAGTAAATTTTATTATATGATATCGGTATATTGTTTAAATATTTGATTTCTTCCTTTAATATATTCACATCAACCAGTTTGAGGACTACCGAATGCGTCCCGTACCCGCCCGCTGTCCGATCTGCGCCCATCCGGAAATCACCGTTACCCGCTTTGAATGCCCCCACTGTGCCAGCACCGTCGACGGCCGCTTCGGGCTCACCCGCTTCAACCGCCTGACCACCGACCAGCTGCTTTTTGCCGAAATCTTTCTGCTGAACGAAGGGAAGATCAACCGGGTGGAGCAGGAGATGGGCCTTTCCTACGCGGCCGTGCGCGGCCGGCTCGAGGAAGTCATCCAGGCACTCGGGGGGCAGCTCTCCGCGGCCACGCCAGGCGCCGACCAGCCCGCGGAAGCCGACACCCCCGCCACTGCGGAAAAACGACGGGAAATCCTGGCCCGGGTATCGGCCGGTGACCTGTCGGCCGCCGAGGCCGCCACTCTCCTGCAGGAGCTACCCTGAGCACCATCCTGCATTGAAATTAATTCTCGAATGGAGTACCCATGAATCAATCCCAACAATCCGGTAATGTCGTCCGGGCGTTCCTCGTGACCATCCTGGCCTTCGGGTCGATTATCTATGGGGTAATCGCCTGGAACGCCCAGAACTGGTTGTGGTTCCTTTCGAACGCAGAGCTCAGCGAGCCGATGCGCATCGTCATCACGGACCAGGGGGAACGCGTCGCCTTTACCCCGGAGGACGAGGAGTTCGCCCCCCTGGCACTGGCGGTGTCAACGGCCGTCTCGACCCTCGATAATTCCGATCTCCTGCCGCTCGGTCTCTCAAAGCAGACGCTGTCGGATTACGACGCCCGTTACGTAGTCATGGAAGTCCACTACGCCCGGCCGATCCGTTTCAACACGACCTTTCGGGCCGGCGAACCGTCCAACCTGCTCATTCCCATCACCGGCCGGCATGCCGGGAACGGCATCTTCTTCCGCGGCGATAAGGGGGAATGGTGGTACGGCGCCATGCGCATGGCCGACCCGACCCCCCTCTACAGTGAACTGATCCGGCTCGGCTACCAGCCCCTGCAGCTGGACGCCCCCGCCGGGGAAAATTGAACCTGCTTATTCTGTCAGAATGGAGTGTCCCCATGAAGAAAACGCTTGAATTGACCAAAGGACAAGACCTGATTCAGGTCACCCGCTGCGCCGGCCCCCTTACCGTTCGGCCGGCCGATGGGAATGAGGTGATCCTGCGCGGCGAAGCCGTATCCTGGGCTGAAATCGAAGGCGGCTACGAATTTACCTGCCAGTCCGGTCTCGACCTGCGCGTGCCCGACTCGATCCGCCTCGTCATCCAGGAGGTCCACGGCCCGGTCATCATCAAGGGGCTGCAGAATCCCCTCGATATCCAGACCATCCACGGCAATACGATCTTGAAAAATGCGGCCGGCGGCAAAATCCAGACCGTGCACGGCGGGCTCCTGGCCAAACAAATCCAGGACGATCTTGAACTCGGACTCATCAGCGGCGATCTGTCCTTTAAACACGTGGACGGCATTCAGGTGCGGGAGTGTCACGGCAATGTCAGCGGCAGCTACGCCGACGGCGATGTCACGGTCGACCACAGCCTGGGCGATATCACCCTGCGGCGGGTGAGCGGCACCGTGACGCTGCGCAAAATCCTGAATGACGTCATTCTGCGCGACATCGAAGGCATCGTCGACGTGCAGGCCGAAGGGGATGTTATCCTGCGCGGCCTGTACGATGAAGGGAAAAATACCCTTTCGGCCGCGCATGATGTGATCCTGCACTGGCCGAAAGGGGATCCCCTCTCCGTTTCCGGCCAGGGGCGCCAGATCAACAACCGGCTCGACTGGGATGAATTCGAGGAAAAGGACGGCGTGTTCAGCGGCCGCATCGGGAAAAACGGACCTCACCTGGAGATCAACGCCGGCGGCCGCGTCGTCTTCAAGAGCGGCCGGCTCGAATCGTGGGGGGATGACGATTTCAACTTCGACTTCGATTTCGAATTCGACCTGGGCCGGGATTTCGGACGGGACTTTGAAGCCTTCGGCCAGCGCATGGCCGGTCTCGGCGAACAGATCGCCGGCCAGGTCAGCCGGAAAATGGCCGATCTGAGCTCCCAGCTGGAAGGGCAGTTTAAAGCCATGCGCAAGCGGGAGGAGGCGGTCCGCCGCGCC
>JBFFZG010000497.1:0-2799 GCA_041568735.1 Promineifilaceae bacterium (SeqCode)
CGATCATCAGGCCGATCGAGCCGGCCCCCAGGACCACGGCCGCTTCGCCCGCCTGGAAAGCCCCCAGGGCGAGCATGTGACGGGCCACGGTCGACGGCTCGATCAGGGCCGCCGCATCGTAGGGCAGGTCATCCGGCACCAGCAGCGCGTTGGCCGCCGGCAGCTCCAGATAATCGGCAAAACCACCGTCCTGGCGCGAGCCGATGAACGAATACCGATGGCAGGCCGAATAGTGGCCGCGCCGGCAGGGAGGACAGGAGAAACAGGGGATCAGAGGGATGACGGCCGCGCGCCGGCCGGCCAGCGTCTCGCTCACCCCCTCCCCCACCTGGTCGATGACGCCGGCGACTTCGTGTCCCAGGATCAGCGGATAGGTGCGGTGGCCGGATACGAAGCGCTTGATGTCCGACCCGCAGATCGACGCCGCCCGCACCTGCAGGCGAACGTGGCCCGGCCGGGGCGTGGGTGTGCGCTTCTCCTGGAAGGTCATAACCTTCCGATTTTCCAGAACGACAGCATTCATAAGAGCGTTCTCCGCAGGTGATCGAGTTCGGCGAAATCGTCCAGGAGCTTGCGCGAGAGCCGGCGGTACAGCTGAAATAATTCTCGATATCTGGCGTGATTCTCCGGCGACGGCTCATAAACGCGTCGGCGGGGAAGGAGATGGTCGACACAGGCAGCGATGTCGCCGTACAGTCCGGCGGCATGAGCGGTAAGCGCGAAGAGCCCCAGGCTGTGCCCGCCTTCCCCCCCATCGGCTCGCTGGGCGACGACAAACGGCCGGCCGTAGATATCCGCCTTGATCTGGCACCAAACCGGGCTGCGCGTCGCCCCGCCGGCGCCGAGATATTCACTGACCGTCACTCCGTGTTCGGCGGCGATCTGCAGATTGTCGTTGACGGCAAACGCGCAGCCCTCCATGATCGCCCGGATCAGATCGGCCCGGCCGCTGCTGTAGGAGAGGCCGAAAAACACCCCCCGGGCGGTGCTGTTCCAGAGCGGGGTGCGCTCGCCGGCCATGTAGGGGAGAAAGAGCAGCCCGTTGGCCCCCGGTGGGCTCTGGCCGGCCTGCTCGCTGAGCAGGTCGAAAGGATCCTGGCCGAGCCGGCGGGCGGCGCTCCTTTCGGCCTGTCCCAGCTGATCGCGATACCAGCCGAGCGACCCGCCCCCCACCGTGCCGGCCGCCAGCAGATACTGGCCGGGCAGCACGTGGTGGGAAAAAATCAGCCGGGGCTCCACCACGATGCGATCCAGGCTGATGCCCACGCCGCCGGCCTGTCCTCCCTGCTCGTTGGTCTGTCCCGGCCGGGTGACCCCGGCGCCCAGCGCCCCGGCGGCCGCGTCGAGGCAGCCGGCGATGACGGGCACACCCGCCGGCAGGCCGGTTGCGGCCGCCGCGCGCGCCGTCAGCGTCCCGGCGATCTCCGTGGGGGAGCAGAGGCGGGGCATTTTTTCCAGCGGCACCCCCACGGCCGCGGCGGCCGTCTCGTCCCAGCGCTCGTGGGCCAGGTCAAAAAAGTGATAGCCGTAGGCCTGGGTGTAGTCGCAGGTGAAGGCCCCGGTCAGCCGTGCGACGATAAAACCCGTGGCGGCTAAAAACTGGTGGGCCGCTTCGAAGATGGCCGGCCGGTGGCGGCGCAGCCAGACCAGCTTCGGCGTGATGTAGGCCGGGTCGAGCGGGTTGGCCGCCAGGTCGACCAGCCGGCCGGCTTCCGGAAGTCCCTGCAGCCAGGCGGCCTCCTCCCCGGCCCGCCGGTCCAGCCAGATCATGGCCGGGGCCAGGGGATCGCCGGCTCGATCGACGGGAATCAGGGTCCAGCCGACCGCATCGACCCCGATGGCGGCGATTTCTAGCCTGTCGCCACCGGCCCGGGCTGTCGCCTGCTGGATCGTCTGCACGACCGCCTGCCACCAGACCTCGCCATCGATTTCGGCCCACAGCGGGTCCGGTCGATCGAGAGCGTAGGGGGCGGAAGCGGCCGCCAGCTCCTCTCCCTGCTCGCTCCAGAGGACCGTCTTGGTGCTCGAGGTGCCGACATCGATCGTCAGAATGGCGCGCCGGGTCATGTGGAATCCCCTTAAGCGGTGGCGATCACGCCGTCGAGGTCCCACAGGTCTTCCCAGCCCCTGGCCCCTTCCCAGAGAAAGACCTGGCCCTTGATCAGCCGGCAGTTCCGATCGATGGCGGCGATGGCTGCCATCTCCTCCGCGGTCAGCGGATCGGTCACGACGGCGCGCAGGTTGGCGATGAGCTGCGGCCGCCTGGTCGAGAAGGGGATCGGCACCTGCCCGCGCTGCACCGCCCATTTCAGGCAGACCACGGCCGGGTGCACCCCCAGCCGCGCGGCCGCCTGGATGATGACGGGATCTTCGATATCGACCGTGTCCTCCGGGGTTCGGTCCCGCTCCGGCCGGGCGGGGGAACCGATCGGCGAATAGCCGATCGGCACGATATCGTGATCGAGGCAGTATTGAAAGAGCTCCGGCTGCTGGAAATGGGGATGGAGCTCCATTTCGTTGCAGGCCGGCGGGATGCGCGCGTCCCGCAGCAGCAGGTCGAGCTTGGCCTGGCTCATATTGGAAGTGCCAATGTGGCGCACCAGCCCCAGATCGACCAGCTTTTCCATCTGTCGCCAGGTTTTCATGTAGTTTTCGTGCAGGTAGGGGATGGCGTCGGGATCGCGGGCGTCGACCCCGACGCCGGGCGCGTGGTGGTTGGGAAACGGCCAGTGGACGAGGTAAAGGTCGAGGTAGTCGAGGCGGAGGTCTCGCAGCGATCGGCGGCAGGCGGGAATGACC
>JBFFZG010000498.1:0-2784 GCA_041568735.1 Promineifilaceae bacterium (SeqCode)
CCATCTTGCCCCACCCCCATCCGATCGCTACAATGAACCCCACCAGCGGGGTTCTCTTGAATGTATGACAATCGCCCGATTGTAAGGACCAAATTCGCGCCGCCGCGGCCGCCGAAACACACCCTGGCCAGAGATCGCGTGAGCGACCGGCTCCTGGCCGTGGAGGGATACCGGCTGGCCATCGTGCGCGCCGGAACCGGATTTGGCAAAAGCACCGCCGCAGCCGCCCTCAAAGATCGCCAGGCGCCCCTGGTCTGGTATCACCTCGCAGCAGAAGATGCCGACCCGTTTGTCTTTCTGCGCCACCTCGTGCACGCCTTTTCAGCCGCGCTCGACGGCTTCAGCGAAGAGCCCCTGGCCGCCCTGGAGGCCTGGCAGCGCAGTCCTGGCAGCGGCAGCGCCGGGCACGTGCTCGATGCCCTCGTCAACGAGCTGGACCGCCTGCTCGACGGCCCTCTTCTCCTGGTGATCGACGACGCCCATCGCTTGAATGAATCGGCTGAAGCGGCCGAGCTGCTCGACCGGCTGATCGCCCGCACCCCGCCCCATCTCCACTCGCTGCTTTTGACCCGCTACCGGCTGGCGCTTCCGTCTCTGCTCGGCTGGCGGGTGCGCGGAGAGCTGCTCGAAATCAGCCAGGCGGAACTCGCCTTCACCGCGGATGAGATCACCCGCCTGTTCGCCGAGTACTACGGCCGCCGGCTGACGCCACCGGAAGTGGAGCTCCTCTGCGAACGAGTCGAGGGGTGGCCGATCGCCCTGCCGCTCATCTGGCAGCGGCTGCAGCGGCAGCCCGACCGCTCCCTGGCCGATGCGCTCGGCAGTGTCTCCGGCAGCGCCAGCGACCTCTTTGCCTGGCTCGTCCAGGAGGTCTTGGCCCAGCAGCCAGCCGCGGTTGGCGCCTTCCTGAAAGTCACCGCCGTCCTGCGGGACATGACGTCCGACCGCTGCGACCAGCTGCGCGGGGCGGGGGACAGCCGCCAGATGCTCGAGTATCTGCACGAAAATGGTCTGTTTGTCGTCGATCTCGGCGAAGGGCACAGCCGCTATCACCATCTCTTCCGGGATGTCCTGCGCCACCAGCTCTCCCCGGATGAGCGGCGGGAAACCCATCTGCGCGCCGCCGGTATCGTCCGCTCCGAGCACGACATTGAAGAAGCGATTTACCATTTCCTCGCCGCCGATGCCCTGGTCGAGGCGGGCGAGCTCCTGAGCGAAATCGGCCGCGACCTCGTCCGCAGCGGCCGGTTGGACACGCTGAGCACCTGGCTGGCCGCCCTGCCGCCGGAAGTGCTTCAGCACCAGCCCAATCTGATGACCTACCTGGGCGACATCGCTCGCCTGCAGAGCCGCTTTGCCGAAGCACTGGGTTGGTACGAGCAGGCGGTCGAGCGCAGCCGGGCGCAGGGAGATCGGCTGGCCCTGGGCCAGGCGCTGCGCGGCCAGGCCCGGGTCTATCTCGACACCGTCAACCCCAGCCGGGCCGAGGAACTCCTCCAGGAAGCCCTCCGGCTGGCAGACGGTATAGAAGACCGGGAAAGCCAGGCCCGGCTCCTCAGTCTCATGGCGGAAAATCTGCTGAACCGCGGCCGTTTTAAAGAGGCGGAAACCTACCAGGCCCAGGTCAGGCAGCTCCGGCAGGAAGGGCCGAGCGAGGTCGAACTCCCGGTCCGGCTTCTGCTGCGGACTGGCCGGCTGGCCGAAGCGCGGGCGATCCTGGAACTACAGGCGGAGCGGGAAAAAGAGGAGCCGGTGCTCCGACCGCGCGCTCACCGGGAGACGCACCTGCTCCTTTCCCTGGTGCTCGCCTTTCAGGGAGACCGAGCCGAAGCCTACCGCTGCGCCGTGCTGGGAACCGAACGGGGGGAGGCGCTGAACTCCGATTTTATTACCGCCGTCGGCTGGATGCGCCAGGGCCATGCCCACCTGCTCACCAAAAATCGGGCCGGGTACGAGCAGGCCCGCCACTGCTTCCAGAAAGCGATCGCCATCAGCGAACGGCTCATGGTTCCGCGGCTCAAAGTCGAGGCTTTCTGGGGCTTGACCCAGGCGTACGGCTTTCAGGGGGATCTCAACCAGGCCCGTCAGATGGCTGAAGCGGGCCTCGCACTGGCTTCAGAAGCAGGGGATGACTGGATCGCCGCCGAGCTGACCCTGACTCTGGGGGCGAGTTTTGTCCTGGCAGGGGATTCGGCCGCGGCCGGTCCCTGGCTCCACCGGGCCGCCGGGAGCTTTGACGACTGCGGCGACACATACGGGCAGACCATCACCCTGCTCTGGCTCTGCCTGCTCTGGCTGCGAACCGGGGATAGCGCCCGCCTGCGCCGGGACGCTGCCCACTGGCTCGCACTCGTTCGGACCCTGGACCTGCCGCAGATCGTCACCCGGCCGGTGCTGCTCGGTCCACCCGATCCCCGGGCGCTGGTTCCCCTGCTTCTCTGGATCCGCGATGAGGGGCTCGAGCCAGCCCTGACCGGCGAGCTCCTGGCGGCAATCGGGGTCGATCCAACCCTGCAGATCCATCCGGGCTACCAGCTGCGGGTCCAGCTCCTGGGCCCTTTCCGCCTCTGGCGCGGGCGCGAGGAAGTGCCGGTCGGTGCCTGGAAGCGGCAGAAAGCCCGCCAGCTCTGTCTGCTCCTGATGACCCGGCGCGAAAGCCTCCTCGACCGGGAGCAGATCATCGACCGCCTCTGGCCCGAACTCGATTCGGAGAGCGGCGAGCGCGATTTTAAAATCGCCTACAACACCCTGCTGAAGGTCCTCGAACCGGAGCGGGACCGCCAG
>JBFFZG010000499.1:0-2780 GCA_041568735.1 Promineifilaceae bacterium (SeqCode)
CCCGTCTCGCAGCGCCAGCCGGGCCGTCTCCAGGGCGAATTCGGCCAGCCACTCCGAGCGGTTTTTGTCGATCTCGTTGATCGTCTCCAGCCAGATCCGGGATTTGTAATTTTCTAACTCGGTAGGGAAAACCTCGAGATGGCGCTCCCAGTGGCGGGCGGCCGCTTCCTGCGGGGGAAGAGAGTAATCGGGCACATCGTAGTTGAACCCGCCGTACGGGTCACTCCCGAAGCCGCTGCGCCGGAAGACGAGCAGGTGGGGGCCGCTGGTTTTTTGGATGACTTCTAAAAGCGCCCCCCCGTCGTTGACGCTTTTATAGAGGAAGGGGACACCGGCCTGGTCGAGCTTCTGGAAGTAATCCCCGATGCCGGTGCGGTTCCCGCCGACGGCCACGTGAAAGCCGATTTTCAGATGAGCCAGGGCCAGCCCGCGCCGGTTCAAATCCGAGGCGGCCGCGGCAAAGTTGACCGGGCTGCTCGAGCTGTAGACTTCCGGCGCCGGCAGCACCGGCGTGCCGGGCTTCAGGCAGGGGTTGTTGACATACGGCAGATAGACCTGCTGTCCGGCCGCCCGGCCGCTGTCCGGCCGCCCCAGCTGCCAGGCGATCAGCACGGCAGGCAGGCAGAAAATTAAGAACAGGCAAGCTCTCGTTGGAAGCGGATGTTTCATCATTGGACCGGCAATCCCCTGCGAAATCCGGCGGTGGATTCAGCCCCGCCTGAATTGGCCCGGGGATGCTCCTGGTTTATCAGAAAGGGGTTATCCCGGCATTAGTACCATAGTGTGGACCGGACGCCAAACGAGCGGATCATTTCGAGACCGGCCATCCCGGGCGCCCCGGGCAATCAAAGGAAACTATCTTCATGATAATCGGCCGGCCCCCGGCCGTCCAGAGGGAGAAGGGGATTGATGGAACGAGCAGCTTCGCCCCAATTTGAACTGGCCCTCCAGTTGTGCCACAATCGACGGGCTATGAGCATCCTCGTCTTCGCCAATGGCGATCTACAGCCAGGCCCCTGGCTGACACCCTATCTGGCCGCCGCCGAAGCGATCGTGGCGGCTGACGGCGGCACCCGCCACCTGCTGGCGCTCGACCGGGTGCCGGATATTCTTATTGGGGATCTCGATTCCCTGGACGGTAAATTTTTGGATGCATGCACGGCACGAGGGACCCAAATCCTTGCCTATCCGGACCAGAAGGATGAAACGGATCTCGAGCTGGCCCTGCTCTATGCGGTGCGACGGGAAGATTGGCGGGAGCTCCCGATCCTGGTTTTCGGCGTTCTGGGGGGGCGGCTCGATCAGACCCTGGCCAACGTCCTCCTCCTGGCCCATCCGCTCTTAAAGGAGCGGCACATCCGGCTGGTCGAGCCTTTTCAACAGGCCTGGCTGGTAACGGGGACGACGACGATTCAGGGGGAGCCTGGCGACCGGATTTCCCTCATACCGTTGACGGAGAACGTGGTCATCGGCTCGACGGCCGGCCTGCAGTGGTCCCTGGAAAACGAGCCCCTGCTCCTCGGCCCCAGTCGGGGGATCAGCAATGTCATCACCGAGAATCCGGTGTCGCTGACGGTGACCGGCGGGCTGGCCCTCTGCATTCACATCGCCCGGGACTGGCAGCGCTGAGGCGGCCGCCTGCTCGCACTTTTGACGCCGCCCTGGACTTATTCGCGCCGGCTGCGGGCATAGTAGTAGATGCCGAGGGCGAGGAGAAGGACCAGCCCGAGGCCGCGAAAGCTGGCCCAGCCGAGCTGAGAAAACAGGAAGAAAGCGCCCAACAAAATGAGGAGTACGGCGGTCGTCGGTGACTCCTCGGCCGTCTGGCGCAGCCGCTCCACCCATCCGCCCAGGACGCCAAACAGATCATCCACATTGCGGCCGATCACCTCGCCGGCCGGCCGCGCTTCGTCAGATTCTCCCGGGATCAGAATCGCCAGGATCAGGTAGAGAAAAAAACCGAGGCCGCTGGCCAGCGCCAGGACGATAAACGCCAGCCGGATCCAGGTGACGTCCAGCGCGATGTAGCGGGCCACGCCGGCGCAGACGCCGGAAATCATGCGGTTGGTTTCACTGCGGGTTAACCTGTTCATTCCGCTGCCGAATCTCCATATCATGCCGGCCACCCCCCGGGGTCGGCCGTTCGTTTGAGCCAACACGCTATACGCGCCACTCGCTCGCGGGTTGCACCGCCGATCCACCGGCCGCTCCCCCTCAGGCTGCCGGACGACTCGTAAAGGAATCACATCCCGACCGCTTTCGCGGACTGCTTCGCCGGCGCGGGTATCCTGCCACACAACGATTGGAATCCCCGACGCACGCCACTCATCCTGCCAAGCCGGTATCCCAGGCGCGGTTTCCGGGAGTTCGGCCGACGCGAGACACCGAAATCAAGCTTATGTTACGTATTTGTAAGAGTTTTGTAAACATATATTGCGACAAAACCTGGACAAAACATAGAATCTGTCTAGGTTTTGCGAAAAATATTTGTACAGGAGAAAGATCACGATGCGTAGAACACTTACGATTTCAATGGCTTTGTTTATCGGTCTGATCGGGTTTTTTACCCCGGCTTCCGCGGCCGGCCATCAGACGATTGTCGAAATCGCCGTCGAGGACGGCCGGTTTGACACGCTGGTAGCAGCCGTGACGGCGGCCGGCCTGGTCGACACCCTCTCGGGCGGCGAATTTACCGTCTTTGCCCCCACTGACGACGCCTTCGCCAAACTCGGGCTGAACCCGAACAACATCGCCTCGACTTTTACCAAGGCGGAGCTGAC
>JBFFZG010000500.1:0-2778 GCA_041568735.1 Promineifilaceae bacterium (SeqCode)
CCAGGTGAACCGGTGACCGAAACGAGCGTCCGGCTCCGAAGCTGGGGAGGGTGACCCATCGCAACTCGGGGCGACCCGCCGCGGCGCTCCAGCAGGCTGGATGCCCGGCTTCTTCTCGCGGTGCCGGCCGCCCGTTTGCGGCCCGTATAACGCCCCTGCTTTCTCGCCGCTCCGGCCGCACGGCCGCTGGTCTTCAACCTCTTTGAGGCCGGATGGCGGTGGTCGGCCAACCGGCGAAATCCTCCGGATTGACCGGCCGCTCCTTCCGGGTTCATCGTCTGTTAAAATCGCCGGATCCGGCTACAATGGAGGCATGCAAATCGTCGCCGAACCCCCCTGGTACTGGCTGTGGGACTCCCCCGAGATCGATTCCCCCGCGCTGCTGATCTATCCCGACCGGCTCGAGCAGAATATCGATCACCTGCTGGCCATCGCCGGTGGGCCGGATCGACTGCGGCCGCACGTCAAAACCCACAAAATGGCCCCCGTCGTGGCCCGCCACCTGGCCCGGGGCATCCGCCGCTTCAAATGCGCCACCATCGCCGAGGCGGAGATGCTGGCGGCCGCCGGGGCGGCCGATGTGCTGCTGGCCTACCAGCCGGTCGGCCCCCGCATCACCCGGCTGGTCAGCCTGGCCGCCCACTACCCGGCCGTACGCTTTGGCTGTCTGGTCGACGATGAAGCGGTCCTGCGCCAGATCGCGGCCGCCTGCGCCGCGGCGCAGGTCGAGCTGGCGGTCTGGCTCGACCTGGACAACGGCATGGGGCGCACCGGCATCCAGCCCGGAGTGCCCGCGGCCGATCTCTACCGGCAGATGGCCGACCTGCCGGGGATCTATCCGGGCGGCTTCCACGTCTACGATGGTCATCTGCGGCAGTCCGACTTCGAAGATCGTCGGGCGGCCTCCGATGCCGCCTTCGCGGCGGTTGAGGCGCTGCGAGAGGAACTGCTCGCGGAGGGGCTGAGCGTGCCGGCCGTGGTGGCCGGCGGTTCCCCAACCTTCCCCGTGCACGCCCGGCGGGCCGGGGTCGACCTGAGCCCGGGGACCTATGTCTTCTGGGACGCCGGCTACGGCGCGCTCTGCCCCGACCTCCCCTTTGCCCCGGCGGCCGTTCTCCTGACGCGGGTCATCAGCAAGCCGGGCGCCGGCCGGCTCTGTCTCGATCTCGGTCACAAGGCGGTGGCGGCCGAAAATCCCCTCTCCCATCGGGTGCGCTTCCTCAACGCCCCCGAAGTCAATTTCGCCGGCCAGAGCGAAGAACACCTGGTCGTGGAAGTCCCGGATGCCGCCCGGCACCGGATCGGGGAAGCCTGGTACGGCGTTCCCTGGCACATCTGCCCGACCGTGGCCCTCTACCAGGAAGCACTGATCGTGGAAAATAACCGGGTCGTCGCCACCTGGCCGATCGCTGCTCGCAGCCGCCGTTTGCAGTTCTAACCCTCACTTTCTCCAAATCCTTGACAAGCGGGCTGTCATTCGCTATTGTGGTACAAACATCATACCACTTAACCACCATACCCTTTTCCTTCTGTTCCAGTTTGTCTCGCTCAAAGACCCCCCACAGGCAAAGGAGACCCCGTGTACAACACTGTGCGCTCTTCCCGGCTGTATGAACAGATCGTCGAGCAGATCACCCGGCTGATCATGGACGGCACCCTCGTGGCCGGCGACCAGCTCCCCCCCGAGCGGGAGCTGGCGGCCCAATTTGGCGTGAGCCGGACGGCCGTGCGCGAGGCGGTTAAAGCCCTCCACCAGCGCGGTCTGATCGACATCCAGCCCGGACGGGGAACCTTTATCAATGACATGGCGACCAGCGCCACGGGGGTCGTGCGCGAGTCGCTCAGCCTGGTCCTCAACAGCACGACCGGCAGCGGTCTGCGGGATCTCATCCAGGTTCGCGCGATGCTCGAACCGGCCATCGCCGCCCTGGCGGCCGAACACGCCGAGAAAGGCGATCGACAGGCGATGATCGAAATCGTCGACCGCATGGATCACCTTCTCGACGATATGGACGGCTTTATCGCCGCCGACCAGGAATTCCACTTTCTCCTGGCCCAATCCACGCAGAACTCCCTCATTCCGATCTTACTGCAGCCGATCGTCGAGCTTCTCCAGAAGCAGCGGCGGCGCATTTTCTTGATCCGCAACGGTGCGGCGCGCGGCCAGAAGCACCACAAGCAGATCTTAAAGGCCATTCTGGATAAAAACCCGGCCGCCGCCCACGAAGCGATGCGGGCGCACATCGAACAGGTCACCAACGACAGCCTGGCCGCCGGCCACCCGGTCGACGGCGACGGCAGCCCGACCGCTTGATTCCACGGATTACCCTTTCTAATTCATTGATCTAACCCAAAACAACCCGTTTGAGGTGGCAATAATGGCAAATCTTGGCTTTGTCGGTTTAGGCGTCATGGGCAGCCGCATGGTGAAGCGCTTCCTGGATCACGGCCACGCCGTGACCGGCTACAACCGGACGAAATCGAAGGCCGGCTGGCTGCTGGAAGCCGGCATGAGCTGGGCCGGCTCCCCCCGCGCCGTGGCCGAACAGGTCGATATCGTGTTTTCCATGGTGACCAACACCAGGGCGGTCGAGGCGATCACCCAGGGGCCAGACGGCCTCATCGCCGGGCTGGGCGAGGGAAAAATCTACGTCGACATGTCGACGATGAGTCCCGCCTACAGCCGCGAGCTGGCGGCGCAGGTCGCCCGGACCGGGGCGCGCATGCTCGACTGCCCGGTCTCCGGCAGCGTCATCACACTGGAGCAGGGCAAACTGA
>JBFFZG010000501.1:0-2767 GCA_041568735.1 Promineifilaceae bacterium (SeqCode)
ATTTCAACCTGACGATCCCGAATGTGCCTTTCGTCGCCAATGTTGGCGAGGAAGTCACCATTCAGATCGACTTCACACTGGTGCCTCGGGAAGGGTAACGTTCGCTGGGTCCCCGGCGGCTGTCGGACGGCCGTCCCGCGCCAGCTGGCAGGGGACGGCCGCCACCCATCCGCCGGGGACGCGGCGGACATTACCCCTCCCGGGGCACGAGGGTGAAGTCGATTTGAATGGTCACTTCCTCGCCGACATTGGCCACGAAGGGCACATTGGGGATCGTCAGGTTGAAGTCGCCGCGCTGGATGACGGCCGAGGCGCTCCCCTCGATCTGATCTTCTGCGACGACCTGCGCGGTCAGGTCGAAGACGACCGGCCGGGTGATGTCGCGAATGGTCAGCTCGCCGGGAATCTGGAACGAAAAGTTCTGCCCGACGGCGGCCGCGCCGCTCAGGCCGGCCGCTCCGGATGGGGTGAAGGTAATGAATTCATAGGTATCGGTCTGCAGGATAAAATTGCGGATCGCCTGGTTGCGCCGGTTTTCGTCCGTGGCCAGGGTGCGGGCGTTGACCTGCAGGATGCCCACCTCGACGGTGGAGAGGTCGGCCAGGTCGAGCGCGACTTCTCCCGCGACCTGGTTGGTCACGCCAACGACCGTCACCGGCTGGCCGCGCAGCTCTTCCGAAAGGGAGAAGCTGGCCTGGGAGCTCTCCTGGCTGATCGTGTAGATGACCCGCTCGCTAGCGGGGGCTTCCGTTGGGGGTTCGTCGGTCGGCTCGATATCGGCCGTGGCGGCAGTAGTCGGTTCGGCCGTCGGCGCGGCCGGTGCTTCCGTGGGAGTCCCTGATTCCGCGGTGGGATCGGCAGCCTCCAGCGGAATGGCGCTGATCGGCGCGCTCGCCTCTTCCGTTTCCCCGAGGACCAGGTTGTAGGCCCAGACACCACCCAGGGTCAGAACTACGAGCAATCCGGCCACCACCAAAATTGAATTCCGTTTCATCAGTTCTCTCTTCCTTTCCTGTTTTGTTCGGTTCATCTCTCTCGTATTCGAGGGGGGGCCCGGCTGATTTTCCTCCCGGGATAGTCCCGGCAAGGATACGGGCAGGATGGCACCATCGGTTTTATTTCTCATCTGCCCATCAGGGATGCAGCCGGTTTGCGGGGGGAGGGAGGCGTTCTTTCGTCCGTCAGGACCGGGAATCCGCCGGGGACAAATCTCCCGGAGTGTAGCGGCGAAATGTTACAAACTTGTGAAAGGCTCCTGGATTTTAGGAATTATTAAGGCGGGCGCCGATCGAAAAGATACCCGGTCTTGGGGTCAGAGCGGCTGCCAGCGCCGGCCGTCCGGGGTCTGGTCGATTCGGCCGAGACCTGGAAAGGGCAGATGGGTGGCGAACACCAGCGCCCGGGTTTCGGCCGCCATCGCGAAGAGCCGCTCGTTGGTCGCGGCCGTCTGCGCCGGGTAGGAATCGATATAGGAAGTCCAGCCCGGATCGACCACCTGGTGGGGGTGGCGGATGGCGTCGACGAGGTGCAGCAGCTGCGCTTTATCCGAGCGTATTTCGACGGCGAAATGGTCGCTGCGATGGCCCGGAGCCGGCAGGAAGCGAAGTCCGGGTGCCAGATCAGCCTCCCCCTCCACCAGCTCGATCCGCTCCTGCAGGGCCGGCAAAATCGTCTCCCCGTAGGCCGCTCGCTGCGCGGCCATCTCGGCCAGCCGCCCGGCCGGGGCTCGTTCGCGAAAGAGGGCGATGAACTCCTCGACCATGCGCTCCCGGCCGGCCGGCGTGGTCCAGAGATCCCAGGCCGGCCGGGGCAGTAAAATCCGGGCCCGGGGAAACAGGCCGAGCCCGCCGATGTGGTCCCCATCTCCGTGGGTGATCAGGATGCGGTCGATCGCCTCAGGCGCGATGCCGGCCGCGGAAAGGCCGGCAGGCAGGTCGCCCCGCCCCCCGCCGGCATCGATCAGCGTCTTCTGCCGGCCGTCGTCCAGCAGGAGCACGTTGTAGCCCACGGCCAGCTCCGTCGAAGGGAAACCGGCCGCGACCTTCTGGAACGCTTCCGCCTCGACCCCCGGGAAAGCCTCGCGCAGGTCCATCGTCCGGCTGCTGTCGCTGAAAACGGTCACCTGCAGGGCGCCGAGCTGGAAAGAATAGGGGGAACTCATCCTGCCTCCTTGCCCCGGATCGGGCATCTCTGGCGATTATTGGGGTCGACCGCGACCCGCCGCCAAATACCTGGACCAACCAGGACCGCTGGCGGGTTGCGGGGTGAACAATCCATTTTATAATGAAACCCACGGCGCCGGCGACCAGACCCGGCGGATCCGGGAAATTGGGTCTTGCACCCGCAGCCAGCCATCCTGTACCAGCCAATCGTTTATGGCCCTCAAAAACCTCGACAGCCGCATTCTGATGATCACCGACGACCTGGCCAGCAACCAGGTCTGGGAGTTTGCGCTGACCCAGCAGTCCTACGGTGTGACCACGGCCCGCAACCTCGATGAGGCGCTCGAGATCTGGAGCCGGGACAACTTCGACGTGATTCTGATCAATACGTACGGGTCAGCGGCCGAGGCCATCACTATCTGCCGCCAGCTGAGGCCGGAAGTGACCAATCCCATCCTGCTGTTCCTGTCGGAAAACCGGGAATCGCTCCTGGTCGACGGGTACCAGGCCGGGGCCGACGAGTGCATCGCCAAGCCGATTGGCCACCGGCTCTTCGCCGCCAAGATCCGCGCCTGGGCCCGCCGCTCCTGGACGGTTTCGGATGA
>JBFFZG010000502.1:0-2760 GCA_041568735.1 Promineifilaceae bacterium (SeqCode)
GCATTGATCGCCGCGCGCGGCGGCGTCCCCATTCTCGTGCCGGTCATCCGCTTTGTGCGGCTCGAGGGAGAGCCGCAGCGGCACGCTTTCGACCGGCTGCCCGCCTACGACTGGTTGATTTTAACCAGCGTGAACGGGGTCCAATTCTTTTTTGACAGGCTGGCCGTCCTGTCCCCCGCCGCCAAGCTGCCGCCGATCGCCGTGGTCGGCTCGGCCACGGCTGACGCCCTGCGCGAACGGGGCATCGAGCCCGATTTTATGCCGGACACGTTCACCGGCGTCGACCTGGTCGCCGGGCTGGGCGATCTCGAGTCAAAGCGGGTTCTCCTGCCCCGCTCCAGAAAAGGGCGGCCGGAAATCGCCGAAGCGATCGTGCGCCGGGGGGCGCGGCTCGACGACATTGCGCTCTACGATACGGTTCCGGCCGAACCGGATCCCAGCCAGCTGGCTGAAATCGAGCGCGGGGTCGATGCGATTCTCTTTACCAGCCCCTCCAGCGTGCGCCATTTTTACCGGCTGACGGGCGAGCCGGCCCGCCACCGGCTGAACGAGGCGGTTGTGGCCTGCATCGGGCCGACGACCGCCGAAGCTGCGCGCCATCAGGGCTATACGGTGCGCGTGGTCCCGCCGGAATTCACCATTGAGTCCCTGCTCGAGGCCCTGTCGCGCCATTTTGAGGAAAACCCATGATTGTGAAAGACTTGCAAACCGACGAGCGGCCGGCGCTCGAGACCGCCGGCCTGATTCACCGGCCGCGGCGGCTGCGGTCGACGGCCGGGCTGCGGCGCATGGTCCGGGAAACCAGCCTGACGGCCGCGGACCTGATCGCCCCGCTCTTCGTCACCCACGGGCGGGGCGTACGCCGGGAAGTGGCTTCGATGCCGGGCGTCTTTCAGCTCTCGGTCGACCAGCTGGCGGCCGAAGCGGCCGAAATCCAGGCCCTCGACCTACCGGCGGTCCTCCTGTTCGGCATCCCGGCCGAAAAGGATCCGATCGGGCTGGAGAATTTCGCCTCGGATGGGATCGTGCAGCAGGCGGTGCGCGCCCTGAAAGCGGCCGCGCCCGACCTGGTGGTCATCACCGACGTCTGCCTGTGCGAATACACCGATCACGGCCACTGCGGGGTGCTCCACGGTGGTGAAAATCACCTCCCGGCCGGCACCGTGCTCAACGACGAAACGCTGCCGCTGCTGGCGCGCACGGCTGTTTCCCACGCCGAAGCCGGCGCCGATATCGTTGCCCCCAGCGGCATGATGGACGGCATGGTTGCGGCCCTGCGGCGGGGGCTGGATGGGGCCGGCTTCGCCCACATCCCGATCATGTCCTATGCGGTGAAGTACGCCTCCGCCTTTTACGGCCCCTTCCGCGACGCGGCCGAAGGCGCCCCCAAATTCGGCGACCGGAAGAGCCACCAGATGGATCCCGGCAACAGCCGGGAAGCCCTGAAAGAAGCCGCGCTCGACGCGGCCGAAGGGGCGGACTTTCTCATGGTCAAGCCGGCGCTTCCCTATCTCGATATCATCCACCAGCTCCGCGCACGCTTTGCGGAGCTGCCGCTGGTCGCCTACAACGTCAGCGGCGAGTACGCCATGATTAAAGCGGCCGCCCGGCTGGGCTGGCTGGCCGAAAAAGCGGTCGTCCTCGAAACCCTGCTGGGCATCAAGCGGGCCGGGGCCGACCTGATCATCACCTACCACGCCCGGGAAGCGGCGGCCTGGTTGAAGGAGGAGTAAGGGGCCATGAGCGGAGAAAAGATTGACGAAGACGGGCTCGATTTGAGTGAAAAAGGGCAGGCGCGGGATGGGCGGACGATCTCTTCCGATCGACGGCTCTTCATGCAGCTGCAGGCGTTCACCGGCGGGGGCGAAACCGCCCCACTGATCGCCGCTCTCGAAGAAGCGGCCGTGCCCGGGGTGCTCTATGAGGATCTGAACGATCCCCAGGGGGTGGCGCTGCTCTTTTTTTCGGAGTCGCCCGACGAGCTGATCGGCCGCTGCCGGGCTTTCTTGAACCGCTCCCCCTTCCGGGATCTGCTCCCCCGGCCGGAGCTGACCATGCTCGGCCGCACCTATGCCATCGGCTACGAGACCGATCTGGAAGAAGCCCTCATCACCCGGCCGATCGAGCGGATTACCCGGGTCGATTGGCCCTGGGCGATCTGGTACCCGCTGCGCCGCGCCGGCTCTTTCGAGCAGCTCCCGGCCCGCGAGCAGCGGGATATCCTGATGGAGCACGGCGGCGTCGGCCGCTCGTTCGGCCGGGCCGGCCTGGGGACGGATATCCGCCTCGCCTGCCATGGTCTCGATAAAAATGACAATGACTTCGTCATCGGCCTGATCGGGCCGGAGCTCTACCCGCTCTCCCTGATTGTCCAGCGCATGCGCAAAACCAAACAAACCTCCCTCCACCTGGAACGGCTCGGCCCGTTCTTCGTCGGGAAAAAAGTGTGGCAGACCGCCCACGATGGAGAAACCCATGATTGATCCCCTGCATGACTCCCCCTTTCTGCGCGCCTGCCGCGGGCTGCCCGCCGCCCGGACGCCCATCTGGCTGATGCGCCAGGCCGGCCGCTACATGCCGGAATACCGGGCGATTCGGGCTCGCCATTCGATGCTGGAAGTGATCCACACCCCGGAACTGGCGGCCGAAGTGACCCTGCAGCCGATCGACCGCTTCGGCTTCGACGCGGCCATCATTTTCTCCGACATTCTCCCCCCGCTGGCGGGGATGGGGCTCCGGCTCGACTTTGTCCCCGGCGAA
>JBFFZG010000503.1:0-2755 GCA_041568735.1 Promineifilaceae bacterium (SeqCode)
GATCGGCCTGCTGTTTTTGACGGCCTGCGGCCAAACGGATTCCCTCACCTCACCGGCCGGTCCCGCGCCGACTGTGACCGGCGAACCCGCCGCGGGATTCCCGACCGAGCCTCCGCCGGCGCCAGCCGCCGAACCGACCGTGGAGCCAACGGCGGCCCCCGCGCTGCCGCTGCCGCTGACCCCTTCGCAGGGCGAAGGGCCTTACTACCCGGTCGAGAAACCGGCCGAAACGGACAGTGATCTCACCTTCATCGCCGGCGCAAGCGGGCCGGCCGTGGGGGAGGTGCTGCTGCTGAGCGGCCGCCTGCTGCTCGAAAATGGCCAGCCGGTGCCCGGAGCCGTGGTCGAGATCTGGCAGACTGACGGCGGTGGGGTTTATCTCCATCCGAGCGACCCCAATTTCGCCCGCCGCGATCCCAATTTCCAGTCCTACGGGGAATCGGAGACCGCGGCCGACGGCGCCTTCAGCTTCAAAACCCTCTATCCCCAGCTCTACGGCAGCCGGCCGCGCCACATTCACGTCAAGGTACGTTTCGACGGCCGGGAGCTGCTGACCACCCAGTTTTACTTCGCCGGGGACGAGCGGCTGCAGTCAGACGGGCTGGTGGCGCAGGCCGGCGAGGCGATCAAGCGGCTCCTGGTCGACGTCGCCGAAACGACGGCCGCGGATGGCAGCCGCCAGCTGGCCGGCCAGATCGACCTCGTGCTGCCGGCCGGGGCGATTCCGTCGCATTAAAGGGGGTGATCAGAAGAGGGTTCCCTGCTGCGCCAGGTGGGGCAGATCGGCGTCGAGGCCGAGCAGGGTCTTGAATTTGCGGCAGCTTTCGGGCGAATAGCCGGCGTAATCGTTGTTGAAAAAGCCGAATACCTGCCGCCAGGTGTGCCAGTAGGGGCGCAGCTGGGCCTCGATCCACCACTGGAGGTCGGGGGTCGGGTCGCGCAGCTCCCGGTCTTTGGTTTTATAGCGGCCGTGCCGCCCGAGGAAGCGCAGGTAGAGGAAATCGGCCGTGGGGGTCACCTGCCGGGGCATGATGACGTAGTCGGCCGCCACCCAGCAGACGCGGTAGCGGCGCAGCAGCTCGGCCGTCTCCCGGGTCGCCCAGGAGGTGTGGCGGAACTCGACCGCATAGCGCGTCTCTTTCGGAAGGGCGGCCAGAAAGGCGGCCAGGGTCTCCTTCTCGACGACGGAGAAATCAGGCGGCAGCTGCAGCAGAATCACCCCCAGCTTCTGGCCGAATCGCCGGACGGTGTCGACGAATTCGACCATCAAATCCGGCCGGTTCAACCGGTGTTCGTGGGTGATCTGCTGGGGAGTTTTGGGACAAAAGCGAAACCCCTCCGGCACGCTCTGCGCCCAGCCGAGCACCCGCTCCACCGGCGGCGTCCCGTAAAAAGTGGAATCGATTTCCACCGAGTTAAAAAACTGGGCGTAGTGGGCCAGGTACTGCCGCCCCGGCATCGCCTCGGGGTAAAAAACCCCCTTCCACTGCTCGTAGCCCCAGCCGATCGTCCCCAGAAAGAGATCGGGTCTGGCGTCATCGGCCGGTGGGAGTTCAGGCAGGGGCGCGGTCATCGCAGGGACAGTAAAAGTCGATAGTGAAAAGGTAAAAGTCGAAAGTCTAAAGTCGAAAGTGGGTCTTGAGCAGAGGGTGGCTCTCCGATGGCCGCGGCCCTGCAGCCAGGCGGCTTCCAGATTTAAAAAGCGCCTCCTCTGACAACCACCCCCTTTCAACTTTAAACTTTCAACTTTCCACTCGGTACTCGGAACTCGGAACTCGGAACTATCTAAATTGTACGCCCCCCGTCAAGCACCCCAACCCCCAACTCCTAACCCCCGTTCCCCGTTCCCCGTTCCCCGTTCCCCTCTCTCATCGCCGCCTCCATGACGGCGATCGGCGGCTCGACCCCGGTGTAGAGGTGAAACTTTTCCACGCCCTGCCAGAGGAGCATGCGGCTGCCGTAGACGACCGGGCAGCCGCGGTCGAGGGCGGCCTGCAGCAGGGCCGTGACCGGTGGTTTGGCCACGATGTCCATGACCAGCAGGCCGGGATGGAGGAGGCGGGTGGGAACCGGCGACTGCCCGGCCGCGGCGGTGCCGGCCATGCCGACGGGCGTGGTGTTGATCAGGATCTCGCTGCGGGGCAGCAGTTCGGGCAGCCGGTCGAAACCGCCGGCCGCGGCGCCGCCACCCACGTCGGCCGCCAGGCCGGCCGCCCCCGCCGGCGTGCGGTTCAAAATGGTGAGCCCGGCGCCGGCGTCGTGCAGGGCGAAGGCGATCGCCCGGGCGGCCCCGCCGGCCCCGAGCAGCACAATCCGCCGGCCGTGCAGATCCGGCATCTGTTCCGCCAGCGCCCGGCGCGCCCCCCGGCCGTCGGTGTTGCCGCCGATGAGCCGGCCGCCCCGGTTAACCACGACATTGACCGCGCCGATGCGCCGGGCATCGGCGTCGAGCTCGTCCAGGAAGGGGATGATGTCGATCTTGTAGGGAATGGTCACCCCCACCGCGGCGATTCCCAGGTGGCGCAGCCCGTTGACCGCCTGCTCCAGGTCGTCGACGACAAACGGCACGTAGCGAAAATTCAGCCCCAGCGCTTCGATCGCCGCATTGTACATGGCGTACATCTTGCTGGTCCGGTAGGTCGACCCCAAAAAGCCGATTAACTTCGTTTCCCCATCAATCCCCATCACCCATCACCTCCTGCTCCCCGTTCCCAAATCCGAATCCCCAACCCCCAACACCCAACACCCAACCCCC
>JBFFZG010000504.1:0-2747 GCA_041568735.1 Promineifilaceae bacterium (SeqCode)
CGGGGACGGCGGGGGCGGGGTGGGGATGGATGTCGGCGCCGGCGGAAGCGTGCCGGCGGCATCGAGCGCCGGCCGGCCAGCGGCTGGTGAGACGACCGGTGTGGGAGCAGCCGATCGTGTACAGCCGGGCAGCCAGAGGGAAGCCAGCAGCCAGACAGCGAGGACAAGCGGTGATCGGCGGGTCAATACAGACACCCTGCGAACAGCGTTTGACCTGATTTTCTCCCCCTGGCGCTCAAAGCATCGCTCCGGAGGCCGGTTTGCGGGCCAGGAATAGATCTCGCCGGTAGGGATCCTCGATTCGTTCGGGCTCGAAGCCGGCCCGGCGCAGCAGATCCAGCCAGTCGTTCCGACTAAAGAGGCCGCAGCGGTGCTGTTCGTCGACGCTCTGCAGCGGCCGGTCTCCCTCGCGCAGCAGATAGACCATGTGGGAGGTGTACTGGGTATCAGCCGGATCGGGATCAAACGTCCATTCGAGATAGCGCAGGCTGCGGCCGTCCCCGTCGTGACCGCCGTGTTCGGTCCCGGGCTGGAAGGTCTCCCGGGTGTAATCCGGGACAAACAGCGCCCTGCCGCCCGGCCGGCAGTGGACGAAGGCCGTTTCCAGCGCCAGAGCCAGGTCGGCGGCCGTGGTCATGTAATCGATGGCATCGTGAATGAACACGACGTCAAAGCGGTCTTCGAGCCGGAGCGTGCGCATATCTCCCTGATGGTGGAGGCACTCCGGATTGAGCGCCCGGCTGATGTCCAGCATCTGCGGGGATCGGTCGGTGAGCGTCACGCGGGCGAACCGCTTTTTGAAATAAAAGGCGTTGCTGCCGCCGCCGCAGCCGAGCTCCAGCAGGGTCGGCGCCGGGGGCAGGCCGTCGCGGAAGATGAGGCTCTCGAAAAAAGCCGCCTCCTCGGCGTAATCTTCCGGGGGTGAGAGGAGGGGCCACCAGGCAGCCAGTTCGTCGTACAGTTGGATCATGGTCGATGTCCGATTCGAGCCGGGTGACGCACCGGCGGCCGCCCGAGTCAGGGACAAATTCCGGAAACCGCCCAGGCCCGGGCTGCCATCAGAATCAAACCATCGGCATCGCGAGGCGTTCGTGCCCGGAGCTGCTCTTTGAGCGCCTCTCGCTCCTCGGATTCCAGGGCGGCGCAGTAGCCGGGCGCCGGGCCGGTGCCGGTGAGAAACGGGGCCCAGTAAGCCGCAAAATTCGGAAATGGGGTGGGAATGTCGATGGGCGCCACCTGGACCTCCAGGAAGCCGGCCGCCTCAAAGAGCGCGCGCAGCGGTTCCGGCCGGCATTCGGGGAAGCGAATTCCTTCGTCCTGCTCCCGCGCCTGCGGATTCAACGCGACGGCTGCGTCCCAGAAATAGCGGATGAACTGGGCGTGGCCGGCGTAATCCCAGACATAGCAGGCCGCGACCCCGCCGGGCTTGAGCACGCGCCGGAACTCCCCCAGGGCGGCCGCTTGGTCGGGCATAAAATTCAATGCCAGGCCCGAGACCGCGAATTCAAACGCTCGATCCGGCGCCGGCAAGGCGTCGCCCGATCCGAGGCGATAGTCGACGTTTTCTGCGGTCAGCCGCCGCCGGGCGGCCGCCAGGAAAGCCGCCACGGGATCGACCCCAAGCAGAGCGGCCGGGGCCGCGCGGTGAAAGATCTGTTCGCACAGGGCTCCGGTGCCGCAGCCAATATCAATCCAGTTCACCCCCGAATCAGGATTGAGCCAGTCGAGAAACAGGGCGGCGATCTTCACGCTCCACCGGCCGACGTACTGCTCGTAGGCATCGTCATTCAACCAGCTGTCCGTCATATTGATCTGTCCTTATCTATTGCGGCTGCTGATCGGCTCTGGAGTAAAAAAACCCATTAAATCCGGGTTTGACTCTCCTCGATATATAACTGCAGAGATTCACTCTACCGGCCAATCTTGCCATAACTGCCAGATTGAAACAACAAGGGATGCGATTGTCTTTGGCCCATCCCGGGATTTTGAGCAGGCGCGTCCACCGTTAATCGGTCACAAAACCAAAAAAGAGGCGCTGCAGACAGCCGGCAGCCGGTGGGGTGTCCGGCCGGTCGAGGAAGGCTGTGACCAGCTCCATACCGCAGTCGGTCGCCCCGATGACGTCGTGGGATTGGCCGGGAAGCTCGAAATAAAACGCCCGGGTCAGATGGGCGGCCGTCCTCTCGGCAAAGGCGGGCGGGGTGACCGGGTCAAAATCACCGGCCAGCAGCAGGGTGGGGATGTCGCTGACGACCGGCTCGTTTTCCAGGGGATCGGCCGGCGCCACCTGCCAGACGCGGCAGCGAGCCGCCTGCCCGGCGGCTGCTTCCCGCCCCAGCCGGGCCAGCGGTGAGGGGAGCGGTTCCACGGCTGCCTCGACGTCGGCCGGCCGGTTAAACGGGAACTCCTCGATGCAGTGGACCGACAGACCCATGCCCAGGCTGTTGAAGGGATGCAGGTTGTCGGTGAGCCAGTCCATCAGATCCGTTTTGCGGTTTTGCTCAAGGTGGGCCACTCGCCGCGGAAGGTACTTGATCTCGCCGGCGGCATACATCATGCCGAAAAATGTGTAAATCAGGTCGTCCCCGTCGAAAGGAACCCGGAAAGTCGTTCGATTGAGCCGGTCGGTGACCGTGACAGAGGTCGGCTCCCGGTTGAGTGCCTCAACCAGGGCGTAGAAGCGGGATTCGAGATCCGGATAGGCGGCGGCACAGGCGTCATCGGCCGCGCAGCGGGCAAATAGCAGA
>JBFFZG010000505.1:0-2740 GCA_041568735.1 Promineifilaceae bacterium (SeqCode)
AGCAACGCCCTGAACGGCAGCGTCACCCTGCAGGGGAACGGCGCCTTCACCTACCAGCCGGCCGCCAACTTCAACGGCATCGACACCTTCACCTACTACATCACCGACGGGACGCTCAACTCGGCCGTCACCACCGTTTCCATCCTGGTCACTCCGGTCGACGACATCGCCTTCCTGACCCCGATCAGCGTGCCGGCCCAGCCCGTACCGATCAATACAACCATCACCGCCTCTTCGACCTACAATGACATCGACGGCGGGGGCTCGCTCTCGGCCAAATGGACCTGGGGAGACGGCACCAGCACCGGGCCGTTCCCGCTCGTTGGCCTGAGCGGCACCATTACGGGCACCAAGACGTACACCCGCACCGGCGTTTACACCATCCAGCTGGAGATTTTCGATGTGCCGAACGGCAGCCGGTCAATCACGCACGAATTCCTCGTCGTCTACGATGCCTCGGCCGGCTGGGTCTCCATCAGCAGCTGGTACAACTCCCCGCCGGGCCACTACCTGCCAGATCGGGAGAAAAGTACCAAAGTCAATCTCGGCACCCTGGTCAAGTACAAGAACAATCTGCCCGAACCGAGCGGCAACTTCGCCATCACCCTGAAGGACCTCGGTCTGCAGGTGAAAAACACCGGCTTTGACTGGCTGGTCATCAATGGGAGCACGGCCTCCTTCCAGGGGACCGGTACGCTCAACGGCCAGGGCAGCTACGGCTTCTACGTCCGGGTCATCGACGGCGATAAGACCTCGCCCAGGAGCGCCGATCGCCTGCGGGTGCGAATCTGGAACAAGGTCACGGGGCAGATCATCTACGACACGCAGCCAGACGCGCCGCTGACGGCGGCCCCCACCACTCTGCTGGACAGCGGCAGCATTACCATTCACTGATTTCGATCCTGATTGACTCCGGAGCGGGAGGAATGACTCCCCCCGCTCCGGAACAAATGATAAACACCTCCGCTGAATGGTTGACGAATGGCACGAATCGCTTTATGTTATTCGTGTCATTCTTTTCTTATCCATCAATCGGTCGCCTTCCGGGTTGTTCTCCCAGGGGTCGATGGCATCTCCAAAATTGACCGCCAGTCCAGCCGCTATCGATTCCGGCCTGGCCGCCAGCCCCGGCAGACCCATCCTGCATCAGCTGACCCCGAACACACCAGGCGGTTATGGAACTTGCCAGCACCTATATTCCCATTGATCGTCGCCATGCCATCGCGGCCAGCCAGCAGCTGCCGGAAAGGACTCAGGGGGCCGCGCTTTTTGCCGACATTTCGGGCTTCACCCCGCTGACCGAGGCCCTTGAACGGGAGCTTGGCCCCAAACGGGGAGCGGAGGAGCTGACCGTCCACCTGAACCGGGTCTATGATGCCCTGGTAGCCGAGGTCCACCACTTTGGCGGCAGCGTCATCGGCTTCAGCGGCGACGCCATCACCTGCTGGTTTGACGGGGATGATGGCCGGCGGGCCACCACCAGCGCCCTGTCGATGCAGCGCACAATGGGGCAGTTTGCCGAGGTGCGCACGCGCTCCGGCCGGGTCATTTCCCTCGGGATGAAAGCGGCCGTGGCCGTGGGGCCGGTGCGCCGCTTCGTCGTCGGCGACCCGGAATACGTCCTGGTCGACGTCATGGCCGGCAGGACGCTGGAATCCCTGGCCGACGCCGAGCACCAGGCCGAACGGGGGGACGTGGTTCTCGACCCGGCGGCCGTGGCCTCCCTGAAGCCCCACCTGGAAATCGCCGAGACGCGAGTCAGCCAGGCATCCGGCGCTGCATTCGCCGTCGTGACCGGCCTCGCTCTGGACGTGCCGCCCGCACCGTGGCCCCCCCTGCCCGACGACGACCTGACTCCCGAACAAAAACAAGCCTGGCTCCTGCCGCCGGTTCACCGCCGGCTCGTCAGCGGCCAGGGGGTCTTTCTGGCCGAGCTGCGGCCGGCCGCCGCCCTCTTCCTTCGCTTTGGCGGCATCAACTACGACGCCGATGAAGAAGCCCCTGCCAAACTCGACCTGTTCATCCGGGGGGTCTCCAGCCTCCTGACGCGCTATGAAGGGAGCCTGATTCAGCTGACGATCGGCGACAAAGGGAGCTATCTGTACGCCGCCTTCGGCGCCCCCATCGCCCATGAAGATGACGCGATTCGAGCCGGCGCGGCCGCCCTGGAAATTCAGGAGCTGGCCGGCCGCCTCGAATTCCTCGACCCGCTGCAGATCGGTCTGACGCTCGGCCGGATGCGCACCGGCGCTTACGGCAGCGCCACCCGGCGCACCTACGGGGTCCTGGGGGACAACGTCAACCTGGCCGCCCGGCTCATGGCCGCCTCGGCTCCCGGCCAGATTTTCGCCAGCGAGCCCGCCCGGGAGGCGATGGGGGATATTTTCAACTGGGAAACCCTGGACAATATCCGGGTCAAAGGCAAAACCGAGCCCATCGCCATTTCGCGCCTGCTCAGCCTGAAAAAACAGCGGCGGATTCACCTGAAGGAGCCTCGCTACGCCCTGCCGATGGTCGGCCGCACGGCCGAGCTGGCCTTGATCAGCGAAAAACTGGACCAGGCCCTGACCGGACAGGGGCAAATCATCGCCATCACGGCCGAAGCGGGGATGGGCAAATCCCGGCTGGCGGCCGAAGTCATCACCTTCGCCCAGACGCGCGGCTTCGAGGCCTACGCCGGCGAATGCCAGTCCTACGGCACGACTACCAGCTACCTCGTCTGGCAGGGGGTCTGGCGCGC
>JBFFZG010000506.1:0-2736 GCA_041568735.1 Promineifilaceae bacterium (SeqCode)
ATGGCGGTCCTCCAGAACAGGTCGATTGCTGTCCTTCATTATAAACGAAAAAGAAGCCGGGATAAAGAAGAGCGCCGCAGACAGGGGAAAGTGGAACATATTCGCGAGCGCCAGCCAGCAGCCCCCAACTCCCAACTCCCATCCCCTGATCTCCGTTCCCCGTTCCCTGTTCCCCGTTCCCCCAAAACACGCTATATTCCCCCCATGGAAACCCTCACCCTCGAACTCACCGGCATGGCCCACGGCGGGATGGCCCTGGGGCGGGACCGGGCCAATCGGGTCATTTTTGTGCCCGGGGGCATCCCCGGCGAGCGCGTGGCGGTCGAACTGGTCGACGCCCGCACCCGCTTCGCCACGGGGCGCCTGCGGGAGATCCTCCAGCCTTCGCCCTATCGAGTCGATCAAACCGCCCCGGAGGCCGGTCCCCACGGCGGCCACACCTACCAGCACATCGCCTACGAACACCAGCTCGAGCTGAAGCGGGCGGTGGTCGTCGACCAGCTCAAGCGGATCGGGGGGCTGGAAACGGAAGTCCGGCCGGTCATTCCCGCCCCCGCGCAGTGGGCCTACGATCACGACGTCGTGCTCAGCCCGACACCGGAAGGGGGCTTCGGCTTCTGGTCGTCCATCGACCAGCAGGTCGTGCCGGCCGGCCGCAGCCCCACCCTAATCTCGCCGCTGCAGGATCTGATCAGCGATTTCGACCTGGAGCTGCCCGACCTGCGCAAGCTGACGCTGCGGGCCGGCACCGACGGCGGCCTGCTGGTCGCCCTGGAAGTCGAGGGGGTCGAACCGCCCGAGCTCCTGGTCGATTTTCCGGTCTCTGTCTCGATCGTCCTGCCGGACGAGACGGCCGCCAGCCTGATCGGCTTCAACCACGTCACCCGGGAAGTTGAGGGGCATCCCTTCGTGATAACGGCCGGCTGCCGCTTCCACGGCCACGTCGCCGCCCTGCCGGGGCTGGTGCGGACGGTGACCCGGTATGCGGATCTCAACCCACGGAGCGTCGTCCTGGAGCCGTTCGCCGGGGTCGGCCTGCTGACCCGCTTCCTGGCCGCCGGCGCGGCCGAAGTGATCGCCATCGAAGTCAACCCGGACGCCGTGGCCGACGCGGCTGAAAACCTGGCCGACACCGACAACGTCAGCGTTTTCGAGGATTGGATGGAGGAAGTGGTTCCCGGGCTTGAGAGGCCGATCGACGTGATCGTCATGGACACCCCGGCCGGCGGGGTCAGCCGGGAAGGGCTGCAGATGCTGGCCGCCCACGGGCCGCGCCGCATCGTCTACAGCGGCCGGGACATCGCCACGACCGCCCGGGACGGCAAAGAGCTGGCCGGCGCCGGCTACCGGCTGGTCGAGCTGCAGCCGCTCGATCTGCTCCCACAAACCTTCCACATCCACACCGTCGGCCTGTGGGAAAAATAAACGACGGGGGCTGTACCGGCCGGTTCAGCCCCCGTCGCAAGGCGAGTCGCACCGTTTTGGATTTACAGGACCAGGGCGAAGATCGGGCCGAGAACGCACAGGTTGACGACCAGGGCGATTGCCCAGCTGATGATAACCGTCAGGGCGGTCTTCCCATTGTCGAGGTCGAGCCCCTGCCGGATGCCGATAAAGCCGCAGACCAGAGACCAGACCGCACCGATCAGGCCGATAATGGGCCCGATGCAGGGGATAAAGTTAAACACGGAGAGAACCTGGGGCGCGTAGGAGAAGCCGATGACACGCATCATTTCCCCCATGGTGGCCTGTCCCTTGAAGACATTGACGCCGATCAGGTAGGTCAGACCGGACCAGAGGAGCCAGGCGATAAAGACCCCCACAAACCCGCTGAAGGCCGCCCCAATAGGGCTAATATTGGCCGCGCCGAGAATGGCGCTCGGGTCAAACGGCAGGTCTCCCTGGGCGGCGCCCAGATCGCCGAGGGATTCCAGGGCAGCGCCGGCCGTCTGCGCCCCGATGTAGCTGCCGATCGCCGAAAGGATGGCCACAATGGCGACGATGACAACCGCCTGGGAAGTCGCGCCTTCGTCGTGCTCGATCTCCTCAAACGTGGCTACATTGAGCCGAATGACACCCATAATTCGCTCGAACATATTAAAACCTCCTCAAAACTCCATGGATAAGACCGACATTAACAAAACATAAGAACAGTATCACAACTGTTCTGCAGTGCCAAAAACCCGGACTTTTCTGTCAGGGGTGGGCATCCTCGTCATCCCAGTAGAGCTGGCCCGCCCCGAGCAGGCCGAAGATAAACGTGATTCCCATCGTCAGCCAGATCGCCTGCGGGGTAGCCGGCTCCAGCAGGGCGATCCCACCCCAGGCGAGCCCCCCGGCGATGACCAGGCAGAGGGTGGTAACGGCGGCCAGCCGCTTCCAGAAAGCCCGGCCGTCCCGCACCGGCGTCCCAAATAAAATCCACGAGGACACCAGCCCCACCAGCGGCGGAATGACGATCAGCAGCACCCCGCCCCAGAAATAGAGGGTCAGTTCATCGGCCGAAATGCGGTTCAAAGCGTTAATCGTCATGGTTCCTGAATTAGTAACCCGGGGGGCGGGCGCGAGTTGCGACGAAGACGAGTCGAAAGTTGAAAGTCGAAAGTCGAAAGTCGAAAGTCGAAAGTACCGAGTTCCGAGTACCGAGTGGGGGGACGCGCCTCCGCCAGCAGCCCCAACTCCTAACTCCCAACCCCCGTTCCCCGTTCCCCGTTCCCCGTTCCCCGTTCCCCGTTC
>JBFFZG010000507.1:0-2707 GCA_041568735.1 Promineifilaceae bacterium (SeqCode)
CCGTTCCCCGTTCCCAAACTTTATCATTCGTTGTTTCGTGTCGATCCCGACAGAAAAAAAGGAGAAAACCCCATGACACTGAGACCTGCATCTTTCTGGCGGCTGTTTGCCGCCGCCGCACTGCTGCTGGCCCTGCTCCTGGCCGCAGGGGCCGCCGAGAGTGATACCGGCTTCGTCACGAGCGAGCCCCCCATGCTCAAGGGGGTGGGGAGCAGCGTCCGGGTGGTGCCCCTGATGACCGTGGGTGACACCCTGCCCAACGGCTACCGCTTCGAGGCCATCCCGGACGGCATCGCCGTCGATCCGCGCGGGCGCAATACATTCGATATTTATGTCAATCATGAGACGTCCACGATTCCCTTCCGGGGAGCGGCCGATTTCGACAACGCCCAGCTCAGCAAGCTGACGCTCAAGCGGGGGAACGGCCAGATCATGGACGGGCGCATGGTCATCACCAGCGATCAGAACTACCTGCGCTTCTGCTCCAATTTCTTCGCCGGCCCGGCCGAGGGCTTCTCCCGGCCGCTGGTCCTGACCAACGAAGAGACGAGCGACTTCTTCAACCTGCCGCCGGGCCCCGCCTGGCCGCCGGGACCGGGTGCGATTCAGGCTGGCCGGGCGGTCGCCTATGACCCGGACCTCGATGAGACGCGGACGATCCTCGGCCTGGGGCGGCTCAACCACGAAAATACGATCGCCGTGCCCGGCTACAACCAGGCCGTCCTGATCACCGGGGATGACACCTTCTCCGCCCCTTCCGCCCAGGTCTACATGTACCTGGCGGCCGACGCCGACGGGGTGTGGAACGACCAGGGTCACCTGTGGGCCTTCAAGGCCGATGACCCGGCCATGCTGGACTATGGGGATCTGCTGCCGGGAACCAGCATCACCGGCCGCTACATCCCGGTTCCGGACGCCATCGCCGACGGGAACCAGACGGTCCTGGAGAACTGGTCGAATGCCAACAATGTCTTCCAGTTTATTCGCGTGGAAGATATCGCCTACGACCGCAACACGCCGAACGTCATCTACATCGCCGATACCGGAGAGCCCCGGGCCATTCCCGACGCGGTCACCGGCCGCCTGCGCCGCGGGCCGAGCGGCACCCAGGGACCTTACCCCAACGGCCGCGTTTTCAAGATGGTCCTCGATCCGAACGATCCGACGATCGTCCAGAGTATGTCGGTCCTGATCGACGGGGATGCCCTTGGTGCGGCCAGCGCCGGCGTACTCTCCCTCATTCACAACCCGGATAACATCGAGACCACCCGCTGGAGCCTGATGATCCAGGAAGATCCCGGCGGTCAGAACTCCTACGCTCCGGGCGATCCCAACGGCACCTCCGCCCGCATCTGGCGCTATGACCTGGCCAGCGGCCGGCTCTCGGTCGTGGCCGAGGTCGACCAGTCGGCCGATCCGGCCGCCGAGCAGGGGGCCTGGGAGTCGAGCGGCATCGTCGATGTCTCGGCATACTTCGGCCGCGGCACCTTCCTGGTGACCGTCCAGGCCCATTCACTCAGCGTCGAGACCCAGGTCGTGCCCGATCCGACCAATCCGGGCGGCACCATCGTCCTGAAGCGAGAAGCGGGACAGATGCTCCTGCTGAAGGTGCCCGGCGGTTAAGGCGCCCCACTTTCCGGCCGGATTGTTAAACAAACAAAAGGAGGGCGATGGAGATCGCCCTCCTTTTTCTTTTCGCCGGGCAACCGGCGCTTCTCAGGGCGCGCCGCAGGCGGTGCGGGCCGCCTGGACGGCCGCCGGCACCCGCACCACCCCGCCGCCGGCGGCCGCGACCAGCCCCACCTTGATCTGGGCCGGCGCCAGCGCGCAGTCGAGCCCGCGGGCTTCGGCCGCCATCAGGGCGGCCGTTCCGCTGACGAGCGGCGTGGCAAATGAGGTGCCCACCCAGTGGGCAAAGATCGGCCGGCCGCCGTTAAAGGCGACGCTGGTGACCGCGTAGCGGCAGTCGTACCGGCTGGCCAGGCTCGGGCAGCGCCAGTCGGCCGGCCGGTTCCTGAAGGGATAGGTGCAGCTCTGGGGTGGATCGGCCCCTTCCCCGCCGGGGGCGAACAGGACGGCCGCCGCTTCCGGCTGGTTGGAGAAACAGGCCCGATTCCCCCCGTCCTGGCTGCCGGCCGCGGCGATGGTGAACGGCCAGCGGGCCGGCAGGCCGGTGGGCAGATCCCGCCCCTGGGTTGTGTCTGAATCATTGCCGGCCGCGGCGACGATAATCGCCCCACCCTGGGCCGCCCGCCGCAGGGCCGCGAAGAGGGCCGGCACCGGCACGTCGTCCTCGAGCAGCGCATGGTAGGCGGCCGGCAGCCCCTTTTTGAGCCGGGCGATCTGCTCCGGCGTGTACCGCAGGGCCTCTCGCGCCGCCCCCTCCAGCCCGTCGAGATCGCGCACACTCATGCTCAAATTGAGGACGCTGCCGGCCCAGCCGCCGCGCGCCCGCTCGACCGCCGTCAGGATGGCGATGAACGAAAACAGGTCCCCGGCCCCGTCTTCGTTGAGCACCCGCACCAGGTGAAAGCGGCTGTTGGGGGCCACGAGCCGGACCAGCCCGGCGGCGAAGAAGCCGTGCTCCTTGATCCGCCCCCGGCCGGACGGAATCTCCAGCGGCAGCGGCGGATGATAGACGAAAAGGCGACGGCCGAAGAGATCCTGGACCGAGGTCCCCTGGAAAGGCGAGGTATCAAATACAAAG
>JBFFZG010000508.1:0-2697 GCA_041568735.1 Promineifilaceae bacterium (SeqCode)
CCCCTACTACCCCTACAACCCGGCCGCGCGCGTCATCGCCAGCCTCGAATATGCCGTCAAACCCGAGCTGTTCGAAGTCGAGCTGCCGGACGACGGCCGGCTGCGCTACACCCGAATCGCCCGGGCCCATTTTGCCTGGGCCGGCCGGCCGGCCGCGCTGAGTCTCTTCTGGATCGAAGGATACGGTGGCGGCCTCTTCCTTCCGTTCCGCGACCAGACCTGCGGGCGGAGCAGCTACGGCGGCGGCCGCTACCTTTACGACACGATCAAGGGAGCCGACCTCGGCGTCACCCCCACCAAAATCCCGCTCGACTTCAACTTCGCTTACAACCCCTCCTGCGCCTACAACGCCCGCTGGGTCTGCCCCCTGGCCCCGGAGGAAAACCGGCTCGACTTTGCCGTGGAGGCGGGGGAAAAGGAATTTGAATATCTGGGGAACTGGGAACAGGGAACGGGGAACGGTGGGTAGCGGGTAAGTGAGGGCTTTGCCAAGGGCCTGATAACTCCAAAATCAAGCGCGCAGAGTAATTCGAATTCGTCACTTCCTTGAGGCCCCATTAATCGGGCAGGGGCCAATTGTGGCTCAAGCAGTTTGCTTTTCCCCATTCCCCGTTACTTACTCTTCAAGCTTCTTCGTCCACAGCCCTTCAGCCACCCGCTAATCAGGCAGCGGCCCAATCCGGCTCAAGCAGCCTGCCGTTCCCTGTTCCCCGTTCCCGGTTCCCTATTCTTCGAGTTTCATCGGCCACGGTCCTTCCTTCCGCCGCAGATAGGCCTCCCGCCGGTTGGCGAAGGAAGGATCCCAGGCGGAGAGCGGCTGGACGCGGCCGTCGTGGATGACATCGGGATCGATGGTGCGAATTTTCGTCGAGAGGACAAACGTTGGGGCTTCGGCATCCCAGGCAAACCGCACGTCGGGACGAATCAGGCGGTTCATTTGGCGCAGCTGGGGATCAGAGGCCTCGTTCATCTTTTCCCAGAGGGCGGCATCGGTCAGCCAGATATCATCCGCCTGCAGGATGCCGGCTTCGAAGGCGCGGCGGAGGGCACGGGCGGTGAGTTCGTAAAGACCGACCTCCTTGAAATTCGACCAGCTGTGGTCGTCGGCCCGGATGAAGGTATCGGCCATCCAGCGAGCCACGGAGAGGTTATCCAGGACGAGGCGCCCGCCGTGCACCACCAGGTGCTCCAGGACGGCCGCGATCTGCTCCGATGAAGCCAGCTTGAAAGCGGCCGCGTCGCGCAAAAAATAGTCGATGCGGTCGGCGCACAGGGCCGGGGCCGGCTGCTCCAGCAGTCCGTACGGCGCCTCGTCGAGGAACGCCTGCCAATCGTATCCATGGTTTGCCAGGATTTCGGGCAGTCCCGTGCGCTGGAGAAAGCCTTCCTTGACCCGTTCATGAAAGGACTGGCTGTCGGGTGAGTCAAACACGTGATCCATGACGTGGCTGAACGCCGTATGGCTGACATCGTGCAGGAGGGCGGCGATCTGTTCGGTCAGAGGCGCCCCGAGCCGGCGCACCAGGAGCATGACCCCGACCGAGTGCTCGTAGCGGGTGATCGGTGGAGTCAGGCCGATCAGGCCGGAGATGCCGTGCTGCAAAATCCCGTGCAGCCGCTGAAGGGCGGGGGCCGCGAGCAGATCGAGCAGGACCGGCTCGTCGATCTCAGCCCGGCCGTGGATGTCATCGGCGATCAACATCGCGCCTGCGCCAGGAGGGGTTCGAGATAATTTCCGGCCGTAGCCAGGGCCAGCGGGATGATCTCTTCAAGAGTGCCCCGTACGGCGTCGAGCGAGACGTGGCGAAAGACATGGTCGGCCATCCAGGTCGGGTCGTTGAGCTGGCCGGCGAACTGGTCGGCCGAGATCCCCATCCGGCCGGCGTAGATCTCGACCGTCTGCACGGCGGCTCCCGGCGCGAGCTGATCGACGATCAGTGTCTGCCAGCGGGCGAGCTGGCCGTCCTCAGCAAACGGCAGGCGGCCGGCCGGTGCCGCGCGGGCGAGATCGGACAGCGTACCGGCTGGCAGAGCGGCCAGCGCTTCGCGGTCGAGAAAGGTCAGGAGGGTGTTGTGGGCGGTGAAGCGGGTGCGGATATCGCCCCAGTCGGCGTGGCGAAAATGGGGAGTGAGCACCCGGTGATCCCAGAGGAGGTCAAAGAGGAGGTGAATGCCGTATGAGACGGTGAAAATCGCCTGTCCTGGCGGGAGAGCGGTCGGATCGGCCAGCGCCGGATAGGCTTCCAGCAGCCGGCCGAAGGCATTGAAATCCCCTGGCGCCGGCGGTATCGGGTAGAAATGGGTTTTCTCCCGGGGAATATCGCAGATGACCTGGTAATCGGGCGCGATGCTGCCGAGCAAAAAATCCGGCCAGGAGACGTCCATGAGGGTGGCCAGCTGCCCCTGCAGGACATCGGCCAGCTGCCCGGCCATATTCAGGTGCATAAAAGGGGTGGGCATAACGCGAGTTGAACTTCCCCGGATGAACGAATTTGACAAGGCTGTAAATGTAGGCGATTGCCCGGCAAAAAACAACCGTCCGGGTATCCGGGGATGAAGAAAAGGATCAGGAAGGGCCGGTCTCCTAACGGTTCCAGGTCGGGCAGGAGGATGGGGCAAACCAGCGGGTGGACTGCTTGCCACGCAGCCGCTGCAGGCTGGGGAGGCAGGCCAGGAGCACCCGGGGACTGCGGCTAG
>JBFFZG010000509.1:0-2678 GCA_041568735.1 Promineifilaceae bacterium (SeqCode)
CTGATCAATACGTACGGGTCAGCGGCCGAGGCCATCACTATCTGCCGCCAGCTGAGGCCGGAAGTGACCAATCCCATCCTCCTGTTCCTGTCGGAAAACCGGGAATCGCTCCTGGTCGAAGGATACATGGCCGGGGCCGACGAGTGCATCGCCAAGCCGATTGGCCACCGGCTCTTCGCCGCCAAGATCCGCGCCTGGGCCCGCCGCTCCTGGACGGTTTCGGATGAGGCGCTCGACCTGCTCGTCGTCGAACACATGCGCCTGAACCCGGCCGATCGCCACCTGACTATCGGGGATCGGCAGATCATCAAGCTCTCCAACCTCGAGTTTCGCGTCCTTTACCTGCTGATGAGCCACCGGGGTCAGGTGCTAGAGACCAACACCATCGTCGACCGGGTCTGGGGGCATACCGGCAGCGGCGACGGCGTCCTGCTGAAAAACGTCGTCTACCGGCTGCGAAAAAAGATTGAAGAAAACCCCGGCCAGCCCCGCTATCTCCATACCTTTCAGGGAGGCGGCTACTCCTTCCGGCTGAACGGCTGATCCGCTGGGTGGAAGCAGGTGTTGAACCCCGTTCGAGCCGCTTTCCCGCCTGCCTTTTCCCTCAGTTTACGACTTAAAACCTCATTTTTGCGACCCATTTGCCGATTCCTGCGACCCATTTTACGACCTGGAATTGTTATAAACAGAGTACTGCGTTCCTAGCAGAACACCAGGTGAGGGAGAGCCAACCGATCCAGTATTGAATTGGGTTTGTTACGCCATCGCTAGTCCCATGCGTCCAGGCTGAAGACTGCTGCCTGGCATCATCATGCGTCCCTGAGCCGCTGATTGCCGTCGTCGTTGGGGGGTTGAAGCTAGTTGGAGGGATTTTTTTCCATGTTGAAAACCAGAACCTTGTTCCTCTTCGTTGTCCTGCTGGCCATTGTTCCGGCGCTGCTCGGTGCCAGCTCATCCAAAAAACGGGAGCCGGTGACACTGCAGTTCATTTCCGTTTCGGACTGGCATGCCCAGCTCGACCCATTAAGCGGGGTCGGCGGCGCGGCCGTCCTATCGACCTATTTTAAGAATGAGCGGGCAGCCAACCCCAACACGCTCGTTCTGACGGCCGGGGACGCCTACGGCGCCTCCCCGCCGCTGTCGAACTTCTTCGATGAAGTCCCGGCCGTCCTGGCCATGCGTCTCATGGGCTTTGACGCCGACACGTTCGGCAACCACAATTTCGACCGGGGGGTCTCCCATCTGCAGCAGATGATCAACCTGGCCAACGCTCCGGCCGGCAGCCAGCCCGGCAAGCCATTCCAGTATGTCTCGGCCAACCTGCAAAACCGGGATGACAACCTGAGCGGTGTTCAGGACTTCGCCATCTTCGACGTCGGCGGAGTCAAAGTCGGCGTCATCGGCATCACTAACCCGGAAGCCCCCACCCTGGTCTTCCCGGGCAGCTTTGGCACGATGGTGCCGACCGACCCGATTCCGGCGGCCAATAAAGCCCGCGCGGCCGCCCAGGCCGCCGGCGCCAAGGTGACCGTGGCCCTCATCCACGCCGGCATCACCGGCTTCGATCCGGTCACCGGCCTCGCCTTCGGTCCCCTGATCGATTTCGCCAACAATGTCGGCGGCTTCGACGTCATCATCGGCGATCACACCGACTTCCAGTACAGCGGCATTCACAACAACGCCCTGGTGGTGGAAAACCGGAGCCGGGGGCTGACCTACGCCCGCACGACGCTGACGGTCGATCCGGAGAACGGCCGGGTAATCAGCCGTTCGGTGGACTTTGTTATTCCGACGGCTGCGGCCGTCACGCCGGACCCGGCCGTGGTGGCCATGCTGCTGCCCTTCCGCAACGCGCTGGCGCCAATTTTCAACACGGTGATTGGTTCCTCGACCGTCTTTATCCCCCGGGCGGATGCCTGCGGGCGGGGCGACGGCCGGCTCTGCGAATCGCTGGTAGGCAACATCACCACCGATTCGATGCGGATGACCTACGGCACCGACTTCGCCATCACCAATGCCGGTGGTCTGCGGGCCAACCTGACCTGCCCGACGGTCGACAACCCGACCGACTTCTGCCCGCCGTACACACCGCCGCCGTTCCCGATCACACGCGGCCAGGTGCTGACGGTGCTGCCGTTCGGCAATGTCGTGGTGACGATGTCGGTCAACGGTGCCGAGCTGAAGACGATGCTGGAGAATGGCGTGTCGGCCATGCCCGGCGCTAACGGCCGCTTCCCGCAGGTTTCCGGCCTCTGCTTCACCTATGATGTCTCCGCCGCGCCCGGCAGCCGGGTCATGAGCGCCGTCCGCCAGGCGGGCGACGGCAGCTGCACTGGCGCCGCGGTCGACCTGACGGCGGGGACGACCTACTCGCTGGCCACCAACGACTTCATGGCCAACGGTGGGGACGGCTATCCGAACTTCATCGGCCGGGCGACCACCCGGGATATCATGGACCAGGTGCTGGCCAGCTTCGTCTCGGCCAACAGCCCGGTCAGCCCGGCGATCCAGGGGCGCATCAACTGCACCACCAGCGGCGTCCCCGCCTGCCCGGTCATTATTCCCTAGCGGCTGCGCACCAATTCGCGTGACCGGGAGGCGATCGTCTCCCGGTCACGCTGCCAACAACTGCATACCCACAATTGAATAAACACCGTTGTATTTTTGATCGGTTCATC
>JBFFZG010000510.1:0-2646 GCA_041568735.1 Promineifilaceae bacterium (SeqCode)
GGATCCCACAGGCCAATTTATCGCAATTAGTGGAGACAGAACTAACCATGGCAATCCAGGATTATGGATACTTGATTTAAGACTCCTAGAACTCTCTCAAGTATCTTCTTCTGAAATTTCCCTTCTTTCCTGGTCTCCTGATGGGAAATCGCTTGTTGCGTTAAGGGAATGTCCCGAAGAGGGTTGCTTAAAGCAAGATGAAATCACACAGAATTTGTGGGACCAATTCGGTTTAGAAACCTGTACAAGCAAAGATCTCTTTTGTGAAGAGATTATAAAAATCGGTGTAGCCAGCCTGGTAGATCCATCTCCTTAATCCCATCGAGTACGTATGCCAGAGTAGATGGCAGCCATACTTGGCGGATAGCAGACTCTTGACAGGCGTTCCTTTGAGGCGGCAAGACTCCACTGCTCTTTTCCTCTGGACGGGATCATAGAGCTTGTTTAGCGTAGTCCATTAAACAAATCCTGTTGAGTTACTGGCCATAATTTCCCCAGCAAATGGCGTTCGCCTGGCCCTAAAAGCAGCAGCGCAGGACCAAAATCAGCGCCACCGCAACAATTTCGCATATTCATCTTCCCACAGTAATAGCCGCCACTTTTTTCCGACCCTACTGCAAAAAAACAACCGCCTCGCGCTCCCCGGCCAGCGGGTACCAAAAACGGCCGCCGCCCCGCCCCACCCGGATCCGGCTCTTCCAGAACCGGTTCGGCGCCGGCCGGCGTCCCCGCGCCTCTTTGGCCCCCGGGCAGAAGAGTCGATCAACCTGCCTGCCACCGTTCCCCCAGCGCTCCTGCAAATTACCCCGGCTGTGGCCGGCGTCCTCGCCGTGCCACCCGGATGCTCGAACCAGGAGTGTGCCATTCAGATGGACATTCCATGTAAGTTGATTTGTAAATCTGCCCCGAGGGTTTCCCGTGATCGGGGTATGACCTGGGGTGAAAGGTCGGCGGCGCGGTGAGGACACCGGCCGCAGCGATGTTGGGAGGACGCCGGCCGCAGCGATGTTGGGAGGACGCCGGCCGCAGCGATGTTGGGGGGACACCGGCCGCAGCGATGTTGGGGGGACACCGGCTGCCGCGTTGATCAGGGAACGCAGGCCGGCAAGAGAATCGCGTGAAAATTGTCCAAAATAGCAGGGGCTGGGCGGGCTTCCAGGGGCTTTAGAGCGGCCGCTGCAGGCCCCCTATTTTAGTAGGACGGCTTACCTGTCGTTGAAATTAGAAGCATCCTGGCCGGCCGGGGGGCATTTGTCTCGTTTTTTCACCGGCGTGGAGGTGGCCGCGACACGACCCGGCAGGGATCGAAGCCAAAGCCCGGAGCGGCCGGGCAGGATTCATGGGCCGAAAATGGTTACCTGATGGACGCCTGGGGCCAGAACCTTACCTCTGGCGGTAGACCTGGATGCGGTTGTTGCGGTAGTCGGCCACGTGGATCAATCCCCGATCGTCCACGACGAGGCCCGCCGGCTCGCGCAGCCCGGCCGGACCATCGCCTTCGGTTCCCCAGCTCCAGATCCAGTCCCCTTCCGGGGAAAATTTTTGTATCCGGTGCAGCTTCCATTCCGTGACATAGTGGCTGCCGGCACTGTCGACGGCGATGCCCGTCGGCCCAAACAGCTGGCCCGGCGCCCGGCCTGTCTCGCCAATGGCGGCCAGAAGCCGGCCGTCCGCGTCGAAATGCAGCAGCCGGCTGCGGTCAAAATCGGTGACCCACAGGCTGCCGTCCGGCGCCCTGGCCAGCATGAATGGTCCCTTGAGAAGCTTCTCTCCCCCCTCGACGACGCCCCAGCCCTCGACCGGCCGGCCATCCCGGTCGAATTTGGCCAGGTTGGACGGCTCAAAGCGCAGCACGATGAGCCGGCCGTCCGTGTCGATCGCCAGATCACCCGGATTTTCGATGCCCCAGGCATTCACAAAGCGGCCCTCACGGGTAAATTCCTGGATCCGGTGATTGTACAGGTCGGCGACAAAGACCCGGCCTTCGCCGTCGACCACGATGGACCCGAAGGCCGCGTTAAACTGCGGTTTGTAGAGCTCAAACTGCCCGCTGCCGCTTCCCTTTTCTCCCCACGAACGGATCCTGTTTCCACCAGGATCAAACACCTGGATGCGGTTGTTCCTGCCGTCGACCACGTAGAGGTTGCCCTCACCGTCGAGAGCGACTTTCTGGGGCAGTCCCAGGGGTTGATCGCCGCCGTCGATCGTGGCGATCCATTCCAGGGGTTCCCCCGGGGACGCCTCCGGGGTCAGGGGAGCCGCCGGCTGGGTCGGCCGCGTTTCCGCTGGGCGTTCCCGCGACGACGGCGCATCAGACGGCGCCGGCGAGCAGGCCAGGGTAAACCAGGCGGCCCCAAAACACACGATTAACATGGTGCGTTTTTCCATTTTCGACCGATCTCCTTGCGTTCGCCCGACCTGGAATTGATCGGGAGTAGGTAACCGAACCACATGATCGAAAATCGATGGAAAGCCCGGGTTTGGTAATAACCCGATGGTGTTTCAATTACCGGTCAGAAGAAGTCGACCCATCCGACCGGCCGCCGCCCCGACGTTGTGCGGGAATTTCGGATCCCACAGCACCACGGCCGGCGTCCTGGGCTCCGAAAACAGGGCCGCTTCCTCCGCCACCTGGTGGATTTTCCC
>JBFFZG010000511.1:0-2600 GCA_041568735.1 Promineifilaceae bacterium (SeqCode)
CCCCCGTCCCCATTTAAAAGTCACCGTTCGCCTTTCATTCAGCATTCAAATTTCCCCCTCGCCGTTTTCTTTACCGCCCTCTCCGCCTATACCTACATGGCCAGCCGGGCCCTGCCCTTATTTTTTGCCGGGTTGGTCGTCTACCTGGCCCTTTTTGACCGCTCCCTGCTGGCGCGCCGCTGGCGAGGGCTGGTTCTGTTCGCCGCGTTGGTCGCCCTGCTCGCCTGGCCGCTTGTGGCCACCATCCGGGCTGAGCCGGCGGCCGAAATCCGCATTGGTGAGGTAAACGGGCCGCTGCGGGCCCTGCTGGCCGGGGACTGGCGCCCGGTCGGGGCCAACGCGGGCGCCGTCGCCGGCATGTTCGGCTGGGAAGGGGACCCGCTGTGGCGCAGCAACATCGCGGGCCGGCCGGTTTTTGCCTTCCCTATGGCCCTGCTGTTCTACGGGGGTGTAGGCCTGGCCTTCTGGCGGCTGCGGGACCGCCGCTATGCCTTCCTCCTGATTTGGCTGGCCGCGGCGGCGCTGCCCAGCGTAGCTACCATCGAGGCCCCCAGCACGATCCGAATGATCCTATTTTTACCTTTTTTGGCCACCTTTCCGGCCCTTTTTATCCACAGGATATCCAGTTTATCCACAGTTTTTCCCCCTTTATCCACAAAATTCGCGCAAAATTTGGGGATAATTGTCTTGACAGCCGCCCTTTTGGTGTTCCCCGCCGCACGGACATCCGCAGCGATTTTCGGCACCTGGCCGGTCAATGACGAGGTGGCCTTTGTCTGGCAGACGGCCCTGACGGCCGTCGCCGCCGACCTCGACCACAGGCCGGAGCTCGTCCACGCGGCCGTAGCCGGGTGGTCGCCGGAGACGATGGACGCGCCGACAATGGCCCTGACCATGCGGCGGGAAAACGTCGCTCTGCGCCACGCGGGAACGGTTGGCGAGATGCGCACCGTGATCCTGCCGGGAGGTGATCTGGCCGCGGCCGCTTTCTACCGGCCGGCCGCGCTGCCGCTGGCGCCGGCGCTGGAGGAGGCCCTGGCCGCTCTTGGTGTAGAGGCCGTGCCGGGCGAACAGTTTGTCCGCTACGCGTGGCGCGAAACCCTGGCCCCCGCGCCGGAGAGACCGGCCGACGAGACCTTTGGCGGCGAACTGCGGTTCCTGGGTTATGACCAGCTCATCAGCTGCCTTGAGGGAGACGGGACGGGATGTGCACTGCGGACCTATTGGCGGGTCGAGGCGCCTGCCGCCGGGCCGCGGGCCTTTTTCGCCCATCTCGTGGCGGCCGACGGCACTCTCCTGGCCCAGGCCGACGGGCTGGAAGCGCCGGCTCGCTTCTGGCAGCCGGGGCGACCTGCTCATCCACCTGCACACGCTCCCCGCCCCGGCCGCCGGAACGGCCGCCGGTCTGCGGCTGGGAGTCTACGAGCCGCTGCCCCCGTTCAGCCGGCTGGCCCTGCCGGACGGCCGGGATCACCTGGCTCTGCCCGGCAAATAAAAAAAGCGCAGCGGTTTAGGGCCGCAGCGCCTGTTTTTTCGACGGTTGCCGGTAAAGAGTCTATTTGATGCCCAGGATCTTGAACTGGATGGGACCGCGGGGCGTCTCGGCCGAGACGGTCTGACCCTTTTTCGCCCCTAGCAGAGCCCGCCCGATCGGGGATTCATTGGAGATCAGCCCGTTGGAAGGGTCGGCCTCATGGACCCCGACGATACGGTACTCCTCTTCCTCGTCCTCAAAACCGACTTCGGCGATGATAACGGTGTGGCCGACGCGCACCTGGTTGCCGGGCCCTTGATTCTCTTCGATAAGCTTGGCGCGCCGCAGTGAGTCTTCCAGGTCGCGAATCCGCCCCTCGGTAAAGGACTGCTGCTCTTTGGTGTCGTGGTAATCGGCGTTCTCCGAAAGATCTCCTTCGGCGATCGCTTTCTGAAGCTTTTCGGAGATTTCAACCCGTTTGACGTTTTTGAGGTAGTCGAGCTCCTCCTTAATTTTGGCCCGCCCTTCGGCCGTAACGTAAATCACGTTTTCTTCCATAGCTTATCTTACACTCCTCCATCAAAGACGGCCTCCGCTCCGGGGAAGCCGCGGCCGGTGTGGTGGATCGGTGAACCTGATTGTGACGAATTTCCCAAAGGGGCCGAGAATAAAAGAACCCCGCGGAGGCGGGGTTCCGGCAACTCAGCGAAATTATAACCGAAACCGGCGGTTGCGTCTAGGCATCCTCGCGGGGCGCGATTCTGACCAGTCATCGGCAATTTGGGTTTTTCATGAACTGGTTTGGCAATCAGGAAGGCGAGGGGTATGAGTTTCACCTCCTGGTAATCGGCATCGCCTTGGCGCTTGTGATCGCCGGCGGCGGAACGCTGTCTCTTGACAGCGTGTTCGTATAAATAATTCGCCCCGGGAATCCCATTTAACGTCTGATTGGGACGAACCAAATTTCCGATTTTCAAGGGTGGCTAATAAGGTGGTTTCTCTCGCTAACTTTCTTGCTGGCTATGGCTGTCCGTATGTCGGCTATTGTCCTCCGTCGGCCAGCCGGCCGGTTACCGCCAGGAGGAGGCTGAGCTGATCCCCCATTTCCTGCCGGAGGGCGTCGAGC
>JBFFZG010000512.1:0-2599 GCA_041568735.1 Promineifilaceae bacterium (SeqCode)
AGAAGGCGGCAATCTGTCCAGGCGATCTGCCGTCCCAGTTCCACCGCCGCCAGGCGCGTGTTAAAGGGAATCAACACCAGACCCAGGCGAGCACAGGCGTGAACCAGCCCGACATAGGCCAGCCCGCTCTCCATCAGGACCCCGATGCGCCGGTTTTCGGGGATACCCGCCTCCAGCAGCCAGCGGCAGACCGCGTCGGCCAGGGCGTCGAGCCGGCCGTACGTCCAGCGGTCCTCTCCGATGAAGAGGGCCATGTCGCCCGGCCCGGCCGCGGACCGGGCCCGGAGCCAATCGACCGGTGGGGTTACGGCCGCCACGGGAATTTGTCGAATCCCGGCTTTCTCTGCTCGAGGAAGGCGTTCTTCCCTTCCGAGCCCTCGTCCGTCATGTAAAACAGCATCGTCGAGTCGCCCGCCAGAACCTGGAGCCCGGTCTGCCCATCCATGTCGGCGTTCATGGCCGCCTTGATGAAGCGGATCGCAATTGGGCTCTTGGCCAGAATTTCCTCGGCCCAGACCACCCCTTCCGCTTCGAGTGCCTCCACCGTCGGGAGGATTTTGTTGATCATACCCATCTCGTAAGCTTCCTGGGCGGAGTACTGGCGGCAGAGATACCAGATCTCCCGCGCCCGCTTCTGCCCGATGTGGCGCGCCAGCGTGGCCGATCCATAGCCGGCGTCAAAACTCCCGACGATCGGTCCCGTCTGGCCGAAGACGGCGTTTTCAGAGGCCAGGCTTAAATCGCAGACGACGTGCAGCACGTGGCCGCCGCCGATCGCATAGCCGTTGACCAGGGCGATCACCACCTTGGGCATGGTGCGAATGATCCGCTGCAGTTCGAGGACGTTCAGCCGGGCGATCCCGTCGTCCCCCACGTAGCCGGCGTGACCGCGCACCCGCTGGTCCCCGCCGGCGCAAAAGGCGTGGACCCCGTCTTTCGGCGACGGGCCATTGCCGGTCAGCAGGATGACTCCCACCTCCGGATCCATCCAGACGTGCCGGAAGGCTTCGATCATCTGGTCGATGGTCTGCGGCCGGAAGGCGTTGCGCACCTCCGGCCGGTTGAAGGCGATCCGGGCGATGCCGCCCGATTTGTGGTAGGTGATGTCGGAAAATTCCTTGACTTGGACCCAATCGGTCATCGTTCACTCCTTATCGATCTTGGCTTGCGCCGGTTTTCACTTTTGGTCATCGTCGATTTTCGGCCTGAATCAGGCCAGCGCTTCTTGCACGGCCCGCACCAGGGCCCGGCGAACCACTTCGTCAGCCGCGCTGTCGGAGCGGTATTCGAGCACGGCCGGGCCGTCGGCGGCCATCTGGTCCGCCCACGCCTCGCGAAAGGCAGCGCGGCTGTCCACCCGCCGGAAGTCGAGCCCATGCATCCGCGCGATCGGCTCAAAATCGAGCCCGTGCGGGGTGAGAAACAGTTCGGTAAAGGGGGGATCGATGGCGGCCATCGGCAGCCGCCGGAAGATCCCACCTCCGTCGTTGTGCAGCAGGATGATTTTTAAATTGGGAGCCCGCCGCGCCGCCAGCAGCCCGTTCTGATCGTGAAAAAACGAGATATCTCCGATCAGCAGGGAGGCCGGCGTTTCCGGGTCGGCCAGGGCGATGCCGGCCGCCGTCGAGACGATGCCGTCGATACCGCTGGCTCCCCGGTTGCCGAAAAAGCGCAGCGCCTTGCCGGCCGGCCGGGCAAACTGGTCGACATGGCGGACCGGCAGGCTGTTGCCGATCATGACGTTGGCCCGGTCCGGCAGCCCGTCCAGCCAGTCGGCCACCACCCCGCCGTCGAATTCGAGCCCGGCCAACTCCCCGCCCAGGCGGGTCCACAGCGCCGCCTCGGCGCGCATCACCCCGTCCAGCCAGGCCGGCGCGAGAGCGGCTGCGGGCGTGGCGGACAGGCCGCTGCCCCGCGCGATGAGTGACGAGACCATCTGGCAGAGCGCCGCCTCGTCGACCTGCCAGAAGTGGGTCGTCCGGTGGCTGTCGTCCGCCCAGACCCCGCTGGCCCGGACGTGCAGGCGGACGGCCGGCGCGATCCCATCCAGGTACTGGTTCAGCCATTTGCCGGTGGGCACCTGGCCGAAGCGAATAACCACGTCCGGGTCGGCCCAGTCCGGCGGCCGTCCCCCGGCGAGCAGCGTTTCATATCCGGCCAGGAGCGGTGTTTCCCCGTCCACCCACGGCCCGAAGCGGAGCCCGGAGAGGGGGTCGGCGGCCAGCGGGTAGCCCGCCCGCCGGGCCAGAGCCGCGGCGGCTTGGGGGAAGGCCCCGCCCGGACAGCCCGGCCCGCAGATGATCAGTCCCCGCTCGTGCCGGTTGATCTGATCGACCAGGAATTCGATCTGGTCCCGCCCCGGCATCAGGGTTCCGCCGGCAAACCGGGGGGTGGAGGATGGGAGTTGGGAGTTGGGAATTGGGGAGGTGTCGTTCCCCGTTCCCCGTTCCCCGTTGCCCGGCTGCCCCGGTTCGAGCGGCTTGCGAAACGGCACATTAAGGTGAACCGCTCCCCGGCGCAGCCCGGCGGCCAGGGCGTAGGCCCGGCCGGCCGTGGCCGCCGCGCTGCGCCGGGCCAGGGCATCGATGCCGGCCGTTGG
>JBFFZG010000513.1:0-2581 GCA_041568735.1 Promineifilaceae bacterium (SeqCode)
CACCCCCGATCGGATCGGCGATATTCCGGCACGCAACAATGCCGTGACCTACGACGAGGTCAAGGCGAATTGAACCGGGTTGATCTGCCTGAGAGCGAATTCCCCGGCTGATCCCACAGCCGGCCCCACCAATCCCCCTCTTTGACCATCACCCGCCGGCCGCCAAAGCGGTCGGCGTCGAGCTGATCGACCATGAAATCGACCAGGTCCCGCCGGGAGAGGCGTGAGAAGCCGTCGATGCGCAGATCTTCGCCGGCCAGGATGCGCCCGGTGGCCGGCCCATCGGTCAGCCGGGGCGGCTTGACGATCAGCCAGTCGAGCCCGCTGCCGGCCACGACCGCTTCCTGCTCGACGCGATCCCGGGCCGAATCCGGGTAGCGGCCGGCGAAAGCGGCCACCATGCGGCGCACCAGCCAGGAGCGGCGGGTCGGATAGCTGCCGATCATGGCCCCGGTCAGGCAGAGAAGCCGGGGCACGCCCGCGGCGCGCATGGTGGCCACGATCGTGCCGGTCAATCCGGCGCAGAACGGCTCCGGCGCCTGCGGCCGGGGGCCAAACAGGCAGAAAACCGCCGCTCCACCGGCCAGGACGGCTGCGAGATCCTCCGGCCGCTCCAGGTCACAGTCCACGATCCGGCATTCAGCCGGCAGCCCACCGTCCCCGGCGTGCGGCCGGACAACGGCCGTCACCCCATACCCGCGGTCGATGCCCGCGCGGCAGGCCACCCGCCCGGTCCGGCCGGTAGCCCCAAAAATCGCTATGTGCTGCATCAGGTCCCACACTCCCCCGCCCGACGCGTTTAATCGGTTTCGGCCAGGATTGGCGCGCTCAAAGCGGTGTCCCCATCGATATACAGGGCGTACAGCAGCCCCATGATATTGTGGTGATTGAAGAAAAATTCCCGACGCATCTCGAGGAAGATTTCACCCAGGCTCTGCTCGGCCGTCAGAAAGCGGCGGAAAAAGCGGTTGGCGAACTCTTCGGCGAACAGGGCCGGCGTTTCACACTCGGTGCCGATGACCCCCCGCGCCCCCTTGTTGACGAAATAAGGGACGAATCCGTCATAAAACTCCGGGGAGAGCTCGGCCGATTCACAGGCGTTGATAAAAATGACCGGCTTGCCGGGCAGGGCGTTTTTCGCCCGGCGCATTTTGGCCAGCGTCAGCTCCTGGTTGCCGGTCAGGACGATTCGGGATTGATCGGGACCGCCGTCTTCTTTCAAATCATGGGTGATGGCGTGGCAGTAAAAGTAGAGGAACTGGTCGTTCGTTTCCCCGTTGATCGCCTCCATCACGTCAAACAGATCAGAGCGCACCTGGTTGACGATCTTGCCGCTTTTTCCGGCCAGATCCTGCCAGTAATCGATCTGGCGCTGGATGATCGGCTGCCCCATCTGCGTATCGATATCCTTGTTGACGTTGAGGCTGATCGAAAAACCGCCGCTGGCGTCGATCTCCTGGTCGAGGACCTGCATCCCCTGCTGCAGGGGAATGTGCTCGATGATGTGCTTCAGCCCGAGAAACATCTCCGGCTCGGGCTTGTCGGGATCGTCCCCGACGTAGAGCAGCCCCCAGGGGAGGGTGAAATCCTTGGAAAAAATCTGCAGCTTGAGGTGCTGGTCGCGGGCCAGCTGCTTGAGCGCCTCGCCCATCTGCTTGACCTGCAGGTCGTGGCCGGGACCGAAGAACAGCTTGTCGAAGAGCTGCCAACCGGTGTTGGCCAGCTTGACCAGGGTCTGGTCCTTGACCGGAGCGGGAATGTCGATCCGCGTCTGGTAGAGGCGGACACCGCTGGTCGTGAAGTAGACGACTTCGAGCAGATCCTTGCGGGCCTGGGCCACCATCTGGTGGAGCTGCGCCTTGTTGAGCGGCAGGGAAGCGAAAGCGGCCGTCGCCCCGGACAGGACGATCTGGTAGCCGCCGACCCCTTCGAGAATCGTCAGCGTGACGTCGCGCGGCTTGAGCCGGCCGGCGTCATTGACCGCCCGCCCCTGAACTTCCTGCTCGAAGAGCTTGCCGGCCGTGGCGCCAACTTTGAAGCGCAGCGTCATGACCTGGACGAAGGCGCCGTCCTTGAGGAATACGGCATTGATCACCCCATCCCCGTCCTTGAGCGGGCTGATCTCATAGCGAATTTTCTTCGATTTGCCGGTGCGCGGAACGGCCAGCTTCTGCACCTTATCCGCGATTTTGAAATCATCGCTCTCGAGCTGGACGGTGAGGACGATTTCGTCCTCATCTCCGAAGACCGTGCCCGAGATTTCTCCCGTCGCGAAAGAGGTTTCCGCGGCCAGGCTGTCGACGAAAAAGGAAAGCACGTACTCGCCGCCGCTCTTCAGCGGGGTGTCGGCCGGGTTGAACTTGTTGAAATCCATGTCCATGATTTCGCTGTTGATGATGCGCGGCTCGATCGGCTTCTCGGACGGCGGGGCCGATTTGGGCTCGCCGGCCGACAGCGTGCCGCCCCCGTTGGCCGCGTGCATCACCTCTTCCGGGATGAGGCTGAAATCGACGGCGGGCACATCCCCCGAGCGCACCGTGTCGAGCAAACCGACCAGCCCGAGGATTTCGGCGCCGCGCCG
>JBFFZG010000514.1:0-2546 GCA_041568735.1 Promineifilaceae bacterium (SeqCode)
AGGCGCGGGTGCCGACGGCGCTGATGACAGCCAGGCGCGGATAGCCAGCCGCGGCGGCCAGCCGGCGGGCGGCTTCCAGCAGCTCGCTGCCCAGCCCCATGTGCTGGGCGGCGCCGGGCTGCTCCAGGCCGAGATCGAGGGCCGGCCCGTAGACGTGCACCTCCCGGATCATGGCGCAGCCTTCGAGCTCGGGCAGGGGATGGGGCCGGCTGCGGTCGGGCAGCGACAGGCGCAGAAAGCCGGCGATGCGCCGGCCGCGCGCCGAATTTTCCGGCGTCTCGAAGCTCAAAAAGTGTTCGATCGTGCCGTCGGTCTCGTAGACCTCGTCCAGCAGCTCGAGTTCGTCCCGGGAGACCGTCTCCCGGCGGATCTCCCGGGCGCGGATATCCCGGCCTGCGAGCCCCCGCGCCTGCAGGGCGGCCTCGGCGATCTGCCGCAGATTGGCCTTTTTGAACCCCTCGACGACACGCGTCGTCGGAATATCCCGCACCACCCGGGTCAGCCGGGCATAGGGCGGGGTCGCCGCCAGGCAGTAGACGAGCAAATCGACGACTTCTGTTTCGGTGTACGGCCGGTACTCGCCCCGCTGCCAGTAGGCATACAGGTCGGCGTTTTCCAGAAGCATACACGGATAGATTTTCAGCTCGTCCGGGCGGACGGCCGGATCGTCCCACAGCCGGCGGTAGTCCCGCCGGTCGCTCTCCGGGGTCGCCCCCAGCAGGTTGGGCATCCAATGGCCGTGAATCTTAAACCCACCCAGCCGCAGCAGGCGAAAGGCCGCCCGCGTCGACTCGGCGTCGTGGCCGCGCAGATTGAGGGCGAGCACCGTGTCATCCAGGGTCTGGATGCCGACCTGGACCTTGGTCACTCCCAGCCGCCGCAGCCAGCGCAGCTCGTCCAAATCGATGTGATCCTGGCGCGTTTCCACGACCAGCCCGACATTGCGGCGGGCGGCTGTCTCGTTGATGCGCTGGGCTTCGGCCAGGGTGTCGCTTTCTCGGCCGTTCAGCGCCTCGAAGCAGCGCCTGACAAACCACTCCTGGTAGTCCCGCGGGTAGCTCGACCAGGTGCCGCCCAGGATGAGCAGCTCGATTTTGTCGACCGGGTGGCCGATTTTTTCCAGGGCGCGCAGGCGGCCGGCCGTCTGCTCGTACGGATCAAAGGCGTACCGCTCCGCCCGCTGGGCGCCCGGCTCGTCGTGCAGGTAGCTCTTGGGCATGCGCAGGTCGGTCGGGCAGAAGATGCATTTCCCCGGGCAGGGATAGGGCTTGGTCAGGACGGTGACAACCGTCACGCCTGCCTGGCTGCGAATGGGCTTCATCTGCAGGTGGCGGCGCAGCTCGGGGTCGAACGCCAGCAGGCCGGTCTCGCAGAGAGCCTGGTAGGCCTGCTGCAGCTGGCTTTTGGAAAACCAGGGCAGTCCCCGCCGGGCAAACGCCCGCATCTCCCGGTGATATATCTTCGTCGTCAGCCGCCGGTGCCCCGCCAGGGCCTCGATCAGCTCGACCAGGAGCGGTTCGTGGCCGGTGATGTCGATGGGGGCCTTTTTTTCCCGCCAGGCCGAATCATCCAGGTCGACTTCCTCCGGCAGGTCGTAGGTGAATTTTTGTACGGCGGGTCGGGCCATGGCGGTATTGTAGCACGCATTCAGGGGGAATGGGTCGATTTACGGGAGAAATAAACGGGGAGCTCCCGGCTCAAAAAAGCGGCGACAACCGCATTGCCCGCCTCGTTGAGATGGAGGCCGTCGGCCGTGTAGAAGGCGGCCGTTTCAACTCCCCGGGCTGCTGCCGCCCGCAGCAGGACCGGCTTCGTGTCGAGGCAGGTGTAGAGGCGGCACTGCTCTGCCAGGAACTCTTCGCGCCAGTTGGGCCAGGTGAGCTCGCTCCGCGTGTAGAACAGGAGAAAGACCAGGGGCGCCTGCCGCTCCGCGGCATCGGCGGCCGCCCGGGCCATGATGGCCGCGTTGAGCGCCTGTTTTTCCTCGACCCGGGTCTCCAACCCGTAGGCCGGCTGATTATTTTTCGCCCGCAGCACCGCCAGGGTGCGCCGGGTGAAGGTCAGCAGATAGCTGCGGGGGGCCGGCGGATGATCCTGCAGCCAGGCCTCGGCCGTCTGCGTGATCGGCCTGTTGTGGACAATCAGCTCGCCGCTGTCACTCAGCTCCAACCGGGGTTTGGGCCCGCTGAACACATTCAGGATCGACCGGTCGAGGTCGAAAGTCAGTATACCGAAGACGAAGAAGGGATGGGTGAAATGGGCGCTGGCCTGGCGCATGCGCAGGTAGGACTGTCCGACCCCGTACCCCGGCACGCCTAAATTGTAGACATTCTGCTCGGGGAGCAGCTGGCCGACTGCGGTCGGAATCGTTCCCGCCGGCCGGCCGTCGATGCCGCCGATGTAGGAATCCCCGACGAACAGGATGGCCGGGCTCTGGTAGTCGATGGCGCCGTGGCCAGCGCCGTTGATGCCCAGCGGGTTGCCGGCGTTTTCTTCCGTCACCCAGCCGAGCTCAGGATCGATCCCCCGCTTCGGGGCTTCGCGGA
>JBFFZG010000515.1:0-2545 GCA_041568735.1 Promineifilaceae bacterium (SeqCode)
CAGGGGCTGGATACCAAAACCACGGTTAATTTCGGGGGCTATCTGAATCAAATCCACTGGATCGTGATGACCGACTCGCTCGATATTTTGCGGGAAAAAACCGCTGAAAGAGAGGCGGATGAAGAGTGGCAAAGGCTGATTACTCCCATGAATGAAGCCGGGCTGTTTAAACCCGGTTCGGTTCGAGACGAAATCCTGAGCGTGATTGGCTAGAACGGTCTCATCGAGAGACAGGTGTAGACTGGTAGATCCCCCCTACTCAAATGCCTTCTCCCCCGCGGCGATCGGCACGTCAAGCCAGTTCTCCCGCGGGGGGAGGGGGCAACTGTATTCGGGCGAATACGCACAATATGGATTGTAGGCGAAGTTAAAGTCAACCACGATCCGATCCCCCCGCACATCCAGCCCCGGCCGGTGGTTGTCCAGGTAGCGTCCGGCCCCGTAGGTCTCCGCCCCGTTCGTCCCATCCTTGAACGGCAGAAAGAGCGACTCCCCCCACGGATCGCTGTAAATCGTCAGCGCGGCCGGCGCCCCGTCGACGGTGAAGTCGATGCGCGCCCAGCGGCGGTAGTGGCGCAGGTCGCCCGTCGTCGTCTCCATCTCGATCAGCGGCTCGCCGGCCGGGAAATAGTCGAGATCGGCCTCGATCACCAGCGCCGGATTGGGGTCGTAGTAGCGCAGCCCCTCGAAGTCGAGCTTCTGCTCGTCGCTCAGCGGGGAGTCGGCGTAGGCGAGGAAGTAGTGGTTGAGTTGTTGGCGGAAGTGCTCTAGATCGGTCATCAGGAGTTAGGAGTTGGGAGTTAGGGGAGGTCGAAGAGGTTGACTTCGCCTTCGTTCCAGAGGATGTCATAGACGCGGCGGGAGATATTGGTCGGGTCGACGTCCGGGCCGTATTCGTAGACGTTGCCCCAGGGGATGTAGTTGCTGACCAGGATGTCCTGGTCGCGCAGATCCCCTTCGAAGTTGTAGACGGTGCGCTCGACGATGACCCGCGCCCCCTCGGCCGCGAATTCGGTCTGGCGGATGAAGCCGGAGGCCAGCTCGGGATTGAAGATCCACTCGTCGGGCGGCGGTTCCTGCACGTTCTCGAAGACCGGCCCGCTCTTCTCGACCCGCCGGCCGATATTTGTGCTGTAAATCTTGAAGGTCAGGGACTCGAACTGCGCGTTGTAGTAGTTTTCGATCAGCAGATAGTGCGGCGTGTTGTTGGTGAAGGTGAAGTCGACCAGCCCCTGGTAAACCGTGGCGTCCATGCCCGGCCCCTCGCCGTCGTTGTAGTAGCTGACCTGGTAGCCGTGCTCCAGCCGGGCGTTGATGTCCAGCCCGGCCCAGAAGACCGATTGGAAAAGGGTGGTGCTCACCTGGCAGACGCCGCCGCCCACCCCCTCGATCGTCTGGCCGCCCAGGATGATCAGGCCGGTCTCGTACCCCTCTTCCTCGGAGATCTCCCCCAGGTACTTGTTGAACGAGAACTGCTCGCCAGGAGCGACGACGATACCGTAAAAATTGGCGGCCGACCGGGCGATGTTGTGCTTGCGGTTGTTGCTCGAGCCGAAAAACCAGGTCGTCCGCTCGCCGATCAGCTCGGTGATGCCCAGCTCCGCGGCCGTGGCGTTCGAGTTGACCACCGGCACGATCTCCCGGATCACCAGCGGCACCGACCGGTTGGGGGTCTTGATCTGCGCCTGGATGCGGGCGATCGTGGCCGCGATGTCCAGCTCCCGGCCGCTGACGTGCGGCTCGACCAGCACCAGCTCGCCGGTCGGGTCGTCGAAATAAAAACGGGCGTTCTCCGGGTCGCGCTGGATGCGGGCCGCGTACTCGCCCAGCCAGCCCTGCAGGCCGACTTCGTCGATGAAGATCTCGTAGCGGCTCTGCCCGCTCCCGTCGTCGACCAGCCGCACCCGCAGCCACTCCCGCAGCCGGTCGACCCCCAGGGTCAGCCGCCCCAGGTCGATGTCGTCCAGCGGGGCGGCCAGGTAAAACTCGAGCGGCCCGCTCAGGATGTGGGCCACCTCGGCCGCCGCCTCGCTGGCGTCGAAGACGCGCGGCCGGCTCTCGTGCACCAGCAGCTCGATCCGGGCCGGCTCCAGCGCCGCCAGCGGCCCCATCAGCCGCTCGTACAAATCGGGGCGGTCGAGCGCCCGGCCGACCTGGCTGCTGACAAATGTCACGTCTTCGCCGTCGATTTGAATGGCCGCGTCGGCCGGCGGCTGGCCGATTTCCCCGGCCACCCGGTCGATCCGGGCGAACAGCACCGCCTCGTCGAGAATGAGAACGGGGGAGATTGGCAGGCCGTAATACCAGGCGTTGAACATCTGGCCGAGCTGGGCGCCGATCGGGCCGCTGCGGCCGGTGTCGTAGGCGGCCGCCACCGTGGCCGGCACGTCGAGCGAAAGCCCCAAATCGCCGGCCGGCAGCACCCACTCCTGCCCGGTGCGCGGGTCGACCAGAGTGAAGGCGACCTCGTCGAGCCGGGTAAACTCCCGCGCCAGCCGGGCTGCCGCCTCGTCCGGGGTCAGCTCGCCCAGGTCGACGCGGCCGG
>JBFFZG010000516.1:0-2534 GCA_041568735.1 Promineifilaceae bacterium (SeqCode)
GACGGGGTCTACCTGACGGTCCATCCGGACAATGAAGACGCCGCCGAATTTTACAGCCATTTCGGCTTTCACAAAACGGGTCTGGTGATCGAAGGGGAAGACGCGATGGCTCTGACGCTGGAGCGGGTGGCCGAATAAAATAATCGGAAGGCCGATGGCGAAGTTTACCGATGAACTGAACGAAAACCTGCGCGATTTTATCGCCGGCCAGCACCTGTTTTTTGTGGCGACCGCGCCGGCCAGCGGCCGGATCAACCTGTCGCCCAAGGGGATGGATACGCTGCGGATCCTCAACGAGCGGGAGCTTATCTATCTCGATCTGACCGGCAGCGGCAACGAGACGGCCGCCCATCTGCACGAGAACGGCCGGATGACCCTCATGTTCTGCAGCTTTGCCGAACGGCCGCTCATTCTGCGCCTGTACGGCCGCGGCCGGGTCATCCCCAAAAATCACCCGGACTGGGCGCGCTGGTTCCCCCTCTTCCGGCCCCTGCCCGGCGCCCGGCAGATCATGCACCTGGACGTCGAACTGGTCCAGAGCTCCTGCGGCTTCGCCGTGCCCTTCTACGATTTCGTCGCCGAACGGCCGGCTCTTCTCCGCTGGGCGGAAAATCGGGGCGAGACCGGGCTTCAGGAATTCCACCAGGCCCAACACGCCACCAGCCTCGACGGGCTGCTGACGCAGATCGTTCCTTAACCCCTCCTGTCTCCAATTCTCCTATGTCCTTTATTTTCCTCGACCTCGAATGCACTTGCTGGCGAGAAGACCAGAACAGCGAACGCATGGAAATTATCGAAATCGGCGCGGTGCGCCTGGACGATCGCTTCGAACCGGTCGATGATTTCAACGCCTTCGTGCGGCCGGTCGTGGAGCCAATCCTCAGCGAGTTCTGCACCCGCCTGACATCGATCGAGCAGGCCGACGTCGACGCGGCCGGGATCTTTCCTGCCGTCTTTGACGACTTCCGCCGCTGGGCCGGCGAGGAGCCGTTCCGCTGGTTTTCCTGGGGGGCTTTTGACTACCAGCAGATCGGCCGCGATCTGCGGCGCCACGGGCTGGCCTGGCCGGGGGAGCTGGCCCATTACGGCAACCTGAAAGGGATTTTCGCCCGCTGGGCCGGCCGGGCGCAGCCGATCGGCATGCGGCGGGCGCTGCGCCGGCTGGAACTCCCCTTCAACGGCCGCCATCACCGCGCCATCGACGATGCCCGCCAGACGGCCGCCATCGGCCGCGTGATCTACCAGGCGGCCGGGCTCCCCGTTTTCCTGGAAGACGGCAGGGCCGTGCCCACCTGAGCCTCCGCTCCTACCCGTTGTCTTCAATCAGAATATAGGTTTTGCCCCCGATCATGTACAGGCTCGGGTCAAAATACGGGCTGCCCGGCGAATAGGGGCCGTTTTTGTTGGTCGCCCCGGGCAGGCTGATGCGATATTCGCCGTTGGTGGGGGTCACGGTCTGGGAGAAGCCGTCCGTGCGCACGAGGAGAGCTGAGCCGCTGCGGGCCGGGATGACGGCCGTTTCCGGCCGGTCGGTCAGGGCCCACATCCCGACCAGCCGTTTGTTGGTCAGCGGCTGGAGGAGCTGGATGATCTCCAGCGTGCCGTTCGGCCGGGAGCGGGTCAGCGGCTGCACCCCCTGGGCGTAGCCGGTCAGGAGCTGAAAGGCGGTCAGGGCGGCCCGGGCGCTGCCGGCCTGGGGGTGCTGGGAGAAGCAGATCGCGTTCGACGGGTTGCGGAAGAGGCCGTGGGCATCTCCCGCGCACGGTTTCGAGGGATCGGTCACCAGCCGGCCGTTGGCATCGCACAGTTCCCCGTTGTGCGGCGGGAAATTGGTGTACGCCGGCTGGTTGCCGCAGCCGTCGTAGAGCTGAAAGTGGAAGTAGGCGTCGGCGCCGGCGTAAAAGGCATAAAAGGCGCTCTGCACGATGTAGTCGGATTTCTCACTCGAAGCGGCGCGGAACCAGCTGCCGCTGTCCCAGACCGGCCCGGGATAGTCGTCCCAGAGGGGGACGCCGGCTTCATTGACCCAGATATCTTTGTTCAGATTGAAGGCTTTCAGGCGGCGCTCGGCGCGGAAGACGTGGTACCAGGTGCGGTAGGAGCGGGAATAGGCATGGGTCGCGAAGATGTCGTGGTAGTAATTATTTGCGGCCGCCAGGCTGTCCCCCTGGTAGATGTTGAGAATATTCTCGAAAAAGTTGAGATCGCCGTTGTTGGCCAGCCCGCCGAAGATAACCACGGCCCTCGGATCGGCCTGTTTGGCCGCCAAGTAGCCCACTTTCAGGAGGCGGGCGTAGTCGGCCTGGGAGCTGTCCCAGAAGAGGTTGAAATCGGGCTCGTTCCACATCTCCCAGTGGGTGATCCCCTGGCCCGGCGCCCAGCCTCTCTGGCCGGCCAGGATCCCCCCCGGCCGGTAGCGGCTCACGATTTCAAACACAAAGCGGGCCCAGCGGTTGTTGGGGTTGATCTTTTTGCCGGGGGCGGGGGCATCGCTGCCGTCGGTGAAGACCGGGTCGTACAGGCCGACCGGCGCC
>JBFFZG010000517.1:0-2453 GCA_041568735.1 Promineifilaceae bacterium (SeqCode)
GAAGCGGCGCAGTTTGCCAACGCCCCTCACGTCTTCTGCTACCGGCTGTCCGCTTTCGGGCAGCCCGGCGATTACAACTTCGACGTCCCCGATTACGCGCTGGATCCGGAAGAAGCGGCCGCCAAACACTGGCTGCACATGAAAAAACATCTGCCGCCGGAGTTCGACCGCGAAAAAGTCTGGATCGAACCGATCAACGAGGTCGACAAGGGGCGCAGCGACTGGCTGGGCCATTTTGCCGCGGAGTTCGGGGCGATCGCGCTGCGGGAAGGGCTGAAAGTGATGCAGTTCGCCTGGTCATCCGGCGAGCCGGAGCAGGACCAGTGGGAGCTGCCTGGCATGCTGCGCTACCTGCAGCTGTGCGCCGAGCACCCGGACCGGCTAGGCATCGCCCTGCACGAATACTCCTACGACAAGAACGATATCTGGCGATTGAAAGGCGACCTGGTCGGCCGCTTCCGCCAGCTGTTCGAGGTTTGCGACCGGCACGGCATCCGGCGGCCTAAACTCCTCATGAGCGAATGGGGCTGGACGCACAACCGGGTGCCCGATCCGACCACCGCGCTGATCCACATCGAGGAAGTCAACCGGCTCTACGCCCGCTATCCGGAGATTCTGGGGGGAGCGATCTGGTTTCTCGGCCCCGGATTCGAAAATATCGCCAACCAGGCCCAGCGGCTGATCCAGCCGGTGACCGACTTTTCGCTCCGCTGGCGGCTGGAAGTGGAACCGGATCTCCCCCGGCCGATCACCCCCCCGCCGCCGGCCGGCGGCCCGGAAGGGGCCCAGCTGCGCGTGCAGCCTCCCGGTCCGGATCCCGCCGCCGAGCCGGTCAAGCCGCCCCCGGCCAAACCGAGCAACGCGACATTCGTGGCCGACCTGACCATTCCCGATGATGCGGAGGTGACGGCCGGCAGCTCGTTTACCAAGCGCTGGCGGGTGAAAAATACCGGCCAGACTACCTGGGACGGCGGCTACAAACTGGTCTTCGTTGGCGGCGATCCCATGGGGGATCTCATGGCGGTCGACGTCCCTGTCTGCCCGCCCGGCCAGACGGTCGACATTTCCCTTTCCCTGCGCGCCCCGCGGCAGAAAGAGGGCACGGTCTACGGAGACTGGCGGATGACCGCCCCGGAAGGGCATCAATTTGGCGATATCCTCTACCTGCGCATCACGGTCACCCCACCGGCGCCGGCCGCGGGAGTCGGCGCGGCCGCCTTCGTCGCCGATGTGACCATTCCCGACGACACGATTGTCGAACCGGGCAGCCCGTTCACGAAAACCTGGAAAATCAAGAACACCGGCACGCGCCCCTGGGGCAGCGGCGACCGGCTGGCCTTTGTCGGCGGCGCCACCTTAAGCAGCGTCCAGTCTGTGCCGCTGCCGGCGGCCCAATCCGGCCAGGTGGTCGAGGTTTCGGTTCCGATGCGGGCGCCGATTGTACCCGGCACCCACTGGGCAGACTGGCGGCCTCAGGACGGGCAGGGGGATTTCTTCGGCGAGATCCTCTTTGTGCGCATTGTCGTGCCGGAGCCGGCCGGCACCGGCGGCCGCATCGATCCCATCTCCCAGAATGATCCGCGCTGGAAGGAGGTGCGGCTTGGCGACTCCTTTTCCGACCTGACGATTGGGGATTGGGGCTGCCTGCTCACCTGCTTCACGATGACCGCCAATGCCTTTGGCAAAGAGCTGAGTCCGGCCGATCTCAACGACCGGATGCTGCGCAAGCAGCTCTTCCTCGACCACAAGCTCACCCCCTGGAACGCCCTGGCCAACCTCTACAGCGACATCATCTACGAAGGGCGGCTGGAGGCTCGGAACACCCCCAACCTGACCGAGCGGATCGACGCCGCGCTCAAAGCCGGCCATCCGGTGGCGGTCCAGGTCGACTACACGCCGGAATCCCCCTACACCCCCAATGATCAGCACTGGGTGCTGGTGGTCGGCCGGGAAGGGAATGATTATCGCATCAACGATCCCTGGATTTTCCCCAGTGTGGAAACATCGATGCGCATGCGCTACGGCCGGCCGGGCAAACTCCTGCGGGATTCGATTGTTTCGGCCATTTTTTATCGCTCGACCCGCTCGCAGACGGCGCTCCCGGTCGTCGGCACCGGCGTCCTGAGCGCGGCGGCCGGCGCGCCGAAGGCGGTCAATTTGCTGCAGGTCGGCATGAATATCGACCCGATCCTCCCCCACAGCAATCCGCACAAAAGCGGCGACTTCAAGGGACTCAACTGGGTCCGCTTCGTCTATAAAATCGCCGCCCATCCCGATCCCCGGCGGCGCAATCTGCGGGCCGCCTTCGGCGTCTACGACGAAACGGTGCGCGACTACCAGCGCCAGGGCATCGGCTCGATCATCGTCCTCAACCAGGAAACGGTCTGGGGAGGCGCCCCCTGGGCCGGCGATGGGGACTGGCGGACCTACAGCGCGAATCTGGCCCAGGTCGC
>JBFFZG010000518.1:0-2447 GCA_041568735.1 Promineifilaceae bacterium (SeqCode)
AACCAGAACGATCCAACCGCCGCCCACAACCGATGATGACTGCCCTGCCGTGGCGCCTGGCCGGGGGAGGGAATTTTCGCAGGAGATGATGCACCGTGACTATGCGCCCTAAAACGATCACCCTGATAGGCTTTCTGACCCTGGCCGCCTGCCTGCTGGCCATCGCCTTTTTCCAGCCGGCGGCGCCGCCGGCCGCGGCTGAAATCCAGCCCCGGCTGCAGCAGGCGATTGAAGCGAACCCCACCGGCACCGTGCGGGTCATGGTGCAGAAGGCGGACCGGAGCGACCGGGCGGCCCGCGCCATTGAAGCGCTGGGCGGCGAGATCATCCACGATCTCGACCTGATCAACATGATCGCCGCCGAGATGCCGGCCGCGGCCGCGGCCGAGCTGGCCCAAAACCCGGCCGTGCGCCGGGTCGCCCTCGACGGAGCGGTCGAACGGTCTGGCAAGCCTGGTGGCGGCGGTGGCGGCAAGGGGAAAGATTCAGGCACCTCTCCGACCGATCCGGCCAACACCTACCTCGAAACCCTCGGCGTCCCCCAGGTGTGGGCCATGGGCTATAGGGGCGAGGGGATCGGCGTGGCCGTCATCGACAGCGGCATCGCCACCGATCGGGACTTTACGACCGAGCCCGGCAAGCCGTTCACCCGGATCGTCAAGCAGGTCAGCTTCAGCACCAACTCCTTTGCCACGGCCGATGCCACCGGTCACGGCACCCACGTCGCCGGCATTATCGGCGGCAACGGGGATGCCTCGGCCGGCCGCTATGTCGGCATCGCCCCCAAAGCGGATATTATCAACCTGAAAATCAGCGACGATATGGGCATGGCCTACGAATCCGATGCCGTGGCCGCCATGCAGTGGGTCTATGAAAACAAGGACCACTACAACATTCGCGTCGTCAACATCTCCCTGAACTCGACCGTTCCCAGCTCGTACCACGACAGCCCGCTCAATGCCGCCGCCGAGATCCTCTGGTTCAACGGGCTGGTCGTCGTCGTTTCCGCCGGCAACAGCGGCACCGGGTCACAGATCGACACGATTTCAGCCGCGCCGGCCAACGATCCCTTCCTGATCACCGTGGGGGCGACCGATGAAAGCGGCACCGCCCGCAAGCAGGATGATTCCATCCCGACTTTTTCGGCCTCGGGCTGGACGCTGGACTACTTTTCCAAGCCCGATATTTTCGCGCCGGGCAAAAACATCGTCAGCGTCCTGGCCAGCAGCTCGCACTGGAAGTTCGACTATCCCGACCGGGTCACGAGCGATCAGGAGTATTTCCGGGCCAGCGGGACGTCGATGTCGGCTCCGATGGTTTCCGGCGCGGCCGCCCTGCTGCTCCAGGCCGAGCCGGGGCTGACGCCTGACCAGGTGAAATACCGGCTGCGTTTCGCCTCGACGGCCATCCAGGGCTATCCCTACCTGGACGTCTACAAAGCGCTGACCACGCCGACCACGGCCTCGGCCAATACCGGTCTCGTGGCCAGCCACCTGCTCTCGACCGGGAGTGAGCCGATCGTCTGGAGCAGCGTCGCCTGGAATTCGGTCGCCTGGAACTCCGTCGCCTGGAACTCGGTCGCCTGGAATTCGGTGGCCTGGAACTCCGTCGCCTGGAACTCCGTCGCCTGGAACGAATAATGGGCACGGACGGCCCCCTTGCCCGTCCTGCCGTCCCGGAACCGTTCACCCGGGGAGGAGCGGCACACCCTCACCTGATTTGATCGGACCGGCTTTCATCGCCGGCTGCCGGTCGATCGGTCATTGGCTTCACCATCCCGGTCCCGGATCGATCTCATCGATCCGGGACTTTTTTTGGGCGCTCCCCCTGTTCCCCTGCACGGCCGCGCTCCGGATCCGGATGCAGCCCGGCCGTTCCGCCGCGGCGGGGTGATGGGTCGGATGGCCCCGTCTCAGCAGGTCGACCCAACCATCCACGCTTCCCGCGGCCGGAGGGTGTTTTCATGACGCCCTCCTTCGCCGCTGAAGCCGTTCGCGCTGGCCCTGCGCGGCAGGCCGCGCCCCGGCGTCCCCGGCGTCCCTATAAAGAGGGTGATCCCGCCTCACACCGGTTCGCGAGCGAGTGGAGCCGACCACTCAGGCGAATCATCGCTGTTCAACTCTGGCTGGACTCTTCTCCACACAGCGGCAGCGGGCAATCAATCAGGGTGTCGGGAATTTTACGTCGAAGATTTCCTGCCGAACCTCGCGTCCTGCTGCGACTGGCTCGTCCAGCCAGATGCCGCGCGCTTCCAGTCTGGTCTGTCCCGCGATCTACGGGGATGAGGTCCGTGAAGGACCGCCGCATCCGGCGGAAACGAACTCTCGATGAGCGAAACCGGCCGCAGCGCTCTCCGCGTCACCCCAACGGATGCGCATCATCAGGGGCTCTCGGTGGTGGGGCTCAAAAGGTCACGTCGTGTCTGCGGAAAGCGTTGGCGGAGGATC
>JBFFZG010000519.1:0-2445 GCA_041568735.1 Promineifilaceae bacterium (SeqCode)
GCGCCGACGCCGGCATGCGCGGGGTCAACGCCGGCGCGCTGCAGAACGCCCGGGCGGTCGAAGGGATAACCAGCATACTGATCGCCGTCAACATCATCTACAAGGTGAAGGATGCGGGGCTTCGCATCACGGGCATTGATTGATCTCCTGGCCGGCGCGGGCGGAATGGCCCGGCCGGCCGCCGGGAGCCGGCATGCTGGAGCAGCGATGATTCGACTTGAACTCAACGGACAGGCAAAAGAATACGCCGGGGACCCCGAGCTCGACCTTCTGACCTATCTGCGGGAGCAGGAAGGGATCATTTCGGCCAAAAACGGCTGCTCGCCGCAGGCGGCCTGCGGCTGCTGCACCGTCCAGCTCGACGGCAAAGGGGTGCTGGCCTGCGTCACCAAAATGTCCCGGGTCGACGGCGGGGCCGTGCGCACGATCGAAGGACTGGGGACGTACCGGCAGGATGTCTACGCCAACGCCTTCGTGGCCTGCGGCGGCGTGCAGTGCGGCTTCTGCATCCCCGGCATCGTCATGCAGGCGGACGCCCTGCTTGGCAAAAATACCCGGCCGACGCGGGCGGAGATCGAAAACGGGCTGACCCCCAATCTCTGCCGCTGCACCGGCTACAAGAAGATCGTCGACGCCATCGACCTGGCGGCCGCGGCCCTGCGGCAGGAAGAGGAAATTGAACGGCCGGCCGGAGACGGCCGCATCGGCAGCCGCCTCCCTAAATACCAGGCCCGGCAGCTCGTCCTCGGCCAGCACCAGTATGTCGACGACATCCACCTCGAGGGGATGGTCCACGGGGCGCTCAAATTCAGCGACCACCCCCGGGCGGTCGTGCGGCGGATCGAAACCGGGGCGGCCGAACAGGCCGCCGGCGTGCTGGGCATTCTGACGGCAGCCGATTTCCCCGGCGACCGGACCGTCGGCCTGATCCTCCAGGACTGGCCGCAGATGATCGCCCCCGGTGAGACGACCCGCTACGTCGGCGATGTGCTGGCCATGGTCGTGGCCGAAACGGAAGCCCAGGCGCGGGCGGCGGTCGAACTGATCGCCGTCGACTACGAGGTGCTCGAGCCGATCGTCGACCCCTTCCAGGCGCTGGCGCCGGACAGCCCGACCGTGCACCCCGACCGCAGCAACCGGCTGTCGCAGACGGTGACGAGCCGCGGCGACCTCGAGGCGGCCCGAGCCGCTTCCGCGTTTACCGCCCGCGGCACGTTCCAGACCCAGATGATCGAGCACGGCTTCATGGAGCCCGAATGCGCCATCGCCTACCCGGTCGACGGCGGTGTCGAGGTGCTCTCCCAGGGGCAGGGCATCTACGAAGACCGGGAGCAGATCGCCAAACTGCTCGGGCTGTCTCAAGAACAGGTGCGAGTGCAGCTCGTAGCCAACGGGGGTGCCTTCGGCGGCAAAGAAGATCTCGCCGCCCAGGGACACGCCGCCCTGGGGGCCTACCGGCTGGGCCGGCCGGTCAAGGTCCGCTTCACCCGCGACGAATCGATCGCCTTTCACCCCAAGCGCCACCCGATCTGGATGGATTACGAGATCGGCTGCGACGCGGCCGGCCGGCTGACCTTCTGCAAAGTTTCGTTTGTCGGCGACTCCGGGGCCTACGCTTCGGTCGGCATGAAAGTATTGGAGCGCTCGGCCGGCCATGCCACCGGGGCCTACAGCTTTCCGGTAACCGACGTCATCAGCACGGCCGTCTATACCAACAACCTCCCCTGCGGCGCCATGCGCGGCTTTGGCGTCAACCAGGCGGCCTTCGGCCTGGAGAGCCTCATCGATGAGCTGTGTGAGAAGGGGGACTTCGACCGCTGGCAGTTTCGCTACGACAATGCCCTGGTCGACGGGGACATGACCGCCACCGGGCAGGTCATCGAGAGCGGGGCCGGCGTGCGGGCGACCCTGCTGGCCGTCAAAGAGGAATTTCAGCAGGCCCGCTACGCCGGAATCGCCTGCGGTATCAAAAACACCGGCATCGGCAACGGCATGCCGGACGCCTCCTCGGCCCTCATCACCGTGCTGCCGGGCGGCCGTCTGCGGGTCGACCACGGCTGGACGGAGATGGGGCAGGGGATCAACACGATGGCCGTGCAGGTCGTCTGCCAGGAAACCGGGATCGATCCCGAACGGATCGAGGTGCACATCGACACGGCCGCCGGCCAGCTGGCCGGCATGACCACGGCCAGCCGGGCCACCTCCCTGATCGGCAATGCGCTGATCGACGCCTGCCGGCCGCTCGTGCGCGACCTCGAGACGGAGCCCCTGGAGGCACTGGCCGGCCGCACCTACCGCGGGGAGTGGATCGTCGACTGGACGACCAAACCGGGCGCGCCGGGCGAAAAGATCTACACCCACTACTCCTACAGCTACGCCACCCAGATGGTGATCCTCGACGAGGAAACCGGCCGCGTCCGCCGCATCGTGGCCGCCCATGACGCC
>JBFFZG010000520.1:0-2438 GCA_041568735.1 Promineifilaceae bacterium (SeqCode)
CACCGGAGCGGAGTTTATCACGATCGACATCCGCTAATCGGCAAGCCGTATTCAGAATTCAGCCAACCAGGGGCAGTAAGCGCGGCCCCTTTCAACTTTCCACTTTAAACTTTGAACTTTCCACTCAGCACTCGGAACTCGGAACCCGGTACTCGGTACTAAAAAAAAGCGCTCCGCAGAGCGCTTTTTTTTACTTAATTTCCAGAACTTTAAACTGAATTTCCCCGCGTGGCGTCTGGGCGGTGATCGTCTGCCCGCGCTTGGCGCCGAGGAGGGCCTGGCCGATGGGGGATTCATTGGAAATCAATCCCAGGGAGGGGTCGGCTTCGTGGATGCCGACGATCCGATATTCTTCTTCTTCGTCCTCAAAGCCGACTTCAGCGATGACCACCGTGCTGCCTACCCGGATCTGGTTGCCCGGCCGGCCGTCTTCTTCGATGAGCTTGGCCCGCCGCAGCGAGTTTTCCAGGTCGCGGATGCGCCCCTCGGTGAAGGACTGCTGCTCCTTCGTGTCGTGGTAGTCGGCGTTTTCCGAGAGGTCCCCTTCGGCGATCGCCTTCTGCAGTTTTTCGGAGATCTCGACCCGCTTGACGTTTTTCAGGTAGTCGAGCTCCTCCTTAATTTTTTCCAGCCCTTCGGGCGTGATGTAGATGACATTGTCTTCCATAAACCAACCCCGCTTCCTTTATCGCGCTCACACTTCGATGCGAAGGGCAGGCGGAAAAGGCCGTGTCGCTCAGTTTGTGATTTATTTCTCAAAGGTGGTTTAGAATAAAAGAACCCCGCGCGGCGGGGTTATCCTTCTCGCCTGTATTATACCCGGTTTCGCCGATTCGTCTACGGACGGGAGGCGCTGCCGGACGCCTTCCAGGGGGCGAACCGGCTTCCCTGGAGCGAGACAGCGGCCGCGGCAGTGGCCCAATCCCCCACCCCTGTGGCACAATTGCCCCAGGCCGGTGGACCATCCGCCGCCGGCCCTCACCGGGAGAAATGGCATGCCTTATCGGTTTTTCAATGGAGACCTCATCGATTTAGAGCCGGGGAAAATCGTCTGCGTCGGCCGCAACTACCTGGCCCACATCCAGGAAATGGGGAGCGCCGTGCCGGAAGAGCCGGTCCTGTTTATGAAGCCGAACACCGCCCTGGTTCCGCTCGAGGAGCCGCTGCGGCTGCCGACCGGCCAGAGCTGCCACCACGAGCTGGAGATCGCCGCCCTGATCGGCCGGCGGCTCAGCCGGGTGGATGCCGGCGAGGCCCAGGCGGCCGTCCTCGGCTACGCGCTCGCCCTCGATCTCACCCTGCGCGACCTGCAGGCCGACCTCAAAAAGAAAGGGCTCCCCTGGGAGCGCGCCAAGGCGTTTGACGGCTCCTGCCCGCTCGGCCCGTTCGTGCCGCCGGACCAGCTCCCCGATATCCAGGCCCTCGGCTTCACCCTCCACGTCAACGGCGCCCTGCGCCAGGACGGCCGCACCGGGCTGATGATCTATCCGGTTTTCGACCTGATCGCCCACATCTCGCAGCAGTTCACCCTGCTGCCCGGCGACCTGGTCCTGACCGGCACCCCGGCCGGCGTCGGCCCGCTCGTCTCCGGCGACCGGCTGGCGCTGGCGCTGGACGGCCGCTTCTCCCTCGAGACGGCCGTCCGCTAGCTACCGGCTCCTTTCGAACGCCTGGGCCAGGTCGGCGATCACGTCGTCGGCGTGCTCCAGGCCGACGGAAATCCGAATCAGGCCGGGGGTGATCCCGACCGCCAGCCGGGCCTCCTCGGTCAGGGAGCTGTGGGTCGTGCTGGCCGGATGGGTCACCGTCGTGCGGGTGTCCCCCAGATTCGGCGTCAGCGAACACATCTGCAGCGCGTCGAGGAAGCGGCGCCCCTGCTCCATTCCCCCGGCGATTTCGAACGTGACCAGCGCCCCGCCGCGGCACATCTGCCGCCGCGCCAGATCCACCTGCGGGTGGGAGGGATGGAAGGGGTACTTAATAAATTTCACCTGGTCGTGCCCGTATAGATAGTCGGCCACCCGCTCGGCGTTGTCGCAGTGGCGCTCCATGCGCAGCGGCAGCGTCTCGAGCGACTTGCTGAAGATCCAGGCGTTGAACGGGGAGAGCGAGGGACCGGTGTGGCGGGTGAAATTGGCGATCTCGTCGATCAGGTTTTTATCGCCGACCAGAACGCCGCCGATGCCGCGCCCCTGCCCGTCGATAAATTTCGTCACTGAATGCATGACCAGATGGGCGCCGTGGGCCAGCGGCGTCTGCAGGATGGGGGTGGCGAAGACGTTGTCGACGAGCAGAATGATTTCCCGCTCCCGGCAGAAGCGGCCGAGCCAGGCCAGGTCGATCAGGTCGAGGGCCGGGTTGGAGGGGGTTTCGACGATGCACAGCCGGGTGTTCGGCTGCACGAGGCCGCCCCAGCTTTCCGGCCGGTCGATCTCCGC
>JBFFZG010000521.1:0-2435 GCA_041568735.1 Promineifilaceae bacterium (SeqCode)
GCAGCAGATTCCCGACCGTCACCGGAAAGGGGGCGCCCGCGAACTGCTGCGGCTCGACCAGAAACGCCTCGTGATGGGCCTCGACGCCGGCCACGAGCCGGTCGAACGCCCGCCGGGAGGAGGCCAGGATGTCGTCCGGCGGGGTATCGCGGAACTGCTCGTAAATCAGGGCGTTGCGCCCTTCCCCCATGAAATCGAGTTCGGTCGGCGTGTAGCTTTCCCCGCGCAGCTGCTCGTGCAGCCGGTCGGCCAGCCACTTTTCGTAGTAGGTCAGGTGGGCGGCGATGTCTTTGACCGACCAGGCGCCGGCCGCTCCCGGCTCGGTCAGGCGGCCGGCCGGCACCCGCGCCAGCAGGGCGTCCCAGGCGGCGCGCTCGGCCCGCAGGTCGGCGAGCAGCCGTTCTTTGGTTATCGGTTCGGGCATGTGAATTTCTCCCAAATTCTCCCATTGAAAGACCGCCCGTGAGCAGGCGGTCTTGTTTCGGATCTCGATTTTACCGGGCCGGTTTCATCTGACCAGCCCTTCGTTCAACGGGGCGGGCGGGTCAGGTGGTCCGGCGCAGGGCCAGCCCGGTCCAGATCGCCCCCAGCAGATCGATCACCCCGAACTGGATCAGGGCGGCCTGGGCGTAGCCAAGCAGGACGAAGGCGGCGAAAAACAGGATCAGGGAAGAGCGGGTGTAGACGGTCCAGCGGAAAAAATCGGTCAGCTCGGCGCGGGCCGCCTGGAGGTAGTAGAAGCTGAGGAAGAGAGTCAGCACGCCGACCACCCGGACCCAGACTTCGGTGACGGCCGGAAAGCCGAAGAGTCCGAGGAGGAGATTGGGGGCGATGACGAGGATCAGCCCCAATCCCAGCAGATAGAGTCCGAAAACGAAGACACTGCGGGCAGGTTGGCTCATGGTTGCTCCTTTTGGTTTGAATGATTGGATCGGGTGGATAAGCGTGGAATGGCCGGCGGCCGGTCTCAACGCGCTAAAAATCGGTGGATGGCGTCGACGACCGCCTGCGGCCGGGTCATGATCGGGACGTGGCCGGCGCCCGGGATGACGGCCAGCTCCCCTCGGGGGAGGGCCGCGGCCAAAGTTTCGGCCGCGGCCAGGGGGACCAGCGGGTCGGCATCCCCGTGGATGACCAGGGCCGGCAGGCCGATGCGGGGGAGGTCGGGACGGAGATCGAGCCCCTCGAGCAGTCCGTAAAGGGCGACGGCCGCCTCCGGCGCGGCGCGGTCGAGGATCTGCCGCCCCCAGCGGATGATGTGGTCGCTGTCGGGCTCCGGCACGCAGAGCCGGGCGAAGTCGTCGAGCGTGCGGCCGTAATCCCGCTGCAGGCCGAGGAAGAAGGGGTCGTCGTCCAGGGCCCCTGCGCGGGCGTAGAGGCCGTTGACGAGGACGAGCCCGGCGAAGCGTTCGGGCTGCTTCAGCACGGCTTTGAGGGCGACGGCCGCTCCCATCGACATCGCCATCAGGACGCAGCGCTCGACCTGGTAAGCGTCGAGCACGGCGAAGACGTCGTCGACGAGCCGGTCGAGGGTAATTGTCTCAGCCGGGGCGATCGAAGCGCCGCTGCCCCGGTGGTCGTAGGAGATGACCCGGTGGCTTTCGCTCAGCAGGGAGAAAGTTTCAATCCAGTCCTCCCAGCTGCCGATCCAGCCGCTGAGGGCCAGCAGGGGGGTGGCGGAAGGAGGGCCGAAGGCGGTGGCGTAGAGCTTTGTATTTTCGAGTGTTAAGAACACGTCGTTTTCCTCGAGTGGATTGGGTGCAAACTGGGCGGCCGGCCCCGGAGCGAGTTTCCCTCTTTTTTGAAGATGGTGACAGTATAGAGGATGACCTGGGGCAAATCAATCCCCTGGATTGTGAAAGGGGAGAGCGCGGTTGTGGGGGGCCTGACGGCCGGGAACGGGGAACAGGGAACGGGGAACAGGGAACGGGGAACAGGGAACGGGGAACGGGGAACGGGCTGTGCGGCATGGCGCTTGTGAATCCCGCGGCCCTACCCGGCGACGGCAGGCCGACTTCCCCTTCCAGGTGGCATCCCGAGGCGTCTTCGACGAGGGATCTGCCGCCGATCCCTGCCGCGAGCAGACCAGAAAGGCGGCGGATCAAGCGGCCGCGGGGCACCTTTTGCCCTTCGATCGGTCGGGCGGCAGCCGCGATGGAAGATCCCTCGACAGGCTCGGGATGCGTGTTCGGCGAGCGGGGATGGGCCGCGGGCAGGTGAGGAGCATCTGTCAGATGCTCCTCACCTTATGTCAACTAACCTGGGTCGCGGCGAACTTGGACTCTCCACCATCCGACCGGTCGGGCGGCGGCCGTGGCGGCAGATCCCTCGACAGGCTCGGGATGGATGGCTGGGGGGCCTTCGGCCGGGAACGGGGAACAGAGAACGGGGAACGGGCGCCGGGCCAGGGTCCTGGTGGAACCATCGGCCCTACC
>JBFFZG010000522.1:0-2416 GCA_041568735.1 Promineifilaceae bacterium (SeqCode)
ACCGTATTGGGTGTGCCCCCGGTAGAGATGGCCCCCTGAATTGTGGTGACGTCCATGCCAAACCCTTCGAGGTTAACATCTTTAGCGATGGAGATATTGTTTTCGGTGTGGACTGAATCCTCAACCCTTATGGTATCCCCAGGGTTGGCCGCATCAACGGCGGCCTGAATGGTGAGGAAGTCGCATGCTAAGCGCACCCAGCTACTTGCGCCTTTTTACGGAGAAATCCTGCCGGCCTACCCTGATCAACGATCCCCCAGAAACTGGTAGCGCAGCCGCCAGCCGGCCAGATCATCCCCTTCTTCGCAAGGCTCGATGCGCAGACCACCCACCTCGCCGCTGCCGTCGCCCATGGCGACGGCGTAGGAGACGCCGGGCGACATGGTGAAATCGCCGTAGCCGGGACTCTCGTCAGGCTTGAAGCCGGTCAAAAAGCGCTCTTCCCGTTCTTCCCAGCGGACGAGCACCTCGACGCCGGGCAGGGGATCGAGGGCCACATCAAGCACCTCGACCTCGATCCGCGGCCGTTCGAGGTCGGGCTGGCAGATCTGCTCCTGGCCCAGCAGGCGAAAGCGGGGCGGCGGGGTGGGCGTACCTGGTTGGCCGGCGGCCGGAGAAGGGGTGGGGGTCGGCGTGTGGGACGGCACCAGGCTGGGGGTAGGCAGCAGGGTCGGGGTCGGCGGGCGGGTGCCGGCCTCCGTCGGGGTGGCGGTCGGCACGAGGGCCACCGCGCCGCCGGCCAGCGGGGTGGGGGCGAACAGGTCGAGGGCTGTGCCCTGGGCGCCGACCTGTTCGGCCAGCCGGGCCATGTTGCGGACGGACTCCGCCGAGCGGCCGTCCCGCAGAAAGGTCTCCAGTAGGCGGAGGATGGTCTGATCGAGGGCGTCATCCTGGAGCAGATCGAGCCGGGCGCGGGCCTGCTCCCAGTCGCCATCGGCCGCGTAGCTCTGGCTGACCATGTAGATGTAGTCGTCCTTAAAATCCTGACGAAAGACGGCCGGGGAGCCGGTTGTCTCATCCAGTGGGGCCACAACCCAGGTGACATAGAGGCCGGCGATCAGCCCGAGAGCCAGTCCGATGGCCAGCAGGCTCGTGAGCGAGACGAACACCGCACGCTCGCGGCGGCGGCGGCGGCGGCGCTCCCAGCGGCTGGTAGGGGGCAGGCTCTGGCTCATGCGAACCTTTGTCAGGAACTCCCCGCCAGATACGGCGCAAAGGCGGGCGACTCAAGCCCCAGCGCGGCCGCCAGGGCCACCAACCGCCGCGTATCCCGCCCGGCCGGGTCGCGCAGAATGGCGTCAATGGTCTCGGCCAGCAGCCAGGCGCGCCAGTCTCCCTTGCCCAGGCTGACAACCCGGTTTTGGGCCTGGGCCACATTGCCGTCCACTGCGTAAGTGGCGGCGATGAGGCGCAGGTAGTCATCCTGCAGCGGCTCCTCGAGATCGGCCGGGACGACGTCGACCAGCCGCACGGGAAAGGCGACCCAGCCGAGGTACACACCGACCAGGCCGCCGAAGAGGAGACCGGTCAGGAAGACGAGGAGGGCGCGTTTGAAAGTGGGGGACATTCGAGGGGGGAAGTGTAGGGGTAGTGGCGGGTGGTCGATTGGCAGGTTGGTCTATTCATGTATCGGATTATTGGCTGATCGCGTGGGCAGCTCCGGTCGACCCATGGTCCCATCGTTCCAGGTCAACCCGGAGCCTTAAGAACCAATACAACAATACACCTATTCACCCACGCACCGATTACCTATACAAAAAAAACACATCTGTCGTCCTGCCAATATACCAATAAAAACCGCCCGGCGAAGCTGCCACGCGGTTTTGTTGAGAAGTGCCGGAGGTGGGAATCGAACCCACACTCCCGAGGGAACACGATTTTGAGTCGTGCGCGTCTGCCTGTTCCGCCACTCCGGCCGTGAGAACAGAAAGTATAGATCATCGCGGGTGAGGGTGTCAAAAGGAACGGCCGGAGCGGCGGGAGCCGCCCCGGCCGGGAGCGAGGAGGGAGGAAGAAGAAAGAAAAGGAGAAAAATATTCGCGTCTGAACATTGGATGCCGTTACCCCTTCCCGTCTTACCCGGCCGGGCGCAGGCCGCCGGCTCGCTCACAATTTGTTTAGATTCGCGGGCGGGGCCTCCTCCCCGCCCCCCGGTCAGCTCACCAGCCGCAGCTGCTGCGGTGAACGGCCGGCCAGCCGCTCGATCTCGCCCCGCGCCTCCAGGTCGAGCTTGACGGTCGTCGTGTACCAGCCGATCGAGCCGTCGAAGCCGTCCCCCAGGCGATCCCCCACCGCTTCGGCCAGCCGGCCGAACGGGAATTCCCCATGTTCGCGCAGCACGTCGCGAATCGCCCCGCGCACGGCGTCGTATTTCTCCTTTTCGATGTTGACCCCCGCTTTGCCCTGCGGGTGCAGC
>JBFFZG010000523.1:0-2413 GCA_041568735.1 Promineifilaceae bacterium (SeqCode)
GGGGGCGGAGTGGGGGCCGGTTGGCGGGGTTCCTCGCGGGTTTCGAGATAGGCCAGGACGTCGTCTTTGGTGATGCGTCCCTTGAGGCCGGTGCCGTTGATCTGGGTGAGGTCGAGATCGTATTCGGCCGCCATGCGGGCCACGACCGGGCTGACCCAGCCGGCCTCGGTCTGGCGGGAGAAGCTGCGGCCGCCCCCATTGGGGAATTCCACGGGCCGGGCCGAGGGGGCTGCGGCCGCCGGTTCCGGAACGGGCAGCGGTTCAGCCCGGGGCTGCGGCTCCGGGGCGTCGTCTTCCGCACCATCCGGCCGGCCGATGACGCCCAGGACGGTGCCGACCGGCACCGTTTCACCCTCGGGCACCAGAATCTGGAGCAGCACGCCGGAGGCTTCCGCCTCCGCTTCGGTCGTGACCTTGTCGGTTTCGATTTCCAGGAGCGGCTCATGCTCTTCGACCGCTTCCCCTTCCTGCTTCAGCCAGCGGGCAATCGTTCCTTCGATGACCCCTTCACCCATTTCCGGCAAAATAATTTTCGTCGTCATATCCCGTTTTCAACCTTTCCTGCCATGCCAGTCTCGAATGATTTTCCCCGGCCGGGCCGGCTCATATCAGCCTGGCGGCCGGTTTCCCTAAAAAAATTTCGGGTATTTCCCGGGATTGCTCTCGTACATGACCTCGTAGATCGCGGTAAAAATATCCTCGACGTTCGGTTTGGAGAAATAATCGCCGTCCGAGCCGTAGGCCGGCCGGTGCGGCTGGGCGGTCACCGTGCGCGGTTCGGAGTCGAGCTCGCGAAAGCCCCCCTGCACCTCGAGGATCTGCTGCAGCATATAAGCCGAGGCGGCGCCCGGCGCGTCCTCGTCGAGAACGATCAGCCGGTTGGTTTTGCGCAGCGAATCCAGGATCCGATGGTGGCGGTCGAAAGGGAGCAGGCACTGGACGTCGATGACTTCCAGGTCGATGCCGACCGCGGCCAGCAGATCGGCCGCTTCCAGGGCCATAAAGCAGAGCGGGCCGTAAGTGACCAGGGTCAGATCTTTCCCTTCGCGCAGGACTTCCGGCACGCCGAGCGGCACGGTGATGTCGTTCAGGTTGCTGGGCAGCGGCTCTTTTTTGCGATAGCCGTTGAGCACCTCGACGACCAGCCCGGGGTCGTCCCCCTGCAGCAGGGTATTGTAAAAACCGGCCGCCCGCGTCATGTCCCGGGGGACGCAGACGTGGATGCCGCGCAGCAGGTGGATGATGCCGCCCATCTGGGAGCCGGCGTGCCAGACCCCTTCGAGCCGATGGCCGCGGGTGCTGATGATGACCGGGGCTTTCTGCCCGCCGTTGGTGCGCCAGCGCAGGGAGGCCAGGTCGTCCGAGAGGATCTGCAGGGCGTAGAGCAGGTAGTCGAGGTACTGGATCTCGGCCACCGGCCGCAGCCCGCGCAGAGCCAGCCCGATGCCCTGGCCGGCGATGGTCGCCTCGCGAATCCCGGTGTCGGACACCCGCAGCTCGCCGTACTTTTCCTGCAGGCCGGCCATCGTCTGGTTGACCCCGCCGAGGTGGCCCACGTCTTCGCCGAAGATGAGCACCCGGGGATCTTCGGCCAGCTTGCCGTTCCAAAAATTATTGAGAATTTGAAAGCCGGGGATTTCCTCGGCATGGGCCGGATAAATCGGCCGGATTTCGGCCGCGTTCAGCGGGGATTCGCCCGCTTCGCTGAGCAGGTTGGCGCTGTAGCGGGCCTGCATTTCCGGCTGCATCCGGTCCCGCCAGTCGATGAGATCCTGCCGGGCCGGAATCAGTTCGTCGCGGGTGACGAGCAGGGTGCGCAGAATCGCCGCCAGGTTTTCTTTGCGGCGGGGATAGCGGTTCTGGAACATCGATTTTTTGATCTGTTCCAGCTCGGCCCGGTGGCTGGAATCGCGGGCGACCCGGTCGATGAGGGCGACGATTTCGTCCCGTTCGCCGCCGGCCGCGGCGACGAAGGCTTCCCAGGCCGCCTTCTGCTCGGCGCGGACGGCCGCCAGATCCTTCTTTTCAAAGGTGGTTAAGGTTTTGTCGTCGCTGATCCCCATCTCGATCATCCAGGCGCGCATGCGGTCGATGGGGTCGAACTCTTCTTCCCATTCGAGCCGCTCCTGGGATTTATACCGCTCGTGGCTGCCCGACGTGGAGTGCCCCTGCGGCTGGGTCATCTCGACGACGTGGATGATGGCCGGAATGTGATCGCGGCGAGCGTTGGCCGTCGCTTCTCGGTAGGTGGCCAGGAGGGCGGGGTAGTCATAGCCGGGCACCGTGTAGAGATCGTAGCCCGGCCCGCCGTCTTCGCGCTGGAAGCCGCTGAGCAGGACCGACAGGTTTTCCTTGAGGGTCTGGTACTTGTTCGGCACGGAGATGCCGTAGCCGTCGTCCCAGATCGAAATGA
>JBFFZG010000524.1:0-2399 GCA_041568735.1 Promineifilaceae bacterium (SeqCode)
ACCAGCCGCGGGGCCAGGGCCTGCTCCCAGAAGGCGCGGGCGGTCTGGTCGGGCACGGCGATGGTCAGGCGGCCGGCGGCCCGGGCCTGAACGGAGGCCTGGCCGAGAAAAATCCCGGCCAGGGTCGGGTCGAGTGAAGGCGCGACCGCCTCCAGCAGCGCCGGCCAGAGATCCGGGCGCGCAGCCGGCTCGGGGTGGCGGCCGGCGGCGCGCCGCGCGTAGACGAATTCAACCGCTTCCGGCAGCCCCTCCCCCACCCCAAAGGGGAGCTCGCCGGCCGGGAGATCCCCGTAGAGGGCCATCCACTGGTCGTAATGGGGCTTTTCAGGCCAGTCGGGACGATCGGTTGGCGGCAGGTGGCGGACGACGGCGTAGCTGCGCCAGATCTCCCAGCTCAGTTCGGCCAGGGCCTGGAAACTGGCCGGCGGCGGCACCCCGGCCGCGGCGCGGGCGATCACCAGGGGAAGCGGGCTGTGGAGCCGGGCCTGGGTGCGGGCGTAAAGCCACCAGGCGGCCGTTTCCGCCACCGACAGGCCGCCGCGATGCAGCCGGCGCCGGGCCGGTCCTCCGGCGTCGATTTCCAGGAGATCGTAGAGATCGTCGTGGGTGGGGCAGCAGGCCTGGGCCACCGGGAGATGGGCGCGGTTTAACTTCCAGCCCGCGCCGGCGGCTTCAGCAGTCAGCAGGTGGTTGAGATCTTCTTCTTCCAGTGTTAAAAGCGATTGGTAGTACTTAAAAGGCGCGCTTTCCCGAGTCGAGGCCGGTTCAGAAGCGGGCTGAGGCGCGCGCAAATTCGGATTGTGCTCCGCTCCGTGAAGCGCAAAATCGATCCAAGGCCCGCGCCGATCCACCTCCTCTCCGTGGCCGTGAATCTCATTTTCGGACCCACCTGGACCGGCCGCCAGTTTGTCGTGGCGCGCAAAATCGGATTCACCCGGCGCAGCTACTGCTTTCCCGTGGCGCTCAATTTCGGATTCAGGGTGGCGGTTGGCCGGCTGGTCGTGAGGCTCATTTTCTGATTGAGACCCGGCGGACCGGCGGGCGTCGTGACGCGCAAAATCGGATGGACCCTCTGCCGCCCCGTCACCCGGGCTCCCGGCGTAGCGGGCCGCCAGGTCGGCGTACCGCTCGACATCGCCGGGCACGAGGGGGTCGAGCATGCCGATCTCGTAGTAAAACTCGAAGCTGTTATCGGCCGTGCGGCCGCTGTCCCGCAGCGTGACGAAGGGGGGCACCGCCTGGGGCGGGGCGGCGTCGGCCAGGGTTTTGAACCACTCGGAAAGGGTATTGGGCTGGACGCCGAGCGCCTCGGCCAGCGTCTGCCGATTGATCGTCAGCTCATTGCGCAGCTCGCCGGTGTCCTCGTTGAAATAGCAGAGGCTGCGCAGGTAGACGAGCAGGAAGGCCGGCCCGTGCCTGAGCAGGGGCAGCCATTCGCGGCGCATGTACTGCTTGCCGACAAAATCGGTATCGGTCAGGTGGTTGTGCAGGACTTCGGCCTGCTTCCGCACCGGCGGCTGGTGGGCAATTTCATGGCCGAACACTTGTTCAATAATGTCCCCCACCGTCAGGGCGGCGAACCGATCCGGCGGCCGCTGCAGGGCGGCGCCGAAATGGGGGGCCAGCAGTGCCTGCCGCGGCAGCTCGGCCGCTTCCTGGAGCAGGGCGACGACTTCGGCCGTCTGCGGGCGCACCGGCCGGTTCTGCAGCCAGAGGGCCAGGTAGGCGGCGTCGGCCGGAGTCAGCGGTTCATCGAGTCGGACGTGATAGGTCGTCGGCTGCGGCCGGGTTTTGCCGTTGACGACGTGGTAGCCGGTTTCTTCCCGGGTAATGAAAAGCGACAGGGGGCTGGCCGCCTCCCCCATTTCCCCCTTGATGCGCCGGTAGTGGGCGCGGCTCACCTGCGCCTCGGCGGCGATTTGCGCGTCGTAGCCGGCAAACCAGTCCCGGTGGTCGTTCAGGTAGCAGAGCTGGCGCGCGGCCACCACCGCCCAGAAGCGGGTTGGCCCGAGATAGGGCCCCCAGCGGCGCAGGAAGTATTTACTCACCCGCCAGACCTGGTTGGTTTTGACGATCTCGTTATAGGGTTGGCTGTAGAATCCGGTCAGCCCGAATTCAGGGGCGCGTCGGTCATCCACGACGAACACGTCTCCTCACAACGCAAATCTCTGGTTGATTGCGGCAACGGGGGGAAACGTGTTGTGGCCGGTTCTGGAAGAACGGCCGGATTCAAAAGATGCTAATTGGTCTCACATCCTCTTGAATCATTGGCGAGAATCTGCTATAGTTACAGCTACACAGCAGTGACGAATAGCGCCTGATCGGAGCAATCGTCACATTCCGCCAAGCCACGTCTCCCCCGTGGCTTGTTTTTTTTACCTCGACAGCGCGGCCGGCTG
>JBFFZG010000525.1:0-2384 GCA_041568735.1 Promineifilaceae bacterium (SeqCode)
AATCCCATGCAGCTGCCCGAGAGAAGCCCATATGTGATCATCGGGGCCGGGGTGCACGGGTTGAGCACCGCCTGGCACCTGGCCACCGCCCTCAAAGCGCGGGGGCGCGGTGGGGGAGAAGACATTATCATCCTCGACAAAACCGGCATCGCCGCCGGCGCCAGCGGCATCGCCTGCGGGGTGGTGCGCAATTTTTACTTCCAGCCGGCGATGGGGGAGGTCATGCGGGTCAGCGTCGAAATCTGGGAATCGGACCCGGAGGGGCTGGCCTATCACCCGGTCGGCTACATCGCCGCCGTGCCGGAAAGCCAGGCGCGCAACCTCGAATCGATTTTCGAGCGGCACGAGCGGAGCGGCTACCAGGCCTCGCTTGTGCGCGGCGCGCGCGCGGCCGATCGCTACATGAAATCCCTCTTTCCCGACTGGCAGGCCCGGGGGATCACAACGGTCCTGCACGAGCACCAGGGAGGATTTGGCTTTAACCGGGAGTCGATGCAGGGGCTGGCGGCCAAAGCCCAGGGCGAAGGCGTGCGGCTGTTCAGCGGGGTCGAGGTCACCGGTTTTGACCTGGCGTCGGGGGAAGTGCGGGGGATCGAAACCAGCCACGGCCGGGTGGTGGCCGGGGAAATTGTCGTGGCCGTCGGCCCGTGGATCAAGCAGCTCTGGGAGATGCTGGGGCTGCCGGCGATTGTCGATGTGCGCGGCCGGGACGGCCAGCTCCACCGGGATCTCCCTATGTGGACGTACTGGCGGCTTCAGGAAGGTGAAGTCGCTGTCGATCCCGCAGGCTATGTTACGGCCGACGGCGAGACGCCGGCCGTGATCCACGTCGACTCCAACGAGCCGCTCTACTCCGATGCCACCGGTGACTTGATCACCGATCGTTCCTGGGGGATCTATTTCAAACAGGATCGGCATGGTGTGCAGGGGGGGGCGGTCCCCGAAAACATCGGCCACGAGGCGCAGGTCGATCCCTACGGGCCGGCCAGTCCCTACTACGTGGTCGATGAGTCGTTTATCGATTATTGGACGAGCGGACTGGCGCACTGTCTCGGCCGCTTTCGGGGGGTCCACCGCCACTACCGGCAGGTGCCGAGCGGCGGCATCGGCTGTTTTACGGTCGACAATTTCCCCGTGTTCGACCGCATGCTGGCCAACGTCTATGTCATCGCCGACAGCAATCACGGCTACAAAATGATCGGCGTCGGGAAGGAAGTCGCCCGGGTGCTGCTGGGCGAAGAGAGCGAGGTGCTGCACCCGTTCCGCTTCGGCCGGTACGCGGTTGGGGACCTGCATCCGACCTCTAACAGCCCGTTTCCCTGGGCGTAGCCAGATATTCAGGGGGCCGCAAGCCAATCGGCCACGGCCTCGAAAGCCGGCCGCCTCTTCCCATCCGGATCGAGCAGGCTGAAGCCGGCCATTTCCGGGTCGATTGACGGGCCGTAGCTCAGGTTCCAGAGCGTCACCAGCCCGACCCGGGGCCATTCCCGCTCGATGCGGGCCAGGGCGCCGGTCAGAAAGGCGGCCTGGTCGGCCGGGCTGACGGTTGGGTGAAAGTCTCCGTCGACGGTATAACCCATCTCGGTGATCCACAGGGGCTGCCCGGCCCCGGCGGCCGTCATGATCTCCTGGAGCTCGGCGATGCGGCCCAGGTCGAGCCCGTGCGGTTCGTGGGCGGCCTCCGGATCGAGGCCAAAGCCGTAGGCGTGGACGGCCAGGATGTCGAAGCAGCCGGCGCCGCCCTCCGCCAGGAACCGGCGCAGGAAGAGGCGGTCGTCCATGGCCCGGGGGGAGTTTTCGACGGTCGGGGCCAGCCCGGCGGCGATGACCAGCGCGTCCGGATCGGCCGCCTTGAGCCGCCGGTAGGCGGCGCCGAGCACGCCGGCGTAGTCGGCCGGCGGGGCCACCCGGCCCGCGCCGATTTCATACTGGTGGACGAGATTCTGGCCGGAGAAAGACCACTCGGCGGCCAGGTTGGGTTCATTCCAGACGATGTAGCCGAGAATCTGCCCGCGGTAGCGGCCCGCCACCGCGCCGGCGAAATCGGCATAGGCGGCCAGGTCGAACGGCAGTCCGTCGCCGCCGGGATTGGCCCAGGCCGGCGGAAAGTCAAGCCGCAGGACGAGATTGAATCCCCGGCTGCGGGTCTGCCGCACCAGCGCATCGGCCGAGGCCCAGGTCCAGGTACGGGATGCGGGATTGACATCCCGCCAGGGGAGGAGCTGCACCAGGGTGTCGACCCCCAGGTCTGCGGCCTGGTCGAGGATGGGGTCGTCGACGAACAGCGTGTGGACGGCGGCGCGAGGTGGGGGACCCGGCGGAAAGGGTCGGCCGTCGAAGTGGGGCGCCGCGTCTTCGGAGAGCGCCGACAGGGGGAAGCGCTC
>JBFFZG010000526.1:0-2375 GCA_041568735.1 Promineifilaceae bacterium (SeqCode)
CCTGAATGCAGCCGGAGGCCAGATTTTCAACTACGGCGCGCTCGAGATCCTGACCGCCCTCGACAACCGCGGCGGCGGCCTGCTCTGGAATTTTGGCGCCCTGACAATCGACAGCGGGGCGGCCGTGGTCAACCGGGGGACATTGAGCAGCTTTACCGGCGCCGCCTTCACCAACCGCGGCGATCTCGAAAACAGGGGCGGCGGCCTGCTCTACAATGGGGGCACCCTGATGAACGAGGGGATCCTGTTCAACTCCTTAAAATCCACCGTGGTCAACGGCGGCACGATCGACAGCACCGGGGTGATCGACAATTCCGGCCTGATCAAAAATGGCTGCGGCGGGGTCATCCAGGTCGACGGGTCATTCAGCGGGAATCCCCCCGTCGAGCTGTGTGGGGCCTTCTTCGTCAACAGCACGGCCGACGGGAGCGACGCGCTGCCCGGAGACGGCACCTGCGCCGATGGGCAGGGCCTTTGCACCCTGCGGGCGGCGATCGAGGAGGCCAACGCCGCGGCCGGGCCGGACCGGATCTATTTCAACATACCCGGCCCTGGGCCCCACGCCATTCGGCCGCAGTCACCCCTGCCGGTGGTGACCGACCCGGTGGAAATTGACGGCACCCTCCAGCCCGGCGCCAATCCGAACGGCGCTCCGCCCGACCGGTGGATCAACGCCACCCTCCTGATCGAGCTGGACGGCAGCCAGGCCGGCAGCGGCGCTTCGGGTCTGGTCATCGCGGCCGGGAACAGCGCCGTGCGCGGGCTGGTCATCAACCGCTTCGACCGCCACGCCATCCACCTGCAGGGATCGGGCGGCAGCACGATCGCCGGCAATTTCCTGGGCACCGACCTGGACGGCCGGATCGCCCGGGGCAACCAGCGCGGGGTCTTTATCGACCGCTCGGCCGGCAATTTCGTCGGCGGGGGCCGGCCGGCCGACCGCAATATCATCTCCGGCAACCGCGAGAACGGCGTACTCATCCTGGGCGCCGCGGCGGCCGGCAACACGGTGCAGGGCAACTACATCGGCACCGGCTACACCGGCCTGGGTCCGGTGCGCAATGGTCACAGCGGCATCGCCATCAGCGCGCCGGACAACCTCGTCGGCGGGCTGACGGCCGCCACCCGCAATCTCATCTCCGGCAACGCCCACCAGGGGATCGTCCTCGGCGGCAGCGACGCCGAGGGCAACCGGGTGCTGGGCAACTACATCGGCACCGACGCCACCGGCACGGCCGCGCTCCCCAATCTGCTGCGCGGGATCTTTCTGAACGACGCGCCCGGCAACACCATCGGCGGGTTTGACGGCTTCGCCAGGGGCGGCGGCTGTGATTCCGGCTGCAACCTCATTTCGGGGAACGGAACCACCGGGGTCAACATGCAAAAGCCAGGGGCCAGCGGCAACGTCGTGCAGGGGAACTACATCGGCACCGACCTCAGCGGCCTGGCCCCGCTGGGCAACGGCGCCCAGGGGGTGCTGGTCAAAGACGCCCCCAACAACACCATCGGCGGCATCGAGAGCGGCGCGGGCAACCTGATTTCCGCCAACGGCGAGGGGGTGCGGCTGAACGGCGTGACCGCCAGCGGCAACCGGGTCCAGGGCAACGACATCGGGACCGGCGTCGACGGCAGCTCCGGCATGGGCAACGCCACCTACGGGGTCTTTATCGACGAGGCGCCGGGCAATGTGATTGGGGGCGTCGACCCCGCGGCCGGCAACCTCATTTCCGGCAACGGGGCGGCCGGGGTGCGCATCGAAAAGCCGTCGGCGGCCGGCAACGTCGTGCAGGGCAACCGGATCGGCACAGCGGCGGACGGCAGTCTGAATCCGTTCATCAAGAGCGGCAACGGCGGCGACGGCATCCTCATCAATGGGGCGCCGGCCAACCAGGTTGGCGGCACGGCCGCCGGGGCCGGCAACCGGATCGCCGGCAATAAACAGGCCGGCGTCCGCCTGCTCGGCGACGCGGCTGCCGGGAACGCCATCCTGGGCAACGCCATCTTCGCCAATGACGGCCTCGGCATCGATCTGCAGGGGGATCCGCTGGTGAATCTGAATGACAAAGGGGATCTCGACAGCGGCCCCAACGGCCTGCAGAACTTTCCGGTCCTGTCGGACGAACCCGTTCAGAATGACCGGCTGGTCCACGGCACCCTGGACAGCACCCCCAACACATCCTTCCGGATAGAGGTCTACGGGCTGACCACCTGTGACATCAGCCAGTATGGGGAGGGGGAGCGCTTCCTGGGCTTCGTCGAGGTGACGACCGGCGCGGCCGGCCAGGCGGCCTTCGCCGTCTTCCTGGAAAATGGGCTGGCTCCGGAAAACGATTTTCTGACCGCCACGGCGACCGATTCGTCGGGGAACAGCTCCG
>JBFFZG010000527.1:0-2371 GCA_041568735.1 Promineifilaceae bacterium (SeqCode)
GGGTGCGATCATCGTTCTCATGCGCAGCAAACGGAAATGGCTGCGGGCGGTACCTGCATTACGCGGTTATGAGCGGCTGTTTGAGCTGAACAATCCCCAGAATCCCGCTCTCTCGCCTCGCAACTGCCCAGGCGGATTTGAGGAGATCGTCAACGTTCTTCTAGACGACTGATCTGGATTGGTCGCCTGGGCGTAGAGAGTTCTCGCGAGATTTGCGGCAACAAAAAAGCCGGACTCTCGCGAGCCCGGCTCTAACTTTTCGCTTTTCTCTCCGGTTTTAACTCAGACCGACAGCTCCGGCCGGAACTTGTACCCGTACACAATCACCCCCTCATCCCCCTCCGTCCGCAGCTTCCGCGTGACCATCTCCACCGGCATGCCGATCTCGATTTCACCCGGATCCACGTCCGTCAGCTGGGCGGTGACCATCGGCCCCTCGGCCAGCTTGACCAGGGCCACGACGTACGGCGAGGTCCGCTCAAAGCCGGCCGGCGCGTCGTAAATCGTCGTGTACGAAAAGACCTCCCCCCGGCCGCTGAAGCTGAACTCCTGCTCCCGCGCCTCTTCTTTCTCCGCCACGGCCACACCGCCGTGAGCCATCATGTACCGCTGGGCGTTCATACGCCAATACCGTGAAACTTGCATCGCGAACTCCTCTGGAGTCATGAGTCTCTGGGCAAAAAGCTCCTGGTTAAAAACCGGTCACCCCCACCTCGAAACTCAAATCTGTATCTCTCTTCTTAGCAATCGTCCCGCGCCCCGGCCGCTTCCTAATTCAGCCCATGGCGCCGAACATACCCTCATTATCAACCCAAATTGCTCTCAAACGCTTCCAACGCAACCCCAAAAACTGTCAAAAGCTATCAGACCGACGGCCGGTTTTAGGAGGATAGGACCGGTAATGGTACTGGGGATATAGAGAGGAAAGTGGAAAGTTGAAAGTCGAAAGTGCGCCGGAGCGACCCGTTCCCGGTTCCCCGTTCCCATCCCCAACTCCCAACTCCTATCCCCCAACTCCCAACACATGCGTCACTGCGGTGCCGCCGCTGCCGCCGATATTCTGGGCCAGGCCAATGCGGGCGTCGGCGACCTGGCAGTCGGCCGCCTCACCGCGGAGCTGCAGGGCGATCTCGACCACCTGGTAGACGCCGGTGGCGCCCAGCGGGTTGCCGCGCGCCTTCAGGCCGCCGAAGGTGCTCAGCGGGATGCGGCCGCTGCGGCCGATCTCGCCGTCCGCCGCCAGCTTCCACCCCTGGCCGGGTTGGGCCAGCCCCATCGCTTCCAGGGACAGCGTGGTCATGATCGTGGTCGCGTCGTGCAGCTCGAACAGGTCGACCGCCTCGAGGGCGATCCCCGCCTGCCCCAGCGCCCGCCGCGCGCTTTTTTCAACCGCGGCCAGGTGCAGAATATTTTCCCGGTCGTGCAGCGAAAAGCCGTCGGTGGCCACGGCAGAACCCAGCACCCGCACCGCCTTGCCGCTCAGCCCCATGGCCGCCGCCCGCTCGGCCGTCGTCACGATCACGGCCGCCGCGCCATCCCCCACCGGGGCCGCGTCGAACAGATTGACCGGCGCCGCCACGGCCGGCGCGGCCGCGAACGCCTCCGGCCGGAGCCGGTTGCGGTACATGGCCATCGGATTGCCGCCCGCGTTGGCATGGGCATTGACGCTGAAGCCGGCGAAATCGCCGACCGACACGCCGTATTCGTGCATATACCGCTGCATCATCAGGCCGGCCACCCCGGCCGGCGTGATCCCGTGCAGCGTCTCGTAGTCGGCGTCGAGGCTGGTCGACTGCGCCGACACCGCCTCCGGACCGGTCTGGTCGGTCGCCTTTTCCACGCCGACCACCAGCGCCGCGCCGATCTCGCCGCTCTTGACCGCCAGCAGGGCCTGGCGCAGCGCCAGCCCGCCCGAGGCTTCACCCGCCTCAACCGTCACCGCCTCCACTCCGCGCAGGCCGGAATAGTCGGCGATCAGCGCCCCGAGGTGGTCCTGGTGGCTCAGCCGGCCGGCCAGCATATTGCCCACGTACAGGGCGTCGATCTCCGTCGTCCGGGCGTCGTCCAACGCCGCTTCAATCGCCTGCCAGGCCAGATGGCGCAGGGAAACATCCCAGTGCTCCCCCACTTTCGTCTGCCCCAGCCCGATAATCACTGTTTCGCTCATAAAAATCCTTCTTTAAAAAAGTCTAAAGTTTAAAGTTTAAAGTCGAAAGTGGCCGCTGGTTACCCAGCCAGCCCCTGTTTCACTCAACCCGTACTTTCGACTTTCCACTTTGCACTTTCCACTCAAACAGCCATAGTCTAAAGTTGAAAGTTTAAAGTCGAAAGTGGCCGCTGGTTACCAAACCAGCCCCGGTTCCATTCAACC
>JBFFZG010000528.1:0-2368 GCA_041568735.1 Promineifilaceae bacterium (SeqCode)
CCTGCTGCTGCCAGTCGAGCATCGCCTGGACATGGGCGGTCATCGAATCGTAGACCCGCCGCAGGTAGGCTTCAGGGTTCCGCTCGCGCAGGTCGGCCGCCGCCTCCAGGGTCAGGCCAGCCGGGATGTAGCCGTAGAGCGGGTCGTGGGCCGAAGTCTGGTCGGTGACGACGTCGGGGCGCACCCCGCGGGCGACCAGCTCCGGCAGGACTTCGGCCGCGTTGCCCACCAGGGCCACCGAGCGGGGGGTCTCGGCGGCGACCGCCTCCTCGACCCAGGTCATCGCTTCCTCCAGGCTGTCGGTGACGACGTCGACCTGGCGCAGGGAGAGCCGCCGGTCGGCCCGCCAGCGGTCGACCTCGACGAAGAGGCCGACCCCTTCGTTCATTGTCACGGCCAGCGGCTGGGCGCCTCCCATTTCCCCCAGCCCGGCCGTCAGGACGAACTTCCCCCTGAGGCTCGGCCAGCCCTGCAGGCGGGCCAGCGAGCCAAACGTCTCGTAGGTTCCCTGCAGGATGCCCTGGGTGCCGATGTAGATCCAGCTCCCGGCCGTCATCTGGCCGTACATGATGAGCCCCGCGGCCTCCCAGCGGTCAAAATTTTCCTGGGTGGCCCAGGCGGGGACGATGTTGGAGTTGGCGATGAGGACGCGGGGGGCGTCGGCGTGGGAGCGGAAGATCCCCACCGGCTTGCCCGATTGGACGAGCAGGGTTTCGTCCGGTTCGAGATTGCGCAGGGAGGCCAGGATGGCGTCGAAGGCTTCCCAGCTGCGGGCGGCCCGGCCGCGGCCGCCGTAGACGATCAGCCGGTCGGGATCGAAGGCGACGTTCGGATCGAGGTTGTTCTGGATCATGCGGTAGGCCGCCTCGATCTGCCAGTTTTTGCAGTGGAGCGTGGTGCCCCGCGGGGCGTGGATTTCTCGTCTGGTATCTGTCATAGCGAATGCGTCTGGATGGCGACCTGGTCCTGGCGGTAGACCGCCTGGAAGAGGACGGCCGGGACTTTCTGCCCGGCGTGATCGGTTGTAAAAGTCAGCCGGTCGACCTGAAAGGCGGGGGTGCCGGGTTCAATCTCTAGAAGTGCGGCCTCCTCCGGCGTGACCGGCTGAATTTCCACCACGTGCTCCATACGCACGAGGGGGATGCGGTATTTTTGCACAAATAGCCAGTGCAGGGAAGCGATTTCCAGGTCTTCTTCGGCCAGGTGGGGGCAGAGGGCCTGGGCCAGGAGGCGGCTCTCGACAGCCGCCGGCTCCCGGTCGGCCAGCCGCAGCCGCCGGATGTGGAAGACGGGGGTGCCTTCGGCCAGGGCCAGCCGGGCGGCCGCCGCCGGGGGACAGGGAATGACCTCGCCGGTGAGCAGCCGGGTTGACGGCTGCCGGTTCTGCCGGCGCATCTCGTCGTCGAAGCTCGACAGGCTGAACTGGTGGGATGTCTGGGCAGGCCGGGCGACGAACGTGCCGCGCCCCTGCTCGCGGACCAGGAGCCCTTCGTTTTCCAGCAGCTGAATCGCCTGGCGCACGGTGCCGCGGCTCAGGCCGTAGGTCTCGCACAGCCGGGGTTCGGAGGGGATCTGCTCGCCCGGCCGGAGCTGTCCCTGCTCGACCTGGGCGCGCAGGCGGCTGGCAAGTTCGAAATATTTGGGAATCGGTGGGGATTCGGTCTGGGAGAACATGGGCGGCCGGCGAATTGTCTGGTTGTCTGTACAAGTTGAGTTTATTGAAAAATCGAACCGCTGTCAAGCGGATGTTTGGATCCCGGCAGGACAAATGTCTCTCAATTTCAGGATGAATATCACCCCCGGCCGGGGCCTTAATCGTTTATCCTGTGGTTTCAATGGGGGAGTTTTCGGGCGGGCGAGTGGTGAAGATAGGTGAAGATATGGCGAAAGAACCGACCAGTTGGGGAAATACGTTGACAGATGGGCGGCCTGGCTGGATGGCGGCGGCCGGCTTCCGGCGCCGGCTTCCCGTGCTGCGCTGGCTGATCCCCATCCTGCTGCTTGTCGTCGTGGCCATTTACGAGATGGCCCAGGCGCGCCTGGCCCAGGGGGCGCATGGGGCGGAGTTTCACGCCCTGGTCGATACCCTGATTTTCGGCACGGTCGGCCCGCTGCTGGTTTACTGGCTGCTCGATTACCTGGATCGCTACCTGCAGGAGCAGGAGACGAATGATTTGCAGGCCTACCTGGTCAATCAGGCCCAGGCGGGGGTCCGGCTCAGCCGGCAGCTCAACGACGACGCCATGCAGGTCCTCTATTCAGCCGGCAATCTGATCGAGTCGATCAAAATCTATACGGACGATCTGCCGCCGGAAACCCGCGAGCAGATCGATGCGACCGAGCGGGCCCTCAACCAGGCGATCCAGAA
>JBFFZG010000529.1:0-2342 GCA_041568735.1 Promineifilaceae bacterium (SeqCode)
CTTTCCCGGGCCGATGCCCCGACCCCGGCTGTCAGCTACGCCATCCTCGACAAACAGGCCACCGCCGGGGTCATGATCACCGCCAGCCACAATCCCCCCCGCTACAACGGGGTCAAGCTCAAGGCGGCCTTCGGCGGAGCGACCAGCCCGGCCCAGCACAGGCGGGTCGAGGCCCACCTGGCCCGCCACATCGCCAGGGGGAGTGAGCCGGTTAAGCTCAGCCTTGACGAAGCCGAAACGAGCGGGGCGATCATCAAGTTCGATCCAGCCTGGACCTACTACGGCCACCTCTCCAAATTGGTCAACCTCGACATCATCTCCCTCGGCGAGCTGGAAGTGATCGCCGATGGCATGTACGGGGCCGGCCGTGGCATCATCAGCGAGGTTTTGACCCGCAGCCGCACCCGCGTGCACAACATTCGGCACGAGATGAACCCCGGCTTCGGCGGCATCCATCCCGAACCGATCGCCCGCAATCTCAGGGGGCTGATGTCGACCATCCAATCGGGTCACTGGGATGTCGGCCTGGCCACCGATGGGGACGCCGACCGGATCGGGGCGGTCGACGCCCGGGGGGAGTTCGTCGATCCCCACCGGATTTTCGCTCTCGTCCTGCGCTATCTGATCGAAAATCGAGGGTGGCGCGGCCGGGTCGTGCGCAGCGTCTCGACGACCCGCATGATCGACCGGATCGCGGCCGAACACGGGCTCGAAGTGGTCGAAACGCCGGTCGGCTTCAATCACATCGCCGATCTCATGCTGGCCAATAACGTGCTGATGGGCGGGGAGGAATCGGGGGGGATGAGCATCAAGGGGCACATTCCCGAAGGAGATGGGATCCTGATGGGGCTCCTGCTGCTGGAAGTGATGGCGGCCGCCCGGTTGCCGCTCCACGAGCTGGTGGCCGACCTGCTCACCCGCTACGGTCCGGCCCAGTACCGGCGCACCGACCTGGCCCTGCGGCGGCCGGTCGCCAAGCCGGCCATGGTCGAGTTATTGGTCAGCGCCGCGCCGGCTCGGATCGCCGGGGTCGAGATTGAGCGCATCGATCAGGTCGACGGGGTGAAATACTATCTCGCCGACGGCAGCTGGCTCCTGATCCGGCCGTCGGGCACCGAGCCCGTGCTCCGGGTCTACGCCGAAGCGCCGGATGATGGGCGGGTGGCGGCCCTGCTCGCCTTTGGGGAGGAGATGGCGGCCCGCGCCTGAATTCGAGCGGTTCAACCCCGCTGAAATTCGATCGCTACGGGCCGGCCGGACCCTGGTCGATCACCCAGGCCGGCAGGGGGAGCTCCTCGATGATCTGCACCTCTGTGACCGGAGTGAAGGTGTTGAACTGGTTGGGCTGATTGCCCGGCGAATTGCCGCCCAGCGTTCCCAGGAAGCGGATGTTGGCCCAGTCGTTGTGGTCGTTGAGGATGGAGAACAGGCTGTCTCCGTTCGTATCAGTACTGACCCCACTTTCGATCTGGCCGTTGCCGTTCCAATCCCACGGGACCGCGCCGCAGATGCCGGCCGCTTCATTCAGATTGGATTCGTTGAGCGGCGCCCGGCTGCCGGTCGAGTAGCTGAGCACGCCGTCGCCCGGCGGGGTGCAGTTGTTGTCCACCCCGGCGAACTGGTAGCGATAGTTCATGACCGAATTGTAGTTGGGCTTCTGATTGAACTCGTCATTCCCGCCGTGCTGCAGATTGAGATTGTGGCCGAGTTCGTGCATGACCGTGTGAGCCACATTGTGGTCGCTGCCGTAGCAGTAGAGGGAGACGATGGCGTCGTCGCCGGGCATCTCGGCCTGGCCGGAAGAGGCGCTGTTCGTGTTGTAGCGGTGTGGCAGCAGCACGTAGTGGAAATAACCCAGCCGGTTGGCGGCAAAGTGAGCCGCCTTGTAGTTTTTATATTCCGTGTCGAAGACCCCGCCGGCGATGACCCCGTCGGGATCGTTGATGAGCCCACCGCCGGTGAACGGGCCGCCCTGGCCGTAGTCCTGGATGACGTCGATGCCGTAGGAGCCGTCCGGGTTGGCCACCGGAGCGGCGGCAAAGGCGTCGGTGATCTTCTGGGCCGCGGCCGGCCGCGGCCGGTGAGAATGGGGCGCGCACTCCAGGGCGTCGTCAAACCAGTCGTATTCGATCAGGATATTTTTGCGCAGCGGGTTGGCGCCCATGGCGGGCAGATCGAGGCCGGCCGCCGTTCCCCGAACCTCATCCCCGTCGCGGATGCCGTCCCCATCCGTGTCGGCCACATTGGGATTGGTGCCCGCGGCCAGTCCCCCGGCGAAAACGAGGGTGTTGGTCTCGATCCAGTCGGGCAGATTATCCCCGTCGCTGTCCGGGGTGGCGGCC
>JBFFZG010000530.1:0-2341 GCA_041568735.1 Promineifilaceae bacterium (SeqCode)
GCCTCATCGAATCATCCCCGCCGGTGCGCCCGTTTGCCGGGCGAGAGGAGGAACTCGCCGCTCTGCGCCGCAGCCTGGATGAGGCGGTGGCCGGGGACGGCCGTGTTGTTTTCATTAACGGGGAAGCCGGTCGGGGCAAAACCGCCCTACTGACCCATTTTGCCGGGCTGGCCCTGGCCGAAGATGAGCGGCTGGTCGCCGCGGGGGGAAACTGCTCGGCCGTGGCTGGGCTCGGCGATCCCTATCTGCCTTTCCGCGAAATGCTTCTCGATCTGATGGCTGATTTCGACCGACGCGGGCCGTCTGGATGGTCGATCCCGGCTAAGGAGCGACGGCTCTGGGAATTCGCCCCGCTCGCGGCCGAAACCATCGGCCGGCTGGGCGACCCGCTCGTCGATACCCTGGTGCCGGCCGCCAGCCTGCGCCGCTGGCTCTCAAGCCAAGCGGCAGATCGGCCTGTGAGCCAGCCGGCCGCCCAGCCGCTGTTTGAGCCGCTGACCGCCGTGCTCCATGCGCTTGCGCAGCAGCGTCCTCTGCTGCTGCTGATCGACGATCTGCAGTGGGCGGATGCGGCCTCTGTCAGCCTGCTCTTTCATCTGGGTCGGCGGCTGGCCGGCAGCCGAATCTTGCTGGTCGGAGCCTTCCGGCCCAGTGAGATCGCCTCGGCTTCAGCTGAGGCGCCGGGTCAGACGCTGCAGCAGGTGATTTTTGAGCTGCGGCGGCTATATGGGGAAATCATCCTCGATCTCGAGGAGTTCGACCTGGCTCGGGCGCGCCGGCTGACCGACGCCCTGGTCGATCTCGAGCCCAACCGGCTGCCGGAATCCTTCCGGGTGCACCTCTTCTGGCAGACGCGGGGACATCCCCTTTTCCTGGTCGAGCTGCTGCGGGAAATGAAAGCCCGGCGGCACCTGGTCCAGGATCGGGATGGCCGCTGGGTCGAGGGTGACCCGGCCGACTGGGAAGCGCTGCCGACACGGGTCACGGCCGTGATTGAACAGCGGCTGGCCCGCCTTGACGAGTCGGAACGGCGCCTGCTGGAGGCGGCCAGCGTTGAGGGGGAGCGTTTTTCGGGTGAGCTGGCGGCCATTCTGGCCGGTCTCGACGAGGCGGATGGGCTCCTTCGGGGGCTGGCCCACCGGCACGGGCTCATTCGCGAGGCTGGAAGCTCCCGTGTGGGAGATCGGCCGCTCTCCCTTTTTCAATTCAACCACGTCATGTTCCAACACTATCTCTACGAGTCGCTTGGCGAAAATGACCGGCGGCGCCTGCACGAGCGGCTGGCCGTCGCCTTGGAAGAGGCCTATCGGAATCGCCCTGAGGAGGCCCTGTCGCTCCTGGCCCACCATTTTCACGCCGCGGACCGTGGAGACCAGGCGGTTCCATACTTGCTCCAGGCCGGCGATCGGGCGCGCAACCTCTACGCCCATCGAGAAGCTGCCGAGCACTACCGCCGCGCCCTGACTTTTTTGCGCGCCGGCGGCAGCCGGGAGGCCGTGGCCAAGACCCTGATGAAGCTCGGGCTGACCTATCAGAGCGCCTTCGATTACGAACGGGCCCAGGAGGCCTTTGACGAAGCCTTTGCCCTCTGGCCACAGGCCGTACCGCCGCCGGCGCCCCGGCCGGACCAGGTTCTCAATCCGGCGGGTCGGGCGGCGCCACATCCCCTGCGTCTCGTCTGGGGAGAGCCGCCATCCCTGGATCCGACGATGGGGGGGTACAATCTATCGGCCCCGGTGGCGACGCAGCTGTTCAGCGGCCTCGTCGACTACGGGCCGGACAGCGAGGTGCTCCCCGACGCGGCCGACCGATGGGAAATCCTTGACGGCGGCCGGCGCTACGTCTTCCACCTGCGGGATGACGTCTATTGGAGCGACGGCGTGCCGGTGACGGCCCATGATTTCGAATTCACCTACCGGCGCGCCCTCGATCCGGCCACGCGGGCGCCGATCGCCGGCCAGCTTCTCTACCCGATCCGGGGCGCTCGCGCCTTCCACAGAGGGGAACATGCGGATCCACAGCAGATCGGTGTGCGCGCGGTTGACGAGCGAACACTTGAGTTCGAGCTGGAGGCGCCGACGAGCTTTTTTATTCACAATCTGGCCTACTATGTTTCCCTGCCGGTCCCCCGCCATGTCGTCGCCCGCCATGGGGCTGCCTGGGCCCGCCCCGAGCACATCGTGACCAATGGTCCCTTTCTCCTGGCCGGTTGGGAGCACGGCCGCTCGATGCGGTTCGAAAGAAATCCGCACTTCCACGGTGACTTCTCCGGCAATCTCGAAGCGGTTCACCTGTCGCTGAATGTCCCTTCGAGTGACCAGATCGCCCGGTATGAAGCCGA
>JBFFZG010000531.1:0-2317 GCA_041568735.1 Promineifilaceae bacterium (SeqCode)
CGACCCCGATCGGCAGATCGTGCTCGCCCCGGGTGCTGGCGAAGATGCCCACAACCTGCTCCCCGAAAGGGGAGATGATCATGCCGCCGGCCGTATCGGTGATCTGCTGGAACTGGGTGTCGTAGCCGTGCACGGTCAGGCCGATCGGCCGGTAAAAGTCGGCGGTGGTCAGACCGATCTGCTCGGCGCACAGGGTTAACCGGTAGTTGGCGCTGTTCGTCTCGTGGCCGACGAAGAAGAAAGCGGAGGCGCCCCCGGTCGCCAGGTTCTGCACCCAGACGACATTGCGGCCGTCGACGCCGTTCCCCAGCTTCAGGTCAAAATTGAAGACGAGAAAATCGTTCCTTCCGTCGAAATTGGTGTCCAGATAGATAAATATCGCGTCGGTCAGGGCCAGGCTGCTCCGGTCGTAGGTGTTTACGGCGAATTCCAGGAGGAAGGATTCCTGTGGACCGCACAGGCCGCTGCCGGCCGGCACGGCGATGGTTCGGTAGCCGATATAGCGCAGATCGACCAGATGGTGCTGCGAGCCCCGTTCCGGCCGGGGAAGCTGCTCGCTGACGGCGATGAGGGAAAAGCTCGAGGCGGTCGTGTTGGCCTCTCCGCGATTGACCACGGTGGTCCGGCCGGCCGGCAGTCCTTCGAACTCCCGGTTGAAGCTCAGGCTCGCATCCCGAATGCGCAGATCCCCCGCCCGGCGAGGCAGAATCTGCCAGGGGAGGTGCAGCGGTGCCCCGGCGACCCCGTGGTGCTCGACCGGCGTGAGAATCAGATCGCCGTCAAATTCCATGGCGCTCAGCGCGGCCGCGTTGGCCCCGTTTTGCCCGGAATCGAGTAGCCAGCCGTTGGGCTGAATGGCGCGCGCTTCGACCCGCAGGCGAACCTTGAAGTGGCGGTCGCTGTACGGTTTGATCGTCAGGTGGTGCTCGCTGAAGAAGCGTAGTTCCTGATTTTGCACCTTGTCGGGGTCGCGGTGGACGAAGTCGATCTCGTAGACGAGTGTTTCCCCGGTGTAGTTGCGCACCCGAATGACCCGGGTGAGCGTCAGCTTCTTGCGGGCGATATCGACGAAGCCAAAGGAGAGCGCGGCCTGGGCCGAGCCGGCATCCCAGGCGGCCGCCGGCGCGGCCAGGGCCCGGTCGGCCCGCACTTCCCCACCGCCGAGCCGGGTTTTTGGCAGCGGCATCCCGCCCAGGGCGGGGTGGGTGCTCAGTGTGTTTCTCTCGGCAGTGTTGATCAGGAGCGCCTTGATTTCCGCCCAGCTCCGCTCCGGATAGGCCTGCATGAGCAGCGCGGCCGAGCCGGCTACCATCGGCGCGGCGCCGGAGCTGCCGGTGAAGGGGGCGGTCTGGCTGCCGCTGCCGGCCACCGCGGACACGGCCGCGCCCGGCGCGGTAATCTCCGGCTTCATCAGGTTGGAGCCCATGGCCGGCCCGCGGGCGGACGAGCCGGCAATGGTGCCGATGAGGGGGAACACGTCGGCCGGGTCGAGCGCCACCCCGACGGCTTTTCCGGTGAAGAGGGCTCCCTTGATGCGAATAGCGTCGGCGCGGCCGATTATGAAGGCAGGAATGGCTGGCGGGGTGCCGCCGCCAAAGGCCGCGGCAAACGGATCGCTGGCATCGATCAGGCCGATGATGGCAGCCAGGCCGCCGGCCGCCTCGATGTGCTGGATTTTAGTGCTGAAGGAGCAGATGCCCCGGTCGACGAGGACGATTTTCCCGCTCAAATCGGCGGTGAAGGGATCGCAGCCCAGCGTGTTGCCGCCCTTCCCATCGCCAAGAATCAGGGGGGCCTGCAGGGTCGCCTTCAGGGGAGCGGACCACGGCTGGTGGATGGTCTTGATCTTGCCGGCGATCGAGGCCGGCTCGGTGATCGTGAGCAGGTTGAGCCGGGCGGAAGGGACGGCCGTCTCGCCCACCGCCAGGGCAGAGGGGCTGGCTGCGGGTGTGCTGGTGCAGTAGGGCAGGTTGCCGCAGTTGCCAGCCGCGGCGACGGTCAGGATGCCGAGCCCGGCGGCATGTTCGACGGCGGCCGCCACGGCGTCGTCAAAAGCGGTCCGGTAGGGGGCGCCCATCGACAGGTTGATGATGCGCGCCCCATCGGCGAAATCGCCGTCCCCGTTGGGGTCGACCGCGAAGTCGAGCCCCTGGAGCACGGCGATACCGCTGCAGATCGCTTCGACTGAGGAGCAGACCTTGACGGCCAGCAGGCTGGCGCCGGGAGCGACCCCCCGGCGGCCGCCGATGATATCGGCGACGTGGGTGCCGTGCCCTGAAAAGTCAATCGGGTCGGAATCGGGCGCCTCGGGGCCGGC
>JBFFZG010000532.1:0-2304 GCA_041568735.1 Promineifilaceae bacterium (SeqCode)
AAGCGGCTGCCGCTCAGCCTGACCCCCCGCTCGAAGTCGATGATGTTCAGGGCCGGTCCCAGGTCCCAATGGGGCAGCGGGGTGAAGTCAAAGGTGGGCAGCGGGGCCCCCTGCGCTTCGTGGGCGACATTGAAGCTGTCGTCGACCGCCACCGGCACGCTGTCATGGGGCATATTGGGGATGAAGAGCATCGCCTGGCGCAGCTTCTCCTCGACCTCGCGCAGCTGCTCGTCGAGGGCACTGATCTGCTCGCCGATCTGCCGCGGCCGGGCCATCGCTTCTTCAGCTGCCAGCCGCATGGCGTCGATCTTCTCGTTCAGGGCCGGATTGGCGGCCAGCTCTTTTTCCATCTTCTTGAGCGCCCCCATTTTCTGGCCGATCGCCTTCGAGGCTTCATTGCGCTGCCGGCGCAGTTCTTCGACCTCCTGGATGATCTCGCGGCGCCGGCCGTCCAGCTCCAGGACCTCCCCGACCGGCGCATCGGCCGCATTGAGCTTCTCCAGCTGTTCGTAAACCCAGCCGGTTTTTTTCCGGATTAATTCGATGTCAATCATACTGCCTCCGATTCATGGGTCGGGCGGCCGTGCTGACCGGCGGCCTCCTCTCCGGGCGGCGGCTGTCAGCGGCCGGCGAAAAATAAAAAGCCCTCTCGTTCCAAGACGAGAGGGCCCGTGGTGCCACTTGGATTCGCGGCCGCGCGGCGGCCGCCTCAAAACGGGATAACGGTCGTGAACCGGCCTGTTTTGCGCCCGGGGCTTTCTCAACAGGCAACTCGGAAGGGGATTTCAGGCTGCGCCGCTGCCGGCTCGCACCAGCCGCCGGCTCTCTGGAAGGGAAGCAACCTTACTTGGCTTCGTCCGCGTTATTCGGAAATTCAACTGTCATTCGATTATAAAACCAGGGCGGCCGTCTGGCAAGCCGATTAAAAGCTCGTGCCGAGGCCGGGGGTGCTCAGGACCCCGGTCAGATCATCGCCGTCGCGGATGACATAGGTGCCCATCCCCCGCTGCTGGAGGAGGGGAACCAGCGAATCGGCCGATTTGCGGCCGCCAAAGGAGCGCGGGTCGATCAGCACCGTGACCACCCGCATCCCCCGCTGCCGCAGCTGCCGGGCGGCGGTCGCCCAGCTCGGGCGGGTCGTCGGGGTAATGACGATGATCGTCGACCCGCGCGGAAAAAAGCGCAGCTCAGCCAGGATCAGGTCCTCGATGTAGAGGGTCCCCTCGGCGCGGATGACCGACAGGGTTTCGAGCACCCGGTTCAGCTGCCGCTCGCCCCGGTCCGGCTGCAGGATTTCGGTGACCTGCCCGGCCGCCACCATGCCCACCGAGCGATCCTGGCGCAGAAAAAACTGGGCCAGCGAGGCGGCCACCGTGACCGTGTATTCCTCGGTTGAGCTGGGCAGCTTGAAGGCCTCGCGGCGCAGGACGGCCGGAATATTGCCCGGCTCGAGGGCGATCCCGGCTTCCGGCCGCTCCCGGAAGATATGCTCGTAGACCGCCATATCCGGCAGGATCCAGATGTCGGCCAGCGGATCGAGCTCGAATTCCTTGACGATCAGCCGGCTGCGGCGCGCCGTGCTGCGCCAGTGAATGCGGTTGAAGCTGTCGCCGGGGGCGTACTCGCGTACGCCGGAGGCGTTGGTGGTGACGTAGTGGGTGCGCCGGCGGATGGCCTCGCCGCCGGGGAGGATCCCCTGGGGGAGGGCGAAGGCGTGAACGTCGACCGTCATCGGGTAGACGACGACATTGGTCGTCACGTCGAGCGCTTTTTCTAAGGTAAAGAGGCCGAAGGGATCGCTGGTCCGCAGGGTCATCGGACCCAGGTGGTAGCGGCCGCGCTGCTGGCAGATCGTCTGCACCCGCCAGGTTTCCGACGAGTGGGAGCCCATGCCGTTGATGACATAGCTCGCCTGGTGGGCCGGCACGTTGGAAAAATCGCGCACTTCCAGCCAGAGCTTGGGCAGAAAGCTGCTGTTGACGATGCGAAAGCGTTCTTCAAGGGGGCGGCCGACCTGGGTGCGGCGGGTGCGGGTCAGCCGGGAAAAATTGACGTAGCGCAGGCTCGACCAGGCCCAGACAAAAGAGAGCAGCAGCACCAGCCCCAGCAGGTAGGTCAGCTGAAAGAGCAGCTCCCGCCCGGAATAGAGCCCCCCGAAGAGGGCCAGCACCATCAGGAAAAAGAGAATGAAGCGGCGGCTGCGCATAAGTCAGGGGATCAGGCGACCGGGACGGCCACTTTGCTCAAAAGGCTCTCGACGATCTCATCCTGAGAGATGTCCTTGATGCGGGCGGCCGGCCCGAC
>JBFFZG010000533.1:0-2302 GCA_041568735.1 Promineifilaceae bacterium (SeqCode)
GGGACACGGCGAATCGCGAAAGTCAATGTGGCATCCCGAGGAGTCTTCGACGAGGGATCTGCCGCCGGTGTCGGGGTGGATCGGACCAGAATCGCAGCGGATCGGACTGATCGCCAGCCATTCCCGACCTTTGGAGTTGGGCGGCGCCCTCGGCAGCAATCCCTCGACAGGCTCGGGATGCGCGGCTGGCAGGGGAGAATGGGCCGCGGCGGGGTGTCGGGAGAAACGGTCGGATTATGTGTTCCTTCGCCCTTGGGATTGTGCTACCATGAAATGGAAATGGCTCGAGGGAGCCGGCATTATTGTTTTGGGTTGCTCCAACTACACAGCGCTGCAGGCGAATGGCTCCCATTCGCCGCACCCACAAGGAGGATGACATGTGCGTACCGGGCTGTCAGGAAACGATTCTGGAGCGGCTGAGCCGGCGCCGGTTTTTGACCGGGGCGCTGGCGGCGACGGCGGCCGCAGCCGTGGCCGGTCCGGCCGCCGCGGCCGAAAGCCGCAAGGCCCCGCCGGCCAATCTGGGGGGAAAAATCCGGGAGATCGTCGAAATGACCCATGTCATGGGGCCGGATTTCCCGACCTTTTCTGGGGCGGTCAACCTCGAAATCGAGGTTCTCTTCACCTTTGCCCAGGACGGTTTTAATTTTAAACGCTGGCTGCTGATCGAACATACGGGCACCCACATGGATGCTCCCCTTCATTTCACGGCCGAGGGCCTTTCGGCCGACATGATCCCCATCGACCAGCTTGTCGTGCCGCTGGCGGTGGTCGATATTCGTCACAAAGCGGCCGCCAATCCCGACGCCCAGGTCACGCCGGACGACCTGCGCGCGTGGGAAAAGAAGCACGGCCGGATTCCCGATGGCGCCTGCGTGGCCATGTACAGCGGGTGGGAGGAAAAGCTCTATACCCCCGGCTTCCGCAACGCCGACGCCGGCGGGGTGATGCACTTCCCGGGATTCCACCTCGAGGCGGTCCAGTTCCTCGCCCGCGAGCGCCACGTCAACGGCATCGCCGTCGACACCCTCAGCCTCGATTTCGGCCCTTCTCCCGACTTCGCCACCCACTACTTCTGGCTCGGTGAGGGGCGGTGGGGGATGGAAAATGTGGCCAACCTGGGCAAAGTGCCGCCGGTCGGCTCGACGTTCATCGCCGGTGGGCCGCGCATCGCCGGGGCGACCGGCGGCCCGAGCCGCTGTCTGGCCCTGGTGCACCATCCGCGGCGCGGCCACCACGGCTGACTCCGCTCGCTGGCCACAAATTGTGGGGCGGGTTTCCAAACCCGCCCTTTTTCTTCCGGCCAGTTTGAGTTAAATTTCCCCGACCGTCACCCCACCTTCGCCCCGGAACATATGGCCGGCGACCATCAAACCGATCGTTCCGCCCGGGGCTCACGACCAAGCGAGGCTCCCGATGAAATATCGCTACGCCGAAATGACCTGGCCCGAATGCCGGGCGGCCGCCGCCGCCGGCCGGGTCGCCGTCCTGCCGGTGGCCACCTACGAAGACCACGGCTACCACCTGCCGATCGACACCGACGTCCTCCTCTGCAGCGAGATCTGCGAGCGGGCAGTGGCCCGAATTCCGGGGAAGGCAGTGCTGATCCCGGCCGTGCCCCACGGCTACAGCCCCCACCACATGGATTTCCCCGGGACCCTGACGATCGAATGGGACACCTTCATCCGCTATGTGCGCGATATCTGCGTCAGCCTGGCCCACCACGGCTTCACCCACATCCTGATCGTCAACGGCCACGGCAGCAACACCGCCCCCCTGGAAATGTCGGCCCGGCTGACCGTCCTGGCCGCCGAGGGTCGGGTGGCCTGCGCGGCCGTCAACCACTGGGGGGTCTACCAGGCCCGCAAGGTCGGCAATGAGCTGCGGGAGAGCGAATACGGCGGCGCCTCGCACGCCGGCGAATACGAAACCTGCCTCTACCTGGCCCTCAAACCGGAGCTGGTCGAAATGGATAAGGCGACCGACCAGATGAACCCGCTGCCGCCGAGCTTCCAGTTTGATCTGCTCAAGGGGAAACGGCCGGACGCCTCGTTTGCCACCTACATGCCTTACTGGTCGACCATGACCGAGAGCGGCGTCCGCGGCCGCGCCACCCTGGCCACCCGCGAAAAGGGGGAAAAGATGCTCGAAGCCGCCATCGCCGGCCTCGTCGAGCTCATTCTCGAGTTCAAAGGATTGGAGATTCCACCGCGGGTGGATCACCACTAATTTTAGGGAACGGGGAACGGGGAACAGGGAACGGAGGGTCAATGTGTTCCCCGTTCCCCGTTCCCCGTTCCCC
>JBFFZG010000534.1:0-2290 GCA_041568735.1 Promineifilaceae bacterium (SeqCode)
CCGGTGGCGATCACAGCGGTGCTGATGACCCTGATTGTCATCGCCCTCTTTTTTGTCCCCTGGAAGCAAAACCCGGACTCTGTCCTCGCCTGATCAGCCGGTCAGATCTGGTGCCGGCCGTTCCCTGATCGGCTCTAAGCCGAACGGGCGCCCGGGCTCTGAGTGGACCTACCGTGCCGGCACGCCCGGGGTCTGATCTATGACCGACAGCCGGCCGTCTTCTCTCACAGCCGTGCGTGGGTGGCGGCCACGAGCCGGTTTGGCGGCCGCCAGTCCCCACTTGCTCGAGGACTGCCGTGTTTTGAGTGGAATTATGCCGGGGGAATCCAACCAAGTCCGCCAAAATCCTGATCGTCCAAGATGAACCTGCCCTCGAATACAACCTGAGCCACCAGGGGTACAGCGTCCGGGTGGTGGGCGACGGCCGCCAGGCCATCGAGGCCGCCCGTGATTTCAACCCTGATCTCGTCCTCCTCGACGTCATGCTGCCCGGCCTCGACGGCTTCGAAGTCTGCCGGATTCTGCGGCGGGAAACGAACGTCCCCATCCTCATGCTGACCGCGCGCGATTCGGAAATCGACCGGGTGATCGGGCTGGAAATCGGCGCGGACGATTACATCACGAAGCCATTTTCCATGCGGGAGCTGCAGGCCAGGCTGAAGGCTTTATTGCGCCGGGTGCGTCTCGACCAGGAAGATGCCGCCCCGGAGCGGCCCGGCGGGGCCGGGCCTGAAAATCTCTCCTTTGGGGATCTGACGCTCGACCTGGACCGCCATGAGCTCACCCGGGCCGGTCCTGCCCGGGTTGATGGCCGGTATCGGGGGGGCGGCATTCTCGATCGGGGCTCAGCTGGGGGCGGCCAGTTTTTCCATGCGCGCCGCCAGCTCCAGGTCGAACGTGCTGATCACATTGCCGAGATCATGCGTGACCAGGTCGACCGTCACCCGGTTGTAGACATTGGACCATTCCGGGTGGTGGTCCATTTTGTCCGCTTCGATGCCTGCGCTGACCATCCAGCCGAGGGCGGCGGCGAAAGATTTGAATTTAAACTGTTTGTGCAGCTTCCCGTCGACCACCTCCCAGCCGGGGAGGTGGCTCAGGGCCTGTTCGATTTCTTCTGCCGTGGCGATGGCGCGTCTGGTCATGGGATTTCCTCCTGAAAACACGGTGGGGTCGGAGCCGGGTCCGGTTTGACGGATCCGGCCGATCTCCGACGGGGGTCAATTCAGATCAAGTCGAGCCGCCAGAGCGGCCAACGGTAGGTCGATTCGCGGAAGCCGAGTTTGCGGTAGAGCTGCTGGGCCTGCTGGTTGTCGGCCTGAGTGTTGAGGGAGATGTGCAGGCAGCCGGCCTTCGCGTAGCCATCAAAGGCCCGGGCCAGGAGAGCGGTGCCGACTCCCTGCCCCTGCCACCCTGGATCGACCGTCAGCCGGGCCAGGTGAGCTCCGTGCTGCGAGGCGGCCGTGCTGTGCTGGAAACCGATCAGCCGGCCGTCCATCAGGGCCACGTCAAAGCTCAGCGACTGCCGCCAGGCCATGTGCAGCGCCCGGCTGCTGTGGCGCCAGAGCGGGGCGAAGGCGCCGGCTTCGATGCGGGCCAGCTCGGGAAAATCCTCGGGCAGCACCGGCCGGACCTGCAGCCCATCCGGCGCTGGCGGCAGGGGAGGCAGCTTGAGGTCGGCCTTGCGGAAGGTGATGACCGAGGTCATTTCATAAAAGCCGACCTGGGGGAGCCAGCGGTCGGCCCAGCGCCGGTGGGACATCCAGAAGACGGCCTCCACCCCGGCTGCACGCGCCACCGGGATGGCGGCCGCCAGCAGGGCCCGCAGATGGCCTCGCATTTCCCTGGGTGGGGTTTCCACCAGGTCAAAAGCGGCCAGCCGCACCCAGGCGGCCGGCGGCGGATCAGCCCCAAGCACCAGCAGACCAACCGGCTGCTCCCGGTGCAGACTGACCCACCCGGGAGCCTCATCGAGCCAGAAATCGGGCTGATACCAGTCGGCGTGCACGTGCCGGTGGAAGGCGGTATTCAAGAGGGAGAGGAGCTGGCTGAGATCGTCCTTCTGGACGGGCCGCACGGCCGGTTTTCGACCGGCCGGCCGGGCTGTTTCTGCCCCTGTCGCACTCCCGTCGATGTTTGCTAATTCCATGTCGCTATTGTACACTATGAACATAAATTCTAACGTTGCCCGGACGGATTTTTCCGGTTCCCGGATCCCCCTATGAGCAAATCGGATAAGGCCAAACAACTCGAGAGTACACTGGCAACCATTCAAAAAAAATACGGCGAC
>JBFFZG010000535.1:0-2258 GCA_041568735.1 Promineifilaceae bacterium (SeqCode)
TCGAGCGTTTCCGGGTACTCGTAGCGCAGGTAGATAAAGCCGCGCGCAGCCCCGGCCGCGTAGGCGGCCAGGGTGATCCCTTCGATCAGGGCGAAGGGGTCGTAGTCCATGATGACCCGATCTTTGAAGCAGCCGGGTTCGCCTTCATCGGCATTGCAGACGATCGTCTTGGGACCGCCGGCGGCGGCGGCCACCATCTGCCACTTGCGGCCGGTCGGGAAGCCGGCCCCGCCGCGGCCGGCCAGCCCGCTTTCGGAAATTAGAGCGACCAGCTCGTTCGGGGTGCGCGTTTGGAGCGTATCGGCCAGCCCCGCATAGCCGCCGGTCCGCCGGTAGCCGTCGAGCGTTCCCCGATCGGTCTCCCGGATGTGAGCGAAGACGCATTCTACGACGCCGCCGGGATTGGGCGGCGGCAGCGGGGAGGGAGTCGGAGCGAGATCGGCGGCTATGAGACCGCTGAAGGTCTGGTGGCCGCGCAGAACCGGGATCGGCGCGTCGCAGCGGCCGGAGCAGGGCATGCCGGTCGCCCCCTGATCGGCCAGGGCGGCTACCAGCCGGTCGGCCCCGTGCAGGCGGCAGACCGGGCCGGTGCAGACGCGAGGAGCGGCCTGTCCGGGTGGGGTGCGGGCGAAGTGGTGGTAGAAGGTGATCGTGCCCCAGAGGTCGGCGATGGGGATCCGCAGGGCATGGGAGACGACTTCGATCGCCGCCTCGGTCAGGTAGCCGTCTCGATCGTGAAAGGCGTGGAGCATCGGCAGCAGGGAAGCCGGCTCGTCGCGCCAGCGATCGACGATTTGCTGGTCGGTGGGGGAAGGTCGGGTGGTCATATGTTAACGCCGATGCGGCCGCGTGGTCATGTGGGGCGTGGCGCGGCCGCGGGAGAATCTGACATTACCAGATCGGTAATATATTAGAAGTATATCAATTTTTAGAGGCGCCGGGCAAGCGGGCGTCCGTTCTCTCCGACGCGGTTAAGCCGGGGGAAGGGCCGAGCGCCCGTTCAGGCGATCGCGTGGCGCACGGCCGCCTCGGCCAGCAGGGCGGCCGGATGGAGAAGATCATCCGCTTCGGCGTGCACGCGCAGCAGCAGGGGGATTTCCGTGCAGCCGAGGATGATCCCGTCGACCTTTTTCGCCCGCAGCCGGTCGATGACCTCCCGGGTAAAGGCCGTCGAAAGGTCAGTCTCCCGGCCGGCCATCAGCTTGAAAATTTCCACGTCGAGCTGGCGGCGCATGTTCTCCGAAGCGGTTTCGACGGCGATCCCCATCGCCTGCAGCGGATCGGCGTAGAAATCCGGGTAGCCGACCCCGACGACGCCGACTTTTTCCCAGCCGCGACGCCGCACCTCGGCCAGGGTGACCTCGATCATGCTGAGCAGCTCGCGGCCGGCAGCCGCCTCGATTTCTTTTTGAAAAACATGGGGGGTGTTGGTGATGAGGACGAGAAAATCGACCAGCGGACCGAGCGTGCCGGCCGCTTCGAGGAGGCGGGGGTCGGGCCGGCGCGGCAGGATAACATGCCCCTTTTTGTCGAGCAGAACCGGGGCATGCCGGTAGTAGGAGACGATCATGGGGGGGTAGCCGCCGTTGCCGGATGGCCGGGGGATCAGCTGCTGGGAAACGCGGTGGACGCGGGCCTCGAAATCCATGGTGGCCTGCGGGCCGAGCCCGCCGAGAACGCCGATTGTTTTCATTTTTTCCTCAGATCAGGTAATCGATTGGGTTGTCAGCCGGCCGCCGCTTCTCCACCAGCGAGTTCGACGGAGAACGGGGAGAGCTGGATCGTCTCAAACGGCATCTGTACGCCGGCAGCGGTCAGGGCCGTGAAGACCTTTTCCCGCAGGGCAAACCGCTTTTCGATGTGCTGGCGCTCGTCCTGCAGCCAGGCCTGCAGTTCGAGGGCCACGTTGTAGTCATTGAGCCGGGTGACCACCACCCGCGGGGCCGGCTCGGCCATGTAGGCCGGGTCGTGTCGCACCAGGTCGAGGAGCACCTGCCGCGCCCGGTCGAGATCTTCGTCGACGGCTACCGTCACGGCGATGTCGAGCCGCAGGTGGGGAAAATTGGTGTACGAGGCGACGATCTTGTTGATCACTTCCGTATTGGGCACGGCCAGCATGCGGCCGTCGCTGGTGACGATGCGGGTCGAGCGCAGCGTGATGCGGTCGACCCGGCCGTAGAATCCCTCCATTTCAACGAGATCGCCGATGACAAACGGCCGGTCGATAAAAATGAGAATCCCGGAAATCAGGTTGGAGA
>JBFFZG010000536.1:0-2223 GCA_041568735.1 Promineifilaceae bacterium (SeqCode)
ATTTCCACGCTGCTCGTCGCCGCTCTGGTCAATCCTTTGCGCCGGCGGGTGCAGGCGGCCGTCGACCGCCGCTTTTTCCGCCAGAAATACGACGCCCAGCAGGTGCTGGCCCGCTTCGCCCGGACCGCCCGCGACGAGGTCTCCCTGGAAGCGCTGACGACCGCCTTATCCGATGCGGTCCAGGAGACGATGCAGCCGGCCAAGGGGTCGATCTGGTTGAAGTGATTCTGGGGTCGTACCGCCTGGGAGACGATCCTCTGCTGCTGTGAGGCGAACTGACAACGAATAATTGATGCTGCGCCTGCTACTGATCACAGAAATTGAATCGTTTATCCACCTTTTATCGATCAAGTGGCGGTGCTCCAGAAAAAATAGCGACCCATCCCATGAAACCTGCTGCTGAACCGGTAATCTTATTGGAGGGCAAACAGCTCTGGCTGGCGCGAGCCGCGTGGATCGCGGTGAGTGCCGTCCTGGCAGGAACTGTCCTTGCTAGCTGGCCCCCTTTTCTTCGACAGCAGATGGCCGTTTGTGAAACCTGTGAAATCAACGCCGGCCTATGCGGAAACGCTGCGAGCCTATGGCGTCAGCACCACCCAATGGGCGGTATTCATTTCCGTTCCGTCAGCCGTGGTTTACCTGGGGTGGATGGGGATGGGGCTGGTGATTTTTCTGCTCAAATCCAGTGACCGGCGAGCGCTGCTGTTATCCGGCCTCTTGATGGTCATCGGGGCTTCTTTCGGAGGCACCATCGGCTCCATTGCCACTCACCTGCCGGCGTGGGTCTGGGTGAGGGACGTCCTCACCATCGCCAGTTTTCCCCTGTTTATCGCCCTGGTTTTTCTGTTTCCCAATGGGACCTTCAAGCCGCGCTGGCTGGCCTGGCTTCTGGGTGTCCAAACCCTCCTCTTTCTTCCGATCCCGATCGAGAATCTCGACCTGCCCATCGCTTATAACTTTGTCTTTACTTTGTTGATGGTTCTCATTTGTATTCTGGTCCCTGTTTATCGCTACAGGCGAGTGCTGACCTACATCGAACGTCAGCAGACCAAGTGGGTGGTGTTGGGGATCGTGCTCGCCATGGCGGGGATTGGCACAACGCTCACCCTTGTTGCGGCGGCTCCGGCTCCCTGCGACTCACGCAACCTGTACTGCGATGTGGTACAAAATATCGGCTACAGCCTGTCTCCGCTCATGATCCCCCTCTTCATCGGGGTCGGGATATTGCGCTCCCGGCTGTGGGATATCGACATCATTATTCGCAGGACGCTGCAATACACGGTGCTGACAGCGCTGCTGGCGCTGGCCTATTTCGGCACGGTCGTCCTGCTGCAAAGCCTGTTTGACCTGGTCAGCGGCCGTCAGTCCCCCCTGGTGGTCGTCCTATCCACCCTGATCATCGCGGCGCTGTTCACACCGCTGCGCCGCCGGGTCCAGACGTTTATCGACCACCGCTTTTTCCGCCAAAAGTATGACGCCCAGCAGGTGCTGGCCCAATTTGGCCGGACGGCCCAGGTAGAAATGACCCTCGAGGCGGTGACGGATGGGCTCGAGCGCGTCATTCGGGAGACGGTGCGGCCGGCCGGGGTGGCGGTGTGGCTGGCGCAAACCCCGCGCCGGCCGCCGGATTGAATCCACCCGGCCCCCGTTCCGTTACGGTCAGGAGACGCCCGGACCTTATACTGTCCGAAAAGCTGAATAGTCCAGAGGAGGGTCCAAAATGCAGGCTATAAACGACCCCTTGACTTTGATGCAGGCACTGCCGGCCGGCGTGACGGCCGTTTTCAACGAGTTCTACACGGCCGAGCTGACCACCCTCGGCCGCGGCGGCCGGCCGGTCACCTGGCCGATCATGCCCATGGTCTGGGTGCGGCGCGGCCTCTTTATCTGCGCCACCTCGATCGGGCTGCCGCAGAAGGCCTTTAACATCCGGCGCGATCCGCGCGTCTCGCTTCTCTTTTCCGAGCCGACCGGCAGCGGGCTGGCGCGGCCGCCGGCCGTGCTCGTGCAGGGGGTGGGATCGGTCGACGAGCGGGTTCACGCCGCCCGGGCGGATACCGACCCGGAAATGATCGAGGTCATGATCGCCCAGGGGCGAAAAATGATGGAAAAACAGCCGGCCATGAAGATGTACATGAGCAGCTTCCTGACCCGCTACCTGATGGACTGGTATTTCATGCGGCTGTTCATCACGATTACCCCGCAGCGGATTGTCTGGTGGGA
>JBFFZG010000537.1:0-2222 GCA_041568735.1 Promineifilaceae bacterium (SeqCode)
CGGGTTGATCGCTACTGATCTACAACCACGTAATCGGTGTAGTCACTGTCGTCCTCCCTGACCAGCTCATTCCACCGCTTTTCCAGCTCTTCATGCGCGAGCGTGTAATCGCGAAATATCCGTTGAGTTTCTTCCGAAGGCAATCCGCCTTCCGTCGGGAAAAAGCGATTCCTGACCTCACGGCTGTCGAATAGATGGATAATCGCGTATCCTCCTTTGTGGACGCCGCGGTCACCTCGAACGATGTAGCTCTGCCACCCTTTGGTGTTAACACGTTGAAATGCCTCTGCCGACTCACGCATGACCCTGTCATACTCTTCCGGATTTGCCAGGGGAGCCGGCTCGAGTACGTGAATAGAAATCACCTTGGACATGTTCTTTTTCTCCTCGCTGTCTAGCCCGATGCGGAACCGTTCCCGGCCACAGGCAGTCCGGCATCGATCCAGGCCTGCACCCCGCCCTCCAGAATCTGGACATTGGAAAAGCCCATATCGTGCAGCAGCTTGCCGCCCAGCGCCCCCATTGGCCCCAGGATGCAGGTGGTGATGATCGGCCGGCTGCGGTCGGCCAGCTCGGGATGGCGCCAGCTTTCCGGAACCTCGTTGTCCGCCAGGTAGGTGAGCGCCCCCAGCGACAGGTTCCGGGCGCCGGGGACGGTCCCGGTCTGCGCGACGTCGGCTGCATCGCGCACGTCGATGACCAGAAGGTTTGGCTCTTTCTTCAGCCGCCGCTGGGCGTCGGCCGGTTTGATAGTGGGCACCGTCCGGTACGCTTCCTCGGCCATCCGGGTGAAGGTGCTGGGGTGGCCGTTGGCGGACAGCCCGTCGCCCACCGGTCCGCGAGTCATGGCCGTATGGGCGGCCATCATATCGAAGGTTTTCACGCTGGCATTGCTCAAAATCGGCGCCTCTTTCGTCGCGGCGACAATCGGCCCGTTCAGGAACCCGTTGACCGCGGCCTCATCGTCAAACAGGTAAATCCCGCCGCATTCGCGGGTCGTTTCATTCACCAGCCACACCTTCCAGCGCAGGCCGGGTGTGTCCGCAATCGGCTGAGCGCCCGGCAGCCAGGCCTCTTCCAGCTCTGCCCGGGAGGGGCCTGTAAATGTGAAATTGATCTGCAAGATTTTTTGGGACATGACATTTCTCCTTTTTTCTGCCGTCTGTGTTTAGTTTTCTCTATCTGCTGCTAAGTGCAGACAACTTCGTTTTGCGGGGTAAGAGGTCGCTGTCGCGACCGGCGATTTAAAAAAATCGCCCCACAAAGCCCTGCTGCCGAATAGAGCGTAGGGCGATTTTCCAAATCGTCCCCGGCAACAGGACATTTGACGGACCATTAGCAGCGATTGGGAATGTTTGCAGGATAAACGAAGCGGGCTTGCTTTTCTTGCCCTTTCTTGCGCATTCTATTGAGTTTTCCCGCGCAAGTTGCTATGATGTTCAGCATCTCATTATTCGTGTTGCCGGGCCGGGTCAAGGAGGCAATGCGTGAACGGCGCCGCCACCCATCAATCGGCTCATACATCACTCGGAGACCTGTTGAAATATCTGCGCCGCCGCGCGCGCCTTTCCCAGCGCGAGCTCTCCATCGCGGTCGGCTACAGCGAATCCCACCTCAGCCGCATCGAAAACAACGAGCGTCCCATCGATAAGGCCAGCCTGCTGGCGCTGTTCGTGCCGGCGCTGGAGATCGAAAACGAGCCGGAGACGATCAGCCGCCTCCTGGCTCTTGGTGAGCAGGCGGCGGCGATCGCTCTGGGCAGTCCATCCGCTTCGGCCCGCGTTCGACCGGCGGCCGAAACCGTGTCCGCCCGGCGCAGCCATCTGCCGGCCCAGCTCACCTCCCTCATCGGGCGTCATGAAGAGGTGGCCGAGCTGAGCGGGCTGCTGGCCGGCAGCCGGACCCGGCTGCTCACCCTGACCGGCGCCGGGGGCTGCGGCAAGACCCGGCTGGCGCTGCGGGTGGGGGAGGAAATGGCCGGCCGCTATTCCCACGGCGCCTGGCTGGTGGAACTGGCTCCGGTGGCGGAGCCCGAACTGGTGGCCAACGCCGTCGCCTCCGTTTTCGCTATTCGCGAGGAACCAGACCGGTCCCTGCTGTCGTCGATCAGCGACTATTTGCGCCCGCGCCAGGCGCTGCTGATTCTCGACAACTGCGAACACCTCGTCGAACCGGCCGCCCACCTGGCCGCTGCCCTGCTGCTGGCCTGCCCCGGCCTGCAG
>JBFFZG010000538.1:0-2221 GCA_041568735.1 Promineifilaceae bacterium (SeqCode)
CGAATCCAGGTGGCACGGCGTGGACGCCGGCCACAGCCAGGTTAATGCGCGGCGCCCCGCCTATCTTTATCTCCTGGTCATTTCTGGCCGCGGGAACCCTCCACCCGGCAAGATCTTCATCCTCCTGATCCCTGCCTGCTGCCCCCCAACACCGCTGCGGCCGGTGTCCTCACCGCGCCGCCATCCTTTCACCACAGGTCCTCTCCCGGCCGCGGGAAACCCTCACGGCAGAAATTCACATCCTTTTGCTCAGGATGCCCACTTAAATAGCACGCTCCTGGTTCACGGATCCAGGTGGCACGGCGAGGACGCCGGCCACAGCAGCGGTAATGCGCGCCGCGCGGCCACCCTTTCACTTCACTCCTGGTCATCTCTCGCAGGTGAAACCCTTCGCCGCAGAAGTTCACACCATGTTACTTGGCATGCCCGCTCAAATAGCACGCTCCCGGTACGCCCGGCCTGGCGGCGCGGTGCGGACCCCGGCCGCCGCAAAATAGGCACATTGACAGCCGCCACGCCCTGCTTACAATCAACTCTATAGGCAGCCCCCGGCTGCCAGGAGGACACCATGGAGAGACAGTTTCAAATTGCCCGGTTGGATCCGGATGGCCTCGAACGGCTGCGCGCCCTCGAGGCCCGGCTGCAAAAGCAGATCATGGCCTACGAGCGCGGCGCCCCCTTCGCCAACCTGACCCCGGAAGAGGTGGCGGCGATTCGCGACCTGGAGCAGGAGCTGGGGGTAGTGCTGCTGGTCGCCGAAGGCTGAACCGGCTTTGTTCGAATCGGTCGCAACATACCCACCGGCCCGGCCGGCCGCCCCCATTCCGGCGTTTCTTAACCGCCGGTGATCATTCTTCAGGTCCCGTTTGGGCAACGATTGAAAACTGGTATACTTCATCCGATCTCACCCATAAAGTGTCATTTCGGTGACAATTATGGGTCATCAAGGCAAGAATCACCCGCTCACCTCGATCGGACACACACACCTTTGATCACGGCCGGAAGCAACAGCCTGCGAGCACGGCGGATGGCGGACCCAGGTGCCGCCAGCCCCATTTTTTGCCTGCCAGCCGGCCGCCATTTTCCCCGGCCGTCGGGTGCCTGCGGCCGGACCCAACCAGCTATCCCCCTCCACGGAGTTTGTTACCCATGACCGATATCCTGTCGATCGCCAACCAGATCATTGAAAATGTCGAAAATGTCATCGTCGGCAAGCGAGACGCCGTCGAACTGACCGTGCTCGGTCTGCTCTGCCAGGGCCATCTCCTGATCGAAGACGTGCCGGGCGTGGGCAAAACGGTGCTGGCCAAGTCCATCTCCAAATCGGTGGGCTGCGAGTTCAGCCGCATCCAGTTCACCCCCGACATGCTCCCCACCGACGTCACCGGCGTCTCGGTCTTCAACCAGAAGACGATGGAATTCGAGTTCCGGCCGGGGCCAATTCACGCCCAGATCATCCTGGCCGACGAGATCAACCGGGCCACCCCCAAAACCCAATCGGCCCTGCTGGAGGCGATGGAGGAGCGGCAGGTCACCGTCGACGGCCACTCGTACATACTTCAGCCGCCTTTCATGGTGCTGGCAACCCAGAATCCGATCGAATACGAAGGGACCTTTCCCCTGCCGGAAGCCCAGCTCGACCGCTTCATGCTGCGCATCCGTCTTGGCTACCCCGAACGAGCCGACGAGATAACCATTCTCGAGCGGCAGCGAATGACCCACCCGATCAACTCGCTGACCCAGGTGCTGAGCGTCGAGGAGCTGCGCGCCGCGCAGGAGGCGATCAAGGAAATCCACGTCGACGACAAGATCAGGGGCTACATCATCGACGTCGTGCGCGAAACCCGGGAGCACCCGGACGTCTACCTGGGCTCCAGCTCCCGCGGCGGCCTGGCCCTCTTCCGGCTCTGCCAGGCCAAGGCGGCCATTCTCGGGCGGGACTACGTCATCCCGGATGATGTCAAAGCCCTGGCCATCCCCGCCCTGGCCCACCGCATCATCGTCGGGCCGGCCGCCCGCATCAAGGACATCACCCAGGATGAAATCGTCGAAAGCCTCCTGAGCAAAGTGGCCGTCCCGGTCGCCTGATCCATCGCCTTATGCGCAGCCGCCGCTTTGTCCTCTTCTTCCTGATGGTGCTGGCCCTTTTTGGGGGGCTCTATTCCGGGCGGGAGCTGCTCTTTCAGCTGACCTACCTGCTGGGGCTGGTGCTGCTGCTCTC
>JBFFZG010000539.1:0-2193 GCA_041568735.1 Promineifilaceae bacterium (SeqCode)
GACGAGGAAACCGCCGGTCTCCAGGGCCTGATTCCAGGTCAGGTTCCACTCGCTGCGCTTGATGCGTGTCTTCGCACTGAAGCCCGCGCTCGTCGTGCCCCAGGGGCTGACGGCCGTTCCGGCATATTCGACGTCGAGGACGACCGGGCGGGTGACGCCGGCCATGGTGAGATTACCGACCAGTTTACCCGAATTGGCAGAGGCCTGCTCGATCTTCGTGCTTTTGAATTTGATATAGGGATGGTTGGCCACATCGAGAAAGTCGGGGGATTTGAGATGGCCGTCCCGCTTCTCGTCGCGGGTGTTAATGCTGGCCGCATCGATTTGAATGTCGACGGTCGACGCGGTCGGGTTGTTCGGGTCGAAATGAATGTCGCCGTCGAATGACTCAAACTGACCGCGCACTTTGGAAATCATCATGTGGCGCACGGCAAATAGGATTTCTGAATGAGACTTGTCGAGATTCCAGGTCATGGTATCACCTCTCTATAAATGTTTTGTGTGGTTAATCAAATCAGCTTGCCGAAATTCCCAGATGGGGTTAAAATTCTGAAAAGTGGACTGTAGTCCGCTTACAAGAAACGATCATAACGGACCCGGGTCCGTTTGTCTATAGAATTTCTGTAAGAAAATGACGACTTGTGATAAAAATCTCGTTATGGAACCGATTATTCCCCTCGATTTTTCGACGGCTGCCGGGCAAGAAGGGTCAGGTGAACGGCGGGATGCCGCGGAAAATCGCCAGCTTCTCCTCAGGGCGGCGGCCGACCTCTTTGACCAGGTCGGGGTGGCGGCGGTCAATATGGCCGACATCGCCAAACGGGCCAATGTCGGCAAGGGAACCCTCTACCGCCGCTTTGCCAACAAGGGGGAGCTCAGCCACGCCCTGCTCGACGAGAGCTTCCGCCAGTTTCAAAATCAGCAGCTGGCCTCCCTGCGCGACCTGACAGCCGAGGGGCGCTCTCCGCTGGAGCAGCTCGAATATTTCCTCGAAAAACTGGTGGCCTACCGCGATCGCAACCTCGATCTCATGATCGAAATCGATCGGATCACGTTCAGTGGGAAGATCGTCAACGTCAACATTCCCCATTTCTGGGAACAGATGACGATCCGCGGGCTCCTCTTACAGGCGCAGAAGGCGGGCGAGCTCCGGACGGAGCTCGACATTGACTACCTCACCAGCGCGCTGCTGGCTCCCCTCGACGGCCGCATCCTGCGCGCCCATCGCATGGTCAAAGGCTACGACGTGGCCCGCATCGCGGCCGGCTTAATCTCTCTCCTGCACGGGCTGCGCACCCCTTAGGGCCGGTGCCGGCCGGCCGCCGCCTGAGCCTCAACCCACTCGCGCATCCCGTAATTCTCGAAAAGCGGCCTCCGTTCGTCCCCAGGCGTCAGGAAGATGTTCGGATCGAGGCAGCCGATCCCCCCGACAATACCGAAGTAGTTCCGAATCCCGTAATCGGCCACCGGCTGGATCAGCTTCTGCGCCTGGTCCTGGATCGGATCAAAACCCGGGCCGAGATACCAGAGGGCGGCTCCCTTCACCTGCGGGTAATAGGCATAGAGGCGGGCTGCCCAGGCGATATCCTGCATCGCCTGCGCCGGCTCCGGCACCTGGTTGTATTCCCACCCCCACTCCGTAATCAATACCGTCGGCCGGGGAATATCGTGCTGATCAGCTACCTGAAACAGCTGCTGGAAGCGGCCGATCAGATACGGGTAGCCGTTGCGGATGTTGCTTTTGCTGTAGCTGTATTCGTGCAGGGCGATGGCCAGCCGATCGGGGTTCTGCCCCACCAGCCGCAGAAATTCGACCATTTTCGGCCCGGACCAGTGGCTGCGCTCCGGCTCCCCGGAAGACCAGCCGAAAGCGGCCCAGTTGTACCCATCCCGCAGCGCCAGCCGGGCCGTCTCCAGGGCGAATTCGGCCAGCCATTCCGAGCGGTTTTTGTCGATTTCATTGATCGTCTCCAGCCAGATCCGGGACTTGTAATTCTTCAATTCAGGCGGAAACACCTTGAGATGGCGCTCCCAGTGACGGGCGGCCGCTTCCTGTGGGGAAAGGGAGTAATCGGGCACATCGTAGTTGAACCCGCCGTACGTGTCACTCCCGAAGCCGCTGCGCCGGAAGACGAGCAGGTGGGGGCCGCTGGTTTTTTGGATGACTTCTAAAAGCGCCCCCCCGTCGTTGAC
>JBFFZG010000540.1:0-2193 GCA_041568735.1 Promineifilaceae bacterium (SeqCode)
GAAGCGTCTTCAAAGTGAGTCATCTGATTGGAAAGTTCCGCCTGGATTCAATGGCATGAGAAGCGACAGGTTCCCGGCCGGTGGGCCTTCCCCCGTCAAAAGCGATGGGTCTGTCCCACCCCCGGTCTGTTCGGACCGGGGGTGGGACCTGCTGTGATTGTTCAGGCGCCGGCAGCCGGCGCAGCCGGCCTACTCTTTCAGGCGGTCGGCGTTGGCGATTTCGTTGGTGAAGCGATCGATAAAGGCCGATTTGTTATCACCGCAGTACTGGAAGTCGTAATCGATCAGGTTGACGTCCAGCAGCTCCGGCATCGAGGCGCTGGCGCCGGTGACGGTCGGGGCCTGGAAGGCCTCGTATTTTGGTCCGAGCTCCTGGGTGGCCGGTTCGAGCGCCCAGTCAAACCACTTCTGGGCCGCGTCCAGGTGGGCCGCGCCTTTGACGATGCCCATGCCGCCGATTTCGTAGCCGGTACCTTCGGCAGGGAAGGTCAGAACCAGCGGCGCGCCTTCCTGGATCCCGGCCACGATGTCGTGCGAGAAGACGATGCCGACGGCCGCCTCACCCTGGCCGACGAAGCGGGCCGGGGCAGCGCCGCTCTTGGTGAACTGGTTCACCTGGCCGGCGTAATCGCGCAGGTACTGCCAGCCGGCGTCCTCCCCTTTCATCTGTAAGACCGTGCACAGCGCGGTGTACGACGTACCCGAGCTGGAGGGATGGGCGACCATCAGCTGCCCCTTGAACTCGGGCTTGAGCAGGTCATCCCAGCTCGTCGGCGCGGCCAGGCCGGGGTTGTCGTCCAGGAAGTTCTGGTTGGTAGCGAAGCCGAGCGATCCGACGTAAATGCCCGCCCACTGGTTATCGGGGTCGCGCATGAGGTCGGGATCTTTAATGTTGCCCAGGTTGGGCGAATCGTAGGCCTCCAGCAGACCTTCCTCTTTGGCCGCGATGAAGCTGTCGATCGGGCCGCCCCACCAGATGTCAAACTGGGGGTTGTCTTTTTCGTTGCGAAGGCGGGTCAGCGATTCGCCGCTGGACATCCGGACGAAATTGACCGTGATCTCGGGGTGTGCGGCCTCGAACTCGGCCTTCATCCCCTCGCACCACTGGACCTGCGGGGTGCAGAGCAGGTTGAGCTCAGTGCTCGCGGCCTGCGACTGGCAGGCCGACAGGGAAAGGGCGGCCGCCACCAGCAGCAGGGCCAACAGAAAATATTTGTTAACTTGGCGCATATGTCCTCCTTTGATTGAAGTGAGAAGTTGAGGTGAGTTTGCCGATATAAGAAAAGTATAAACCAAGTTGGATGGTCTTCCTAATGGGATGGAAAACTGCCCGGGAATGGGCGGAGACAGGTGGATTAACGGCCGCCACCTGCGGCCGGATCGGACAGGGGTTCGCCGCCCGCGGGGTCGGTGGATGGCAGGGCGGCCATTTCCCCCAGCAGCCGCTCGAGCCGCTCCACCAGGCTGCCGATTTCCGGTGAGGGTGCGGCCGGGGAACCATCTGCCACCAGCCGCCGCCTGACGCCGGAGAGCCGATCCCGCAGGTGGGGGAGCCCGGCCGCCGGCGCGCGCCGGCCGGCCGGCACGGCCCGATCAATCAGCCGGTGGAGGAGCAGCTGCCCGGCGAGGGCGAACGGCGGCGCCAGCAGGAGCCCCCAGAAGCCGAAGGCCGAAAGGAAAAAGACGGCCGCCAGCACGGTCAGCAGGGCGCTGCCGCGCTGATGGATCAGGTGGGGTTCGAGCCATATTTTCAGGCCGAGCAGCAGGGCCAGGGTCAGGCCGCCGCTGACCAGGCCGGTCACCGGATCGGCCAGGAGCCCGATGAGCAGGGTGGTCAGCACGGCCAGCAGCTCGCCGACCAGGGGAACCAGGAGCAGCAGGGCCACGATCAGCGCCTGGGTAATCCCGTAGCGGATGCCGGCGAGGAAAAAGAGCGTACCGAGAACAAGCAGGGCGAGACCGCTCTGCAGCGCCTCGCCGAGGAGATAGCGGCCGATCGCCTCTTCGATGTCCCGCCAGATGATCCGCGCTCTGGCCCGCCGGGCGGGGGCCAGCAGGGAAAGCCACAGCCGTTCAAAATGGGCCTGATCACCGCTCCAGTAGATGCTCAAAATGAGGACGAGCAGCAGGCCTCCGGCGGTTTCCACCAGGCTCTGGGTGACCGTGAACAGAGTGGCGAGCCGGCCGTCGTCC
>JBFFZG010000541.1:0-2178 GCA_041568735.1 Promineifilaceae bacterium (SeqCode)
CAACGTGCAGGAGACCCGCAAGCGGGTCGCGACCGCACGCAGGAGCCTGCCGAAGTTCGCCGACCAGAAGCGCGAGATCCTCGCGATGCTGAAGGTCTTCACGAAGAACAAGGAGGACGGAGTTCGGGCCATTCGCCCGCCCCGGCTACAATTTCGCCGAAGGTCAGCTGCTGCACCGGATCGTCGAGGGAGGTGATGACCCCGGACCGCGCTTCCAGGCGATCCGCGGCGACCCCGAGCCGCCGCGAAGCTTCCAGGGTAAGCATCGTGCGCAGGGCCGCGGCCGCCTCCCGCAGCGGCCCGTAGGTTGAAGAGACCGAATTGCTGGCCGAGGTGAACGTCCCCCCCGGTCCCCCGGCGGTCGTCGCCTGCACGACTTCGAGCCGGGCAAAATCGACACCCAGCTCTTCCGCGCCGATCTGGGCCAGGGCGGTGTGGATCCCCTGCCCCATCTCCACCTTGCCGACATAGAGGCGGACCTCGTTGTCCGGCGTGATTTCGAACCAGGCGAATGGATCATCGCTATACGAAACGGGGCCGCCCTCGCCCCCGGCCAGCATCCCAGCCATAAACCGGTAGAACGGCCGGCGCCCCAGCGCGACCCCGACGGCCAGCCCGGCCCCCGCTGCCCCCAATCCAATGAGAAACCCGCGGCGCGTGACCCGCCAGCGGCGCTTTTTTTCCGCCATCAGACTCCCTCCTCGACCCCGGCCGCCCGGGCAACCGCCGCCTTGATGCGGACATAACAGCCGCAGCGGCAGTAGTTCTCGCGCATGGCCTCAACGATTTCTTCGGGGGACGGGGCCGGATTGGCGGCCAGAAAGGCGGCCGCCGCCATCATCTGCCCGCTCATGCACCAGGCGCACTGGGGCACCTGCTCGTCGATGAACGCCTGCTGCACCGGGTGGAGCGGTCCAGCGGCCGGCGACAGCCCCTCGATTGTGCGAATCTCAGCTTCCAGCACCGACTCCACCGGTGTCACACAGGCGCGAACGGCCGCCCCGTCGACATGGACCGTACACGAGCCGCAGATGCCGGCGCCGCAGCCAAATTTCGTCCCGGTCAGCCCCAATCCATCCCGGAGGGCCCACAGGAGCACCCCACCGGCGTAATCGTCGTCGAGCGCCATGCGGCGGCCGTTTACAATTAACTCCATACCTGTTCTCCTCAATTGGTTTGCCCACCCGCCGCCGATCCCCTGCCGGCCAGCGGGTGGGCAAGTGTCTTCAATAAATTCCCGGCACTTCCGCGGAACACCGATCTGCAGGCACTATAAAGTCGGCCTGTTAAAAGTGAATTGGATCGGCCGCTTTTAAAATGTACCTTTATTTTTTATCATATCTCCAGCACGGCCGTGTTCCGGTCGGCCGCGCGGGAGGAAACCATGCCTGCAGGCCACAACCCCATCACCATTCGCCGGGGGGAGCCGGCGGACGCAGCCGGGATCGCCCGGGTCCATGTCCTCGCCTGGCAGGGAGCCTACCGCGGCCTGCTGCCGGATCCGCTCCTGGACAATCTGTCAGCCGAGCAGCGCCAGATCTGGTGGCGCCAGCTGCTGGCCCGGCCGGTGGACGAAGAGATCATCTGGATCGCAGAGGGGGCGGCCGGGCTGATTGGCTTCGCCAGCGCCGGTGGGAATCGGGATCCCAGCGCGGCGGAGGGCACGGCCGAGCTCATGACCCTCTACCTGCTGCCGGCCGCCTGGGGGCAGGGGATCGGCTACCGGCTCTTCCGGGCCGTCGAAGGCGACCTGGCCCGCCTGGGCTTCCACACCCTCACCCTCTGGGTGCTCGACGGCAACCGGCGCGGCATCGACTTTTACGAACGGGTAGGTTTCAGCAGAGACGATTCGCCTGGAGGCATCAAAATCGAACGCATGGGGGATACCTACGTGCGTGAGCTGCGCTACCGCAAACCGATTCCACCGGGCGGCGATCCAGAGACACCGCCGGCCTGACCCCCGGTTCAGGTGCGCTGCCAGTTGACGATGGCCAGGCCGAGAATGACCGCCGCCCCGCCGAGGATCCCCTGCAGGGTCGGGTACTCGAAAAACAGGAGGAGCGACCAGAGGATCGTCACGACCGGGCTGAGCATCAGAATAATGGCGTGATAGCTCATCGTCAGCTGGCGCAGCGCCCAGTAGTAGAGGACCCGGCTGATGACGACATCGATTGAGGC
>JBFFZG010000542.1:0-2171 GCA_041568735.1 Promineifilaceae bacterium (SeqCode)
ATTCCGGCGGCGATCGTGGACCGGCTCAAAGAAGTCGGGCTGTGGGACCTCAACCCGCTGAACCTCTTTCGCATCAACTGGCACAACGAGCCGGCCGATCACGGCGGCGGCTTCGGCGGGGTCAATTTCATCGAGTGGCCATCCGCCCTGACCGGGGTCGACGCCCGCATCGTGCAGATCGTCGGCCACTGGTTTCCGACCGGCGCCCATAAGGTCGGCGCCGCCTTCGGCTGCCTGGTGCCCCAGCTCGTCACCGGCCAGTTTGACCCAACCAGCCAGCGGGCCGCCTGGCCCTCGACCGGCAACTACTGCCGGGGTGGGGCCTACGACTCGCATCTGCTCGGCTGCGATTCGATCGCCATCCTGCCGGAAGGGATGAGCAAGGAGCGCTTCGACTGGCTGGCCACGGTGGCCGGAGAGGTGATCAAGACCCCCGGTTCCGAAAGCAACGTCAAGGAGATCTTCGACAAGTGCCATGAGCTGATGGCCAGCGGGCAGAATATCACGATCTTCAACCAGTTCGACCAGCTCGGAAACTATCTCTGGCATCACGAGGTGACCGGCCCGGCCCTGGCCGAGGTGATCGACGCGGTGCGGGGTGAAAGCGACCGCTATCGGGGGATCTGCGTCACGACCGGATCGGCCGGCACGATCGCAGCGGGCGACTATCTGAAACAACGCTGGCCGACGAGCCGGATCGTGGCCAGCGAGGCCCTGCAGTGCCCCACCCTGCTCAACAACGGCTTCGGCGCCCACCGGATCGAGGGGATCGGCGACAAGCATATTCCCTGGGTGCACAACGTCAAAAATACCGACATGGTCATGGCCATCGACGACAATGCCACGATGGCCCTGACCCGGCTGTTCAACGAGCCGGCCGGCCACGCCTACCTGGCCTGGATCGGGGTACCCCAGGCGGCGATCGACCGGCTCTGGCTGCTGGGGATCAGCGGCATCGCCAACCTGCTCTCCTGCATCAAGTTCGCCAAATACTACGAGCTGACCGGCCGGGATATCGTCGTCACGGTGGCCACCGACTCGATGAACCTTTACCGGAGCCGGCTGCAGGAGCTGGAGGCGGCCGAAGGGCCGTTCGGGGAGGTCGAGGCGGCCGCCGCCTACCACCGCTACCTGGCCGGCCAGTCGATCGACTACGTCGAGGAGCTGACCTACACCGGCCGGAAGCGGATTCACAACCTGAAGTATTACACCTGGGTCGAGCAGCAGGGCAAGAGCTACGAGGAGATCCAGGCCCAGTGGTACGACGACGAGTACTGGGCGAGCATTCCATCCAGGGCCGCCGAACTCGACCGGCTGATCGAGGCCTTTAACCGGGAGGTCGGGCTGCTGTAGCAGCGGCCGGCCATTTTAAACGAGAATTGAGAGGAACAACGATGAAAATCGCCATCATTGGGGGAACCGGACCGGAAGGGAGCGGGCTCGGCATTCGCTGGGCGCATGCCGGGCACGACGTCATCATCGGCTCGCGGGTGCGGGAGCGGGCCGAGGAGTCAGCGGCCGGGCTGAATGCCAGGCTGCCGGCCGGGGAGATTCGCGGGCTCGACAATGCGGCGGCGGCCGCCGCGGCCGACGTGGTCGTGCTGGCCGTCCCGTACGGCGCCCAGGAAGCGACCCTGGCCGGCATCCGGGATGCCCTGGCCGGCAAGCTGCTGGTGACCGTCGTCGCCCCAACCGGGGAAAAGAAGGCGCGGGTCAACCTGCTTCCCAGTGGACTCTCGGCCGCCGAGGAAGCGCAGGCGCAGCTGGGCGAAGCCACCCGCGTCGTGGCCGCCTTCCAGAATATTGGCGCCCACTACCTGACCGACCTGGCTCACGAAATCTCCTGCGACGTGCTGGTCTGCGGGGATCGGAAAGAAGATAAAGAGCTGGCCCTCCAGCTCTGCGCCGACGCCGGCATGCGCGGGGTCAACGCCGGCGCGCTGCAGAACGCCCGGGCGGTCGAAGGGATAACCAGCATACTGATCGCCGTCAACATCATCTACAAGGTGAAGGATGCGGGGCTTCGCATCACGGGCATTGAGTGATCTCACGGCCGGCGCGGGCGGGATGGCCCGGCCAGCCGCAGGAAGCCGGCCATGCTGGAGCAGCGATGATCAGACTTGAACTCATCGGACAGCCAAGAGAATACGCCGGGGACCCGGAGCTCGACC
>JBFFZG010000543.1:0-2158 GCA_041568735.1 Promineifilaceae bacterium (SeqCode)
CAGCCGGGTTTACACGTCCGGCATCACCAATCTCATCGACAGCGAATCGACCCGCCCCGCCATTTACCTTCTGGAAGAGAGCAGCCGGCTGGCCTCCCTGCTGACCAGCATCTATGAGCCCGAGGCGGCCGGGGTGCAGGTTGTGATTGGTGGGGAAGGGCGCTGGGAAGAGCTCCGCCACTGCAGCATGATTCTCTCCCGCTACGGGGTTGGGGATGAACTGGTTGGGGAAGTCGCCGTCGTCGGCCCCACGCGGATGCCCTACGGCCGCAACATTTCCGCCGTGCGCTACGTGGCCGATTTAATGACGGAATTTGTCAATGACTATTATGTTGAAACGTCTCTCCCGACGGGTGAAGATGTCAACATCGACGTCGTTGAGCGCGATTAGCGCCACCTGAAAAGTCTGAATAACCACCACCCGGGGCGGCCGGACCGGCCAGCCCGGGGATCGATGGCATAGGAAAGTCTTTATGAGCGAAGAAAGCATTCGAGAAGATGCAGCGCGGGAAGAACCCGCCAGCAACCCGGCGAACGGTTCACCGGTCGAGGGGAATGGCAGCCCTGATGGCGAACCGGCTGCGCCGTCCCTGGAAGAGCAGCTGAACGCAGCCCGCGAAGAAGCCGCCCGCCACCTGGATGGGTGGCAGCGGGCCCTGGCCGACCTGGCCAACGCCCGCAAGCGCTTCGACAAGATGACCCAGAACGCCTACACCGAGGCGACGGTCGACGTCATCAGCAAACTGCTGCCGATTATCGATGATTTCGACCGGGCCCTGGAAACGGTCCCGCAGGAGATCGCCGGAAACAGCTGGTTTGATGGGCTGCAGGGGGTGCACCGGAAGCTCACCCGGATCTTGGAAAGCATCAACGCCGAGCGCATTACGGCGGTTGGGGAACCATTTGATCCAAATTTTCACGAGGCGCTGTCGACAGAGCCTTCGGACCAATATGAAAGCGGAACGGTCGTGCGCGAGCTGCAGGCCGGCTACCGAATCGGCGATCGGGTCATTCGCCCGGCGCTGGTCTACGTGGCGGACTAGCCACCGTCAAATCGCATTTATCCAGGAGTGAATGAACCATTATGGGCAAGATTATCGGAATTGATTTAGGCACGACCAACTCGGTCGTGGCCGTGATGGAAGGGAGTGAGCCGGTGGTGATCCCCAGCGCCGAAGGGGCGCGCACCTTCCCTTCGATCGTGGCCATCAATCCCAAAACCAACGAGCGGCTGGTCGGCCAGGTGGCCAAACGCCAGGCGGTTGTCAACGCCGAAAACACGATCTTCTCTTCCAAGCGCTTCATGGGCCGCAAATTCAACGATCCGATGGTCAAGCGGGCCCGCGAATACGTCTCCTATAAGGTGACCGAAGCGCCCAACGGGGACGTGCGCCTGACGATGGCCGACAAGGAATATTCCCCGCCCGAAATCGGGGCGATGATCCTGCAGAAAATCAAGACCGATGCCGAGTCCTTTCTCGGCCAGCCGGTCACCCAGGCGGTGATCACGGTGCCGGCTTATTTCGACGACAACCAGCGGCAGGCCACGAAAGACGCCGGCAAAATCGCCGGTCTGGAAGTGCTGCGCATCGTCAACGAACCGACCGCCTCCGCCCTGGCCTATGGGCTGGGGAACGAGCACGATCAGACGATCGCCGTCTACGATCTCGGCGGCGGGACCTTCGACATCTCGATTCTCGAAGTCAGCGACGGCGTGTTCGAAGTGCTGTCGACCAACGGGGATACCTTCCTCGGTGGGGATGACTTCGACCTGCGCATCGTCGATTGGGCGGCCGAGCAGTTCAAAATGGAAGAGGGGATCGACCTGCGCAAGGATAAACAGGCGCTGCAGCGGCTGCGCGAGGCGGCTGAGAAAGGCAAGATCGAGCTTTCGACCACCCTGCAGACCGAGCTGAACCTGCCCTATATCACGGCCGACGCCACCGGCCCCAAGCACCTCAACCTGACCCTGTCCCGGGCCAAATTCGAGCAGCTGACGGCCGACCTGGTCGAGCGCTCGATCGAGCCCTGCCGGCGAGCGCTGAAAGACGCCGGGCTGGCCACCAGCCAGATCACGGAGGTCGTGCTGGTCGGCGGCATGACCCGCATGCCGGCCATCCAGGAGGCGGTGCGGGGCTTCTTCAGCCGCGAACCCCAC
>JBFFZG010000544.1:0-2152 GCA_041568735.1 Promineifilaceae bacterium (SeqCode)
CTGATGCTGACCGACCGGATGACGATGGCGCACGGCCTGGAGCTGCGCTCCCCGTTTCTGGACCATGAGCTGGTGACGGAGCTGGCGGCCTACCCACGTAAGCAAAAAATTAAGGGCCGGCAACTAAAATCGATCCTAAGGAAGCTGGGCCGGGACTACCTGCCGCCTGAGATCCTGCGGCGGGAAAAACAGGGGTTCATGTTTCCCGTGGCGTACTGGTTCCGGGGTGAATTGAACCGGTTTGTCCGGGATTACCTGGCCGATTCTTATTTTGTACGGGAAGGGCATTTCAATCGGGATATTGTGCTGCAGCTGGTCGAGGAACACCGGCGCAACCAGGTCGATCACCACGTCCGACTCTGGATGCTCCTGAACCTGGCTGTCTGGCACGAACTCACCATCCAGCAAAAAAGCCGCGAGGCCGTCCGCACCAAACTGCGCCGCCACCTGGGTCGCCCGGCGAAAGCTTAAATCACCTGTAACTGGATCACTGGGATGATTGTTCTGGGATTAATCGACAGCAAACCTTCGGCCGCGGCGGTTCTCGACGGCGGCCGCATCCTGTCGGCGGTGGCCGAGGAGCGGCTGTGCCGGATGAAGCTGGCCAGCGGCATGCCTCGAGCGGCCATCGAGCTGGTCCTGGCGGAAGCCGGGGTGCGGCCGGCCGACGTCGATTTGGTGGCGGTGGCCCAGAAGGTGTCCGTTTTTGAAGCGGAGCCGATCCCCTGGAAGGGGTGGTTTGACGATGCCGGCCTGAAGACCCGCCGCTTCGACCGCTTCAGCGGCGCGCTGGCGCCGCTGCTGGGGCGCTTCCCGCCGGCCTGGAAAGCCCACCACGAGATCAAGCGGCTCCGCTCACGCGAGCGGGTCCATGAAATTCCGGCTCTGCTGCACCGGGCCTACGGGCTGCAGGCTCCCGTGACCTTCTACGACCATCATTTCTGCCATGCCACCAGCGCCTACTACCCGAGCGGCTTCGACGACGCCCTGGTGATCACCCTCGACGGCGGGGGCGACGGCCTGTCGGGCGGCGTGTACGAAGGGCGGAACGGCCGGCTGCGCCGCCTGGCCGCCGTGGACAGCTTCCACTCCCTCGGCAATTTTTACTCCTACGTCACCGAACTGTGCGGCTTCAAAGCCGAGAAGCACGAGGGGAAGATCACCGGGCTGGCCGCCCTCGGCGAGCCGGCCTACGCCGACATCCTGCGCGGCATGATCGGCTATCGGGAGCCGGGCCAGATTCGCTATCTCGTGCCGATGTATCACCGCTCGGCCCTGCGGGCCCTGGCCGACCGGCTGCCGGCCGATTTCGATCGGGCCGACCTGGCGGCCAGCGTGCAGCTGGTGCTCGAAGAAGTCGGCACCGCCTTTGTGGGCGCCTGGCTGCGGCGGACCGGGCTGCGCCGGCTGGCCGTGGCCGGTGGGGTTTTCGCCAACGTCAGGTTCAACCAGCGGGTGCACGAGCTCCCGGAAGTCGACGCGCTCTTTATTCAGCCGGCCATGGACGACGGCGGGCTGGCGGTCGGCAGCGCCCTGGCCGCTCAGGCTGCGGCGCCGGGCATCGATCCGGCCGGTCTGCGCGAACCCCTGCGGGACATGTACCACGGACCGGCCTACACGGATGACTACCTGGAGCAGGCGATCGCGGCGGCCGGCCTGGCGGCCGACTGGCACGAGGATATTCACGAGGCGATCGCCGAACGGCTGGCGGCCGGGCAGGTGGTTGCCCGCTTCCACGGCCGGATGGAATTTGGGCCGCGGGCGCTGGGGCACCGCTCGATTCTCTACCAGACAACCGACCCGACTGTCAACGACTGGCTGAACGACAACCTGAAGCGAACCGAGTTCATGCCCTTCGCCCCGGCCACCCTCGCTGAGCATGCCGGCGCCTGCTACCATGGGCTGGACGGCGCGCGCGACCCGGCCCGCTTCATGACGATTACCTTTGACTGCACGGACGCCATGCGCCGGCAGTCGCCCGGCGTGGTTCACGTCGACGGGACCGCCCGGCCGCAGATCGTCGACCGGGCAACCGCGCCGGATTTCTACGAGATTTTACGGGCCTACCACAGATTGACCGGAATTCCTTCACTCATCAATACCAGTTTCAACATGCACGAAGAACCGATCGTCTGCACTCCGGAAGATGCCC
>JBFFZG010000545.1:0-2144 GCA_041568735.1 Promineifilaceae bacterium (SeqCode)
CGGGAGCTCGCAGCGCATCGGCTTGTCTTTGCGGAAGCCCAGGGCATAGCTGGCCTGCAGCAGCTGGTGAATCTGGGAGGTTCCTTCGTAGATACAGGCGCTTTTGGTGTTGCGCAGGTGGCGCTCGACGTCGTATTCATCCGAATAGCCGTAAGCCCCGTGGACCTGCACGGCGTCGTTGGCGCAGCGGTTGGCCGCTTCGGTGCAGTACCATTTGGCGGCGCTGGTTTCGCGCGTATTGCGGACACCCCTGTTTTTCAGCCAGCCGGCCTTCCAGACGAGGGCTTCGCCGCAGTCGATGCTCTGCTGCATGTTGGCGATCATCTGCTGCACGAGCTGGTACTGGGCGATCGGCTTGCCGAAGGTCTTGCGCTCTTTGGCGTATTTCATCGAGGCGTCCAGGCAGAATTTCATGATGCCGACGGCGCCGGCCGCCACCCCGTAGCGGGCGTTGTCCAGGGCGCTCATGGCGATCTTGAACCCTTCCCCTTCCTGCCCGAGCCGGTGGCTGGCCGGCACGCGGACATCCTGCATGCTGACCCAGCCGGTGTTGCTGGCCCGCACCCCCATTTTCCCGTCGATCGTGCCGGTGGTCAGTCCGTCCCAGCCGCGCTCCAGGATAAAGGCGGTGATCCCCCGGGATTCTTTCTCGGGATCGGTTTTGGCGAAGACCAGGAAGCGGTCGGCCACGTCCGACAGGGTGATCCACATTTTTTCACCGCTGAGAATGTAGTCATTCCCATCCCGGCGGGCCCGGCTCAGCATCCCGGCCACGTCGGAGCCGGCGCCCGGCTCGGTCAGGCCGAAGCAGGCGATGTTTTCGCCGGAGGCCAGCGAGGGGAGGAAGCGCTCTTTCTGCTCTTCCGTGCCCCACTGGAAGATCGGCAGGGCGTGGAGGCCGAGGTGGACGGCGATCGTTTCGCGCACCGACGAGTCGCCGTACTCTAGCCCTTCGGAAATGATGCCGAGCGAGATGTAGTCCATGCCGGCGCCGCCGTAGCGGACCGGCAGGCAGATGCCGAGAAAGCCGAGATTGGCGAGTTTGGGCAGCAGCTGATGGGGGAAGGTGTGGTTGCGGTCGTGTTCTTTGATGACCGGAATGACTTCTTTACGCGTGAAGTCATAGACCATATCCCGCACCATTTTATGATCCGAGTTGAATTCAAAGTCCATGGGAATCTCCTTGTGGGTAATCGTCTTCTGGCCGGCGGCCGCCGATCGCAGTGAAATGAAAGGTCATCGGGCTAATCCGCGAGCTCGATCGCTTCGCCCCGGCCGTTGGTGACCAGGGCATGGCGGCCGCCTTCCTGAAATTGAAGCCAGGCGTCATACGGGAAGGCCATCCGGTAGGATTGGCCTTCCCCATCGTTAAAAATGACCCAGTAGGTTTCGGTCTTTTGTCCTTCACGGACAGTGTCGGACAGCGCGACCGCCGGCCAGGCCGGCTGGCGATTGCGGCCGTCAGCCGTTTCTACCCGATCGACCACCCATTTTTCAATGTCATAGGTGTACTGGGTCTGGTAGACCGGCACCTGGTTGTAAATCGGTTCCTGATAGGTTTCCGTGCGGTAGCGCGTCTCGTACACCGGTTCGGTGCAGGTGACATCTTCGAAAAAACCGTTGCCCAGGTCCCGCACCCCGCAGACGTAGGTGCGGCTGCCGGCGAAGACCTGCTCCGGCACCTCGCGGCTGCGCGTTTCGTAGCCGGCCAGGACCTGATCGTAGTGGTGGACCGCCTCCTGCTGGCGGATAAGCCGGCCGCCGGCCGGCAGGGTCCAATCCTCCTCAGTGACCGTCCGGTAAGTTTCGACCTCGACCGTGCGCGTCCATTCGAAGCCGGCGACCCGGACTTCGACCTCGCGGTTGATGAACTGCCGGCCGGTCAGGGCGACAAAGCCGCCGCAGACGAGCAGCAGGATCAGCCCCGCGATCAGGAGGGGACGGCGCGAGAGACGGCCGATCCGTTCATCCCAATCGGCGAGGTCGAGCAGCGAGCCGGCGCCGACCGGCGTCGATTCCCGGGCGCTCCCGGTCAGGGTCATATCGCCGGTTTGCGGCGCCTGGCCGGGCTGGTAGGTTTTAACCTGCTGGGTGGGGGCGCTGCCCCGTTCGGCCTGGCAGCTCTGGCAGGTGGTTCGCTCCGC
>JBFFZG010000546.1:0-2132 GCA_041568735.1 Promineifilaceae bacterium (SeqCode)
ATCCTGAGGCCACAGTCAACCCAACCCATTTATCCGGCCGCCGTGCCGTCGAATCGACCGCCGCCGGCCTCCCTGTTGAAGCGCGTGCTGTCATCCGGGAGGCAGGCCCCGCGGGATCCGGCGGCAGGGCTCCGGGAGGAAAAACCGATGTCGATCTCGAACCAGCCCCAGACCACCAACCATCATTCTGACCGCGAAGCGGCCGCGGCGCCGGCGCCGGCCGTCGTCCCGCCGGACGCCGCGACCGTCATCCACGCTTTCGGCGACGAAATCATCATCCACCTCAGCGGGAGCGAGACGGATGGGGTCCAGACTCTCTTTACCAGCATCACCCCGCCGGGCGGAGGGCCGCCTCCCCACTACCACACCCGGGAAGACGAGTGGTTCATGCCCCTGGCCGGCCGGATCGACTTCTTCATCGACGGGGTCTGGCAGGAAATCCCCATCGGGACGCTTGTTTACGCGCCGAAGGGGGTCGTCCACACCTTCAAAAATATCGGCGACGAGCCGTCGCGGCTGCTGACGCACGTGACCCCATCCGGGATGGAGTCCTTTTTCGCCGAGTGCGCGGAGATCTTCGCCCGGCCGGGAGCGCCCGACATGGAGCAGATCGCCGCCATCAGCGCGCGCTGCGGCATCTACTTCGTCAATCCCTAGACCGGCGGCCGGCCGGCTGCCCGAAAAAAACCAGACAATAAGGAGAAACTGACATGCATCGCCCCCTTTCTTTGACGCAAAAATCCACCTGGACCTGGATCTGGCTCCTGATTGCCCTCGTCCCCTTCCTGGCCGCCGGCTGTACGGCCGCCGGGAGTCGGGAGACGGCGGCGCAGCACGCCCTGACCGTCACCGCCACCGCCGCCGGCTGGGAGGCCCCGGCCACGGCGCCGGCCGGCTGGACCGCCATCACCCTCGACAACCAGAGCGGCGGCATGCGGCAGGCGGCCTTTTACCGGCTGGACGACGATAAAACGCTCGACGACGTCTTCGCCGCCATCGAGGCCGGCATGGAGGGGGCGCCCCCCTGGATGACCTCTTACGGAGGTGTTTCCGGCGTGATGCCCGGACTGAAACGGACCGTCTCGGCCAACCTGCCGGCCGGCCAGTACGTGGTCATCGATCCGGTGCCGGAAGCGGACGGCCTGCCGGGCATGGCCAAGGGGTATTTCATGCCGCTGAAAGTCGAAGCCTCGAGCGGGATGACCGCTCCACCGGCCGCGGATCTGGATGTCGAGCTGGACGACTATGTCTTTGGTATCGACTACGAGGCGGTCGAAGCCGGCCGGCAGACGCTGCGGGTCAGCAATCTGAGCACGGTGGAACCTCACGAACTCGTCGTGATCAAGCTGGACGAGGGAGCAACGGTTCAGGATTTCCTGGCGGCGATGGCCCCCGGGGCCGCCGCGGGACCGCCGCCGGGGCAGATCGTGGCCGGGACGGCGCCAATCGACGCGGTGACGCAGAATGTGCTCGAGATCGACTTCGAAGCGGGCGCGCGCTATGCCCTGATCTGCTTCCTGCCGTCGGTCGTGCACGAGGGAGCGCCCCATTTCACCTTCGGCATGGTGGAGGAGTGGACGGTCTCCAACTGAAGCGCCGCCCGCTGGGCCGCCGTCAATCAAAAAGCGAGCAGGTCCCGCGCCAGCGGGGCCTGCCGCTTTTTCTTTAAGATCGCGCCGGCGGCGGCGCCATCTGCAGGACGGCCGCCCGCCGGCGAAACAGCAGCCAGAAGAGAACCGCGCCGAGGGCCGTCAGGCCGGCCCCGTACAGGAACAGCTCCCGGTAGCCGTACCAGGCGATCAGGTAGCCGCCCAAGAAAGACGAGGTGGCGAAGCCGGCGCCGATGGCCATCTCGCCGATGCCGGACATGAGGCTGCGCTGCTTATCCGAGACGAGGGCGATCGTGAAGGCGATAAATGACAGGTAGCGCAGGGTGCCCATGCTGTTGATGGCCACGAAGGCCGAGGCGGCGACCGGCCAGGCGGGAATGAAGGCCAGGGGGAGCATGAAGGCCACGACCAGTCCGAGGGAGAGATGAACCAGCTTGAAATTGCCGTAGCGGCCGACCAGCCAGGGGATGGTCAGGGCCACCGGCACCCCGAGCAGCCGGCCGAGCCCGGTGGCCAGCCCGA
>JBFFZG010000547.1:0-2111 GCA_041568735.1 Promineifilaceae bacterium (SeqCode)
CATAGAGACAGTGATCCGGCATCGATTTCAGCTCGCGGGCCACGACGATGAGCGGCGTTTCGGCGGCCACCTTGTGCAGCGCTTCTTCCGATATCTGGCCGCCGACGATGATGATGCCGTCGACGCGCCGGTCGAGCAGGAATTCCAGCGCCAGTTTTTCCACGGCCGGCTGCCAGCGGCCGTCGGCGAAGAGGGGCCAGTAGTCGCTGTCTTCCAGCCCCAGCAGGATTCCCTGCAGGATGCCGTCGTAGAAGGGGCTGCCGAAATTTTGCGTCATGACCCCGATGGTCATCGATTGGCCGCTGGCCAGGCTCTGGGCAAAGATATTCGGCCGGTAATCGAGCTCCTCGACCGCTCGCATGACGGCCTCCCGCTTCGACTGGGCCACCCCGGTCGAACTGCGCAGGACGCGGGAGACGGTGCTGGGGGATACATTGGCCTTTTCGGCGATGTCGATGATCGTGACTCGGTTTTCGCTGCTTAACATCCTTTCGCTCCTTAAAATGATTCTACAATGAAAAGGTTTTCATGTAAAGCGGGCAAACCGGCAAAAACAGGGGTTAAAAGGGGAGAAACTATTGACACGCTATGTGAAGAATGCTAATATGGTTGAAAACGTTTTCAAGAATACCACAAAATATGCTGGTATGTAAGAAATCGTTTTCAAGACGGCGGCATTTTCACCCAGTGTCCCGCACTGAAAGGAGGTGTTTATCGCCCGTGCACCGAATCGGGACTACCCACCTGATAGATCTAGTGAGCCTGCCGCATGGCTTTTGTCGTTTGTTTACCCAAAGTATGGAGGAGATGTAATCCGATGAAAAAAAGAAACTGGTTCTGGCTGAGCTTCCTGCTGACGGCCACCCTGCTGCTGGCCGCCTGTGGGGGTACCCCCACACAGGAGCCGGCCGCCCCGGCCGCACAGGCCACGGCTGAACCCGCCCCCACCGAAGCGGCGGCGCCGACCGCCGCACCCGCCCCCACCGATGAACCCGCACCGACCGATGAACCCGCGGCGGCCATGGGCGACAAGGTCCAGATCCGCTGGTATGTCGGCCTCGGCGCCGGCTCCGACGCGCCGACGATCGAGCCCCAGCAGGCCGTCGTCGACGCCTTTAACGCCTCCCAGGATAAAATCGAGCTGGTAATCGAGATCGTCGACAACGATGTCGCCTCCGACACCCTGGCCACCCAGATCGCCGGCGGCAACGCCCCCGATATCGTCGGCCCGGTCGGCATCAAAGGCCGCGACAGCTTCAAGGGCGCCTGGATGGACCTGCAGCCCCTGATCGACGCCAACAACTACGACCTGAGCGATTTCGACCCGGCCATGGTCGAGTTCTACCAGGTTAAGGAAGAAGGACAGCTGGGCATTCCCTTCGCCATCTTCCCCTCGTTCGTGCTCTACAACCAGGATCTCTTCGACGAAGCCGGCCTGGCCTATCCGCCGCACGAATACGGCGCCCCCTACGTCGATGCCGACGGCAATGAGCTGGAATGGAACATGGACACGCTGCGCGAGCTGGCCATGCAGCTGACGGTGGACGCCAACGGCAACGACGCCACCAGCGACGACTTCGATCCGGAGCAGATCGTCCAGTTCGGCTGGCAGAATCAGTGGACCGATCCGCGCGGCATCGGCACCTTCTTCGGCTCCGGCTCCTTCGTGGCCGACGACGGCAGCGCCCAGGTTCCGGAACCGTGGGAAGCGGCCTGGCGGTGGACGTATAACGGCATGTGGGAAGACTGGTTCATCCCCAACGGCCCTTACGGCGGCGCTGAGTTCCTGCAGGGCCCCGGCGGCCCCTTCTCTTCCGGGAACCTGGCCATGTCTCACCTCCACCTCTGGTATGTCGCCACCTGGGCCCTCGGCGAAACGGACTTCGCCTGGAACCTGGCCGCCACGCCGTCCTACAATGGCAATGTCACCTCCAAGATGCATGCCGACACCTTTGGCATCCTGAAAGGGACCGATCATCCTGAAGAGGCCTTCGAAGTGCTGACCTACCTCCTCAGCCCGGAGGGCGCCACTGACCTGCTGAACATCTACGGCGGCATGCCGGCCCGGCTGAGCATGCAGGAAGAATGGCTGGCCAACTACTTCGCCACCA
>JBFFZG010000548.1:0-2107 GCA_041568735.1 Promineifilaceae bacterium (SeqCode)
GCCCTGATCAACCTGGCCGTCTCCGAAAGCAATACCGGCCGGAGCAACAGCCAGGTCACCCACCAGCTGCGGCTCGTCCACCAGGCCGAAATCTCCTACACCGAAAGCGGTTCGATCAACTCCGATTTGACCCGCCTGGCCAACAACGGGGACGGTTTCCTGGACTCTGTCCACACCCTGCGCAGCCAGTACGCGGCTGACGTCGTCGTCCTGATCATCGACGGGGCGACCTCGGCTTACTGCGGCCTGGCCTACCTGATGACCAACCTGTCCGTCAGCTTCCAATCCCTGGCCTTCAGCGTCGTGGTCCACGACTGCGCCACCGGCTACTTCAGCTTCGGTCACGAAATCGGCCACAATATGGGCAGCCAGCACGACCGGGCCAACGCCGGCACGCAGGGTATCTTCAACTACAGCTACGGCTACCAGGATCCGGAAGGGGATTTTCGCACGGTGATGGCCTACAACTGCCCTGGCGGCTGTACCCGGGTCAATCACTGGTCGAATCCGAATGTCAACTACCAGAGCTACGGGCCGACCGGCGTCAACGTGGCCTCCCCCAGCTCGGCCGACAACCACGAATCGCTGAACAACGCGGCCTGGACGGTGGCCAACTTCCGCCAGAGCAGTTCGGCGGCCACCCCGACGCCGGTTTTCACACCGACGCCCACCCCCTCCCGCACTCCCACCCCGACCAGCACGCCGACCCGCACCCCAAGCCCCACCCCATCCAACACGCCTCTGCCGGTCATCACCCAGGCCTGGAGCGGCGGCTCGCCGATCACGCTGACCACCAGCAGCACGGTGCTGGGCTTCCCGGCCGGGCTGGTCGACAACCCGGTCATCCTCCACTACGAGGCCCTCAATCCCGGCTCGCTGCCGGCCACGCCGGTTCCGCCGCTGATCCACACGAAGTACCAGTTCCGCATCACGGCGACCTACGCCAGCAATGGCCTGCCGGCCCAACCGCAGCCGGGCAAGACCTACCAGGTGACCCTCGTGCATTCCCCGGACGGCCGCCGGCTGGCCAAGGAGCCCACCCTGGGGCTTTATTTCTGGGATGCCAGCCAGGGGCAGTGGGTCCTCCAGGCCACCAGCTTTAACCTCGATTTGAGCAACGATAAGCTCTCGGCCAGTCTTGGCAAATTCGGCCTCTGGGCGGTCTTTGGCGAAGGGCCCGAGCGGATGTTTTTACCGGTTGTCAGCCGGTAAATCAGTTCCGACTCTTCGTCCTAAAGACCACGGTAGGCTCTTCGACTCGATTCGATTCGAGACACCCCGGCAGAATTCCGATAATATTGGCGACCATGATTCCGATCGATCGCCCATTTCTGGCCGGGATTTTGCAGTCCCTGGTCCAGATTGATTCGACCAATCCCTCTCTTTCCGGATCAGGCGCGGGCAGGGGAGAGGCGGAAATCGCCGCCTATCTCGAATCGCTGCTGGTCCGGCTGAATCTCGAAACACGCCGCACCGAGCCGGAGCCCGGCCGGGTGAGCGTCGTCGGCCGCCTGCCCGGCGCCGATTCAGCCGGGGGGCGATCGCTCCTCTGGAACGCCCATCTCGACACGGTCGGCGTCGAAGGGATGGCCGAGCCGTTCAGCGGCGCACTGCGAGACGGCCGCCTCTACGGCCGGGGTGCCTACGACATGAAAGGATCGCTGGCCGCCCAGGTCGCCGCGGTCAAAGCCCTGCGGGATGCCGGCGTGCGGCTGCGGGGCGATCTCTTTGTCGCCGGCGTGGCCGATGAGGAATTCGCCAGCATTGGGGTGCAGTCGATCCTGGCCGATTATCCCGTCGACGCGGTTATCGTGACTGAACCCTCGGAGCTGCAGATCAGCCTGGCCCACAAGGGATTTATCTGGATCGAAGTCCGGGTACACGGCCGGGCCTATCACGGCAGCCGGCCGGATCTGGGGATCGACGCCAATATGCGCATGGGGCGCTTCCTGGAGGAGCTCGACCACCTGGAACGGGAGCTCCAGGCCCGAGCGCCCCATCCCCTCCTGGGCCCCCCTTCCCTGCACGCGGCCACCCTGCACGGCGGCACCGAATGGAGCGTCTACGCCGCTGAGTCCATCCTGGGCATCGAACGGCGTACGATTCC
>JBFFZG010000549.1:0-2107 GCA_041568735.1 Promineifilaceae bacterium (SeqCode)
CCCCGGCCGGCCAGGACGAGCACCCGGCGGCCGACCGGATCCCCCTCCAGAAAGCGCTGCCGGGCCAGCGCGGCCAGGCAGCGGCCGGCATTTTCCATCATCTGGATCAGCTCGATCCGGTAATCATCGATCATCGCCCGGTCGACCTCGATCATCTGGACGGTCGTCACGAAGGGCAGGGGCTCTGGACTGCGGGGGATCATCCGATTTTCCTCCTCGTTTGATTTGACTTGAAACGGCCGGTGTCTCGATTGCTTTGATTATAAGGGCTTTTCCGGCGTCTCGCGCCTTTTCCCATTTCACTGGATTGTGCTAAAAATAACTGATGAACGGCTGGCGTGTCACCCAAATCGATCCCCATCTCGACCTCATCGACCTCGGCATCGGACAGCCCGATTTCGCCCTGCTGCCGGTCGAATTAATCGAACAGGCGGCCGCCGAACGGCTGGCCCGACGGGATCCTTCCTATTTGAATTATGGATACGAAATGGGGGATGAAGGGCTGCGTGCCGCCCTGGCCGACCTGATGACCCGCCGCAGCGGGGCCCCGACCCGGCCGGAGGAGCTGATGATCACCAGCGGCGCCTCCCAGGCACTCGACCTCATCTGCACCCTCCTGACCCAGGCCGGCGACACCGTCTTTGTCGAGGAGCCCTCCTATTTTCTCGCTCTGCGCATCCTGGCCGATCACCGGCTGACGCTCGTCGGCATTCCGGCCGGGGAAGCGGGGCTCGACCTCGACGCCCTCGAGGAACGGCTGCAGCGCGAACGGCCGGTCTTTCTCTATACCATCCCCACCTTCCAGAATCCGTCAGGGGTGACCTTGCCGGCCGACGGCCGGCGCCGCCTGGTCGAACTCAGCCAGACCTATAACTTCACGATCGTCGCCGACGAGGTTTACCACCTGCTCGACTACGGCGCCTCCCCGCCGCCGCCGCTGGCCGCGGCCGCCGGGGACGGGGCGGTCATTTCGCTCAATTCCTTCTCCAAAATCCTGGCTCCCGGGCTGCGCCTGGGCTGGGTGAAGGCGGCGCCGCCGCTGCTGACCCGCCTGGCCGGCTCCGGCCTCGTCGACAGCGGCGGCGGGCTCAATCCATTCACCTCGGCCGTGGTGCGCGCCGCCGTTGGCGATGGGCGGCTCGAGGGCTACATCGACCGGCTGCGGACCATCTACGCCGGACGCATCGATACCATGGATCAGGCCCTGCGGCGCCACTTCGGCGGCCGGATCCGCTGCCGCCGGCCGGCCGGCGGCTACTTTTTCTGGCTGCAGCTCGTCGATGGAGGAAGCGGGACCGACCGGCTGGCCGCGGCGCGGGCAGCCGGCGTCAGCTACCAGCCAGGGGAAAAATTCTCCAGCCAGGGCGGCTTCCAGGATTATCTGCGGCTGAGCTTCGCCTTCTACGGGGAGGAGCGGCTGGTCGAAGGGGTGGAGCGGCTCGCCAGGGCGCTCGGGTAGCCAATTTGACTCAATCAGTCCCGTACGCTTGAAAATCGATCAGCTCCGCCTGCGACAGCGCCCGGCGCAGATCGGCGGCTTTCAAGATAACCGTCGTTCCCCGGACGCCGGAGCCGAGCGATACCTCCTCCTCGGCCAGAATGCGCTGATCGAGCAGCACCCGCACCGGCTGCGGCAGGCCAAAAGGGGCCACCGCGCCGATGGGGTAGCCGGTGACCGCCAGCAGCTCCTCCTGGCTGGCCGTCGTCAGGCGGGACTCCCCCAGATAGCGGCGCAGGGCCCGCCAGGACACCTGCTCTGAACCAGGCGCCAGCACCATGATGTAATCCCCTTCTCCCAGGCGAAACAGCAGGCTGCGGATGACTTGCTCCGGCCGCTGCCCGCGTTCGGCGGCTGCCTGCTCCAGCGAGCGCACCGGTCCTGGATGGGTAAAGACGCGGTAGTCAACGCCGAGGTGATCGAGGTGATTGGTGACAGGCGAGGTAAATGGCATGCATGGATTGTAATCAAAACGAGGGCTTTTCACGAAAGTTGGCGGCTGAGCGCCGTTCCGGTGAAGAAGGCAAACTGAATTTTTTCGATGACCGAGGCGATGGTCGTGTAAACGAGCGGGAGGGGCTCCCCGAAGTCCCGGGCGATATCGCCCAC
>JBFFZG010000550.1:0-2099 GCA_041568735.1 Promineifilaceae bacterium (SeqCode)
AACAGCCTGGCCTCCCAGGTGACCGGCGCCACCGAGTGGCACATCAACGCCGACGAGCCCGACCTGATCGACTACGACACCTCCTTCAAGTCGCCGGCGCAGGACGCCCTCTACGCTCCCGACGCCTACCGCTCGTCCGACCACGATCCGGTGGTCGTCGGCCTACTCCTGAACGCGCCGGTGGTCGACACGCCGGTGGTCAACCCGGAGCCTTCCAAGCTGAATGGGTCGGCCGTGGTCAGCGCCACTTTCACCGCTCCGGGCGGGTTGATCAGCCCCTTCAGCTGCACCGTCGACTACGGTGACGGCTCCGACGCGGTCGCCGGGACCGTCTCCGGCACCACCTGCACCGGTCCGTCCCACGTCTACACGGCCGTCGGCAGCTACATCGTCACGGTCAGTGTTGCCGACAGCAAGGGGGTTAGAGGGTCGAACAGCACGACCCACCGGGTCATCTACGACTTCACCGGCTTCTTCGCCCCGGTCGTCAACGCGCCGGACGTCAACGAGGTCCGGGCCGGCAGCGGCGTCCCGATGAAGTTCAGCCTGGCCGGCAACCAGGGGCTGTCGATCTTCGCCAGCGACTACCCGCGGTCGATTCAGATCAGCTGCACCACCCAGTCGGCGGTCCCGGTCGACAGCGACGCAGTGGCGGCCGGCGGCAGCTCGCTGACGTACGATCCGGCGGCGAACCAGTACATCTACGTCTGGAAGACGGAGAAAGGCTGGGCCGGCACCTGCCGCTTGTTCATCCTGAAGCTGGTCGACGGCCAGAGCTACACCGCCATCTTCCGCTTCAAGTAAGGTCGGATTCCATCCGGCCTGACGGCTGATTGATCGAGAGGTGCGCCGGGTTTAACCGGCGCACCTTTTTTTTTTGCCCAGGTCCGCTCTGGCGAAGGCCGGGGGGCCTCATTTTCCCGGAAACTCGGAGTTTCCGGGAAAATATGGGGCCAGCCTACCGCCAATCGCACCCACCAAACTCCCGATTTTTTGCAGATTTTGCCGGTCTGATTGGAACCCTCCTTTCTCCCGGCCCGGGGCTTTTCATCTAACTCCAAAAGATATACAATGATACCCATCGATGGGCGATATTTTTTTCGTGAAAAAATAATCGCCTGTCGGGGCTTATTCTCCTCTCAGAGCTTTGTTTCAGCTCGCTGTGCAGCACGCCTATTTCAACGGCTGCCCAACGACCAGATACCTCTCAACAGACTGCCTGACGGCCGGTTCGCCAGACAAATCTTGAGCCCGGCCTTGTCCGGTCCGCCCAGCCGGCACGTGGTTCCGACCAAACGCATCGGCCGGCACTCAATCGATGCCAGGCAAGGAGGCGATTCCATGGTCTGATTCCCGATCACCTTTCAACCCCATTTGCCCCGACCGGGCAGATCCCGCTACCCGTTTATTGGATCTGTTGGAGGATTGAAATGAACACGCAACCCGTCACTGCTTTCTGGCGTCTGACAGCTTTCCTCGCTGTCGGCCTGACCCTGATCATCCTTTCCCCCTCCATCGGCAAAGCCTCCGATGCACAGCAGGGTGCACCCGTAAAACCGGTAAAACCCGTCGTCATTTACCCGGAGGCGTTTGCCGAATCGCTGCCGGCCAGCGAGGTGCCATCCGAATTGATCAAAGAAGGGGAACGACGGACGGTTCCGCCCCCGACTCCAGCGGCGTTTCAGGCGCCGGCGGCCGGGTTCGACGAATCGGCGGCCGGGGATGAATACGAATTCCCCATGTTCCCCCTGCCGAAAGGAGAGGGCGTGGCCTCACAGGCAGGCAAACCGGAATCGTTGAGCTCCCTTTCAGGGGAGGCACTCACCTCCGGCGCTTTAGTCGAGTCCAACGCCGTCCAGGGGCTGAGCATCCCGGCGACCACGGTGAACTTCGAAGGCTTATCCAATACCGATAATTTCAATGCCTTCGGCTTTCGCGTGTCGCCCCCGGATACCAACGGCGATGTCGGCCCGAACCACTACGTGGAGATGACCAACCTGCTGGTGCGGGTCTGGGACAAAGCCGGCAATCCCCTGACGGCTCCGTTTAAACTGAGCAGCCTGTTCACCCCGCTGGGCGGGCAGTGCGCCGCGCCGGAC
>JBFFZG010000551.1:0-2095 GCA_041568735.1 Promineifilaceae bacterium (SeqCode)
GGGCCCGCGCGCCGGATTATCGGGATGTGGTCGCCCTGGAAAACGAGGCCATGGACGGGCTGGCCGCCGACCAAAAAGCGGCCGCGGCGGTGCAGTGGCGCGAGCAGGCCGAGACCGCCCTGGCGGTCGGCAATCGGGCGGTCGCCCGCACCGCCGCCCTGCAGTGGCAGGAACTGACAGGTGATCCGGCCGCCGCGGCGTTTTTACAGGCGCTCGAACAGCCGGAAGCCGCTCCCCTCCCGCCGCCGGAACCAGAAATTTCTCGGCCGGTCTCCCCCCGGGATTCGGAAATTGACCAGGCCGGGCCGCCTCCATTGAAAAAGCGCGACCGCCCATCACTTTCTGAGATTAACCCCTCATGGCTTTGGATCGGCGGCATCGCCGGCCTGATCGTTATCGGGCTGATCCTGTGGCGCGTTTTTTCTCCTCCGGACACGGTGACCGTTGCCACCCGGATCCCAGCTGGAGAAGTGGAAGAGGTGGTCGAGGAAGCTATGGTTGAAAAACCGGCACAGGAGGAGGAAGAGATGCCAGCCGCGGAAACCGATGCAGCCCTGCCCGTATTCGAGGATGTCAACCTGACAATATGGACGGACAGGATCCCGGCCTCAGACCTGGATGGGCTGATTCAGAGTTTTAACCAGCAGTTTGGCAGCAATATCGTCGTGGAAGAGATGCCAGACCTTTTTGACCGGCTGGTCCGGGCCGAAAATGCCGCAGAGGCTCCAGATATTGTGCTGCTGGCTCACGATCGGATCGGTGAATTTGTTGTTAATGGGCTTCTACAACCGATCGACCTGGGCGGCAAAGATAGATCGTTTTCAGCCGCCGCCATCGCGGCTTTTACCTATGAGGGCCAGCTGTTTGGGGTCCCTTACGCGGTCGAAAACCTGGGGTTTTTAATCAACACCAACCTGGTTGGCCAACCACCCAGAACCTGGGACGAGGTCATTGATATTGGTGAGGCGTTGATGGAAAGGGGCACCGTGACCTACGCGATCGCCCTGCCCGACACGACCTACCACATATACCCCCTGCTTACGGCGTATGGGGGGTATGTTTTTGGACTGTCCTCCGGGGGCTATAATCCTGAAGATCTTGGGATCGATGGCCCGGGCATGATTGCCGCCGGAAATTTTCTCCAGGAAAATGTCAGCCGGGGATTGATCAGCCCCAGCACCGATTGGGAGACTGCACACACCCTTTTTGCAGCCGGGAAAACCCCATATTTAATAACCGGACCCTGGGCCTTGGATCTCTTGAGGAATTCCGGTGTACCTTTTGTCGTCGCCGATTTTCCCTCTGGCACCCAGACCGGCTTTCCATTTTTGGGAGTCCAGGGGTTTGCCATGACCGCCTTGAGTGATAATTTGCCCCTGGCCGCCTATTTCCTGACCGAATATCTGGCCACCCGGGAAACTATGCAGGTGCTGGCCGATGTCACCAACCTGCCGCCGGCCCATGTCGAGGTGGTTTCCAGCGATCCCGATGTGAACGCCTTCAAAGCGGCGGGGGCAAACGCCCAACCCATGCCGGCCATCCCTGAGATGGCTTTGGTGTGGGGCAGCTGGGGCGACGCGTTTGCGGCCATCATGAACAACGAACTCACGGCCGAAGAAGCGCTCACGAGAAGCGCCAACGACATTCGCCAATCAATCCGGGCATCATCCCGCGATTAGGTCCACCAACCGGCCGATTAATTCGGCTACTTTGGTCTGATTCTGACGTTTTGTTAGCTCCAACTCATGGGTGGGCGCGGTTGGTAGCAGGCAGCCTGAGGACAGAGAAGTCATGATAGAAAATCCAGGACAGCAGTTCGGTAAATACATGATCGAGGTTGAGATCGGCCGGGGGGGGTTCGGCACGGTCTTTCGCGCGATTGACACCACCCTTGACCGGCCGGTCGCCCTCAAAATCCTCGATCCTCTGCTCATGCGCGACCGCGGCTGGGTCGAGCGTTTCCGCCGCGAGGCCCGGGTCATGGCCCGCCTCGACCACCCGCACATCGTCCCCATTTACGAAACCGGCACCCACGAGGGGCGCCTCTTCCTGGCCATGAAGCTCATCGACGGCCGCGACCTCGCCCTGGGCATCA
>JBFFZG010000552.1:0-2087 GCA_041568735.1 Promineifilaceae bacterium (SeqCode)
CCATGGTCACCCGGGCGACCTATGCCGTCATCGGCGATCTGCACGAGATCCTGCCGGCCCTGATCGCCGAGATCCGGCGCGTGCGGCCGGGCGGCTGATCTGCCTGGGGAAGCCGGGCGGCGCGGTGGGGACACCGGCCGCAGCGCGTTGCTGCTCGAGGCTCGGTCCGCTCTCCGCCCCGCTCAATCCCGTAACCATCGCTAAAAAGCGGGGTTTTCGGTATCAGTGGACCTGCACGCCTGCTGGAGACGGTAGTCTGGACAACCCAAGGAGAATAACTGATGAAACTGAGCATGGTATTCACGATCGCCGCCGTTGTTTCCCTCATCTTTGGCCTGGCCGAGCTGCTCGCGCCGGCCCAGCTCAACGCCATGTACGGCGTCGAGCTTTCGCCGAACACCACTTTCCTGGCCCGCCTGTTCGGCGTTTCCCTCATCGGATACGGTGTTCTCGCCTGGCTGGTCCGCAATGCGCCGCCGTCAGAGACCCGTTCGGCGATCGTGACGGCGTTTTTTGTCTCCCTTGGCCTCGGCTTTCTCGTCTCCCTCTGGGGGCAGCTGACGGCCGAATTCAGCCCCCTGGGCTGGTCGACCGTCGTCCTCTACTTCCTGCTGGCGGCCGGCTTCGCCTACCACCAGTTCGGTATGGGCGATTCCTGATTCGGCAGCCGGCCGTTTCCCCGCCCTGACCCATGGCTGAAACCAACCGCGTCACCCTGCGCAGCGAGCGAACCCCCGACGGCGAAGTCAGTCTCCTCGAGGCCTACATCGACGACAGCGGCGACCTGGTCCTCGAGGGGTACGACCTGGGCGAGACGGTCAAAGAGGTCTGGGGCGACGCCGACTACGAATACTGGCGGTGGGTGAAGCGGGAGCACCTGCCGGCCGTCCTGCTGCTGCTCCTGCAGGAGCGCTTCACCCGGGATTCCGACTTTCACGCCTGGCTGGCCGCCCGCGGCATCCCGGACGAATTTTCGAGCTGGGTGTAGCCGCCCGTTCAAAAGCCGTGACGATCGACCGTGAGGGCCGGGCCGCCGGGAATGTTCACCGGCGGCCCGGCCGCTTTTTTCCCGGCGCACAACTTTTCTCTATAATGCGCGTAACGCTTCTGGAGAAAAAAAAGCCATGTCGACATTTTTCCTCGTTCTCACCGTCATTCTGCTGATCGTCGGCCTGATCGGCAGCGTTATCCCCATCATTCCCGGCACCCTGCTCGTCGGCCTGACCGTGCTGACCTACGGCTGGCTGGACGGCTTCCGGTCGATCGGCGGGGGGCTGACGGCCGTCCTCGTCCTGGCCGCCCTGGTGGCCGGCACGGCCGACATCTGGATGCCCCTCCTGGGGGCGAAAACCGGGGGCGCGCCCCTCAAGTCGCTCCTCTTCGGACTGGCCGGCTGCGCGCTCGGCTTCGTCGCCGGGAGCTTCATTCCCCTGCTGGGCAACCTGGTCGGCGCCCTGGCCGGCTACCTGGGCGGCATCTGGTACGGGGAGTACCGCCGGCTGGGAGACGGCCGCCGGGCGCTCAACGCAGTGATCGGCGGCGTGGCCGGCTGGGGGCTGGCCACGGCCGTCCAGTTCGTCACCAGCCTGGTCGTCGTCGTCGTCTTCCTCGTGGCCATTTTTTAATCCGGCCAACTCCTAGCGAATAATCTCGTTGCCGTCCTCGGCGCAGATGCAGGCCTCCTTGACCTCGTCGCCGCGCCGCAGCCAGCCGTCGTACTCCACTCCGGCTCCTTCCACGACCCAATCATCCAGCACGAACGGCATCGCCCCGTCGGCCGAAATCCAGCGGCCGTTGTAGCGGCGGGCGATGTGCAGGTGGGTGCCGTTGGAGAAGCCCCCTTCGCAGGAGGGGTGGCCGATCCGGTCGCCGGTCCGCAGCGCCGTGCCGACCTCGACCCGATCGAGCCGGTCGATGTGCCAGTAGACGATCACCCAGCCGGTGCCGAGATGGCCGTCCCCATCCTGGTCGACCAGCACCCCGCCCATATCGCTGAAGATCACCGTGCCGTCGAGGGCGGCCGTCACCCAGGCGTCGGAGACGTAGCAGCCGCGCCGCTTCCGGTCCGGGCCGAAGTCGAGTGCGGC
>JBFFZG010000553.1:0-2081 GCA_041568735.1 Promineifilaceae bacterium (SeqCode)
CAGCGGCAACCTGGTGGTGGCGGTCGATCGGGGGCTGTTCCAGGTGAAGCTGGGGGTCGACCCGTCCGATTTTAACGGCCAGTCGCTCTGGCTGAGCATCATCGTCAACGGGCAGACCCTGTCGCCCCGGCAGGAAATCCTGCCGGCCCCCTATGCCCTCGGGCTGCGTCCCGGTGTCGACGTGGTCGGTGATGCGATCGGGGCGGCCGATGCCACCTTCGCCGGCTATGCCCCGGCCACCGGCACGGCGCTCTACGCCGACGCCAACGGGGGCGTCGGGCTGTTTGGAGACAGCGAGAACAGCTATGGGGTCTGGGGCTCGAGCGACAACAGCTGGGGCGGTTATTTCACCAGCGGGTCGGGCTACGGCATTCGCGTGGCTACCAGCGGCACGGATCACTACGACCACGGCGCCTATATCAGCTCCAATGGCGGCTACGCCGTCCTGGCGCAGAGCGCCAACAACATGGCGGTGCGCGGGGAGGCCGGCAATATTTCCGGTATCAGTCCTCCATTGGGTCCGGTCGGAATCGTGGGATTGGGCTCCAGTCGGGGCGGCTATGCAGCCAGCGTGAACGGCATCGGTTTGTATGGCACCAGTACTGGAACTTATGGGATCTGGGGACAGAGCACCAATTATCGTGGCGTGACCGGCCGGACCAGCCGCTCGGATAACAACTATGGCTTCTACACCCCGGACAATCTGTATTCCAATAATATCAATATCGCCGGCGCGATCATGCAGGTCATGCAAAATGGGGGGGACGTTCCCCTGGCACCGGGTGATGTCGTCGTCTTCAGCGGCCTGAATCGCCTGGTCGACGGGATGGATGGTCCGATCGTGCAGGTCAGCCAGACCGGCCTGGCCAACAGCACCGCGGTGGCCGGCGTGGTCTACGGCCGCTTCAACCTCGATGCCGTCAACCCCGCCCTGGAATCGCCGGACGATTCTGCTCCGCGCGCCCCCGAGGAAATGGAAGTGATTCTGCCCGGAAGCGCCGCTCCAGGAGACTACCTGCTGGTTGTCGTCCAGGGACCGGCCGAGGTGAAAGTCGCCACTTCCGGCGGCGATTCAATTCAACCGGGCGACCTCCTGTCGACCGGATCGACAGCCGGCGCGGCCGGTTTAGCCGCGCGGGTCGATCTGGATGGTACGGAAAGTTCACTGCCGGGGACGGTTTTCGCCAAGGCGCTGGAACCCTTTGCCGGAAGCGGAAAGCAAGGCATGATCTACGTCTACGTCACACTGAACTAGGAGCGGCCGATGAAACAGAAAAAAAAGATTCAAATCCTGCTATTCACCGCGCTGCTGCTCATCTTGGCCGCGGGGGCGGTCGTCCTGGCCCAATCGTCGGCCGGCTTCAACCTCTCCCGCCATGTCATTGGCGGTGGGGGTGGGGAATCGAGTTCGGCCGGCTACCGGGTCGCCGGCACGATTGGCCAGAGCGTGGCCGGCCCGCCGACGGCCGGCAGCGCCTCCTACGTGATCAGCAGCGGCTTCTGGTTTGCCGACGGCGGGACGAAAGTCTATATCCCGACGATCAACCGCTAGCGTTCATGCCATCCGGCGGCCGAGAGCCAGCTCGGCCGCCGGAAAGTCTCTTTGGTCGACTTCCGGGAGGCGGCGTGCCTGCTGCCCAACTCCGCCTCCGCCTCCGCCTGGATGGCGCTGCCCTTGTGGGCGCTGCTCTGCGCGGGCAACCGAGGGGGCAGCCGTAAGTGGTGAATCGATCATTGTGGAACAACCCGACCGGCCGCCGGCTGCCGGCCGGGGAAAGGAAGGCAGTTGTGAGCACGAAAACCCTCTCTCTGATCGCCACCGCACTGGCCCTGCTGCTGCTGGCCATCGGCGCGGCGGGCGCACTGGCCGGCCGGCCGGAGCGCGCCCCGGCGGCGGCGGCCGTCGTCTCCGGCGGCATCAGCTACCAGGGGCGGCTGACCAGCCCGAGTGGGGCGCCGCTCTCCGGAAACTACACGATGCGCTTTGTCATTTACACGGCCAGTGGGGCCGGCACGGCCCTCTGGGACAGCGGCAACCTGGTGGTGGCGGTCGATCGGGGGCTGTTCCAGGTGAAGCTGGG
>JBFFZG010000554.1:0-2081 GCA_041568735.1 Promineifilaceae bacterium (SeqCode)
ATCGTCAATTTCGCCGGGCTGTCCGGGGATTACAATCAGATCCACACCGACGCCGAGTTCGCGGCCGGGGAGCCGTTTGGCCGGCGGGTGGCACACGGCCTTCTGGTGCAGTCAATCGCCAGCGGCCTGTCGGTCATGACCGGCTTCATCGAAGGGACGGTCATCGCCTTCCGCGAGCTGGAAACGAAGTTCAGCCTGCCCGTGTTCATCGGCGATACGATCCACGTCGAGCTCGAGATCGTCGATGCCAAGCTGTTCAAACGGCTGGGGGGCGGCAACGTCGTGATGAAGGTGACGGTCGTCAATCAGGATGGCCAGGCGGTGCAGCGGGGCTCGTGGACGATGCTGGTCAAAAGCCGGGAAAGCGGCTGACGGCGCCCGAATTCGGCCCACCGGTTAAAAAAACAAGACCTGCCGCCGGCAGGTCTTTTGTTTTCCTAGTTTAGTTCAGAGCGCTCGCCGGTGGCGTCGGCGGCCGCCAGCGGGACCCAGGCCCAGTGGTGGCGGGCCACCGGGCTGCCCCCACCGGCCCGTTCCGCGGTCGAAAAGCGGCCGTCCGGCAGGGAGTCGGCCGCTCCCTCGAAGAGATAAACGGTGTAGAGCGTTGGCAGGCCGGGAAAACTGCGGGAGGAGCGAATCTCCCGGGTGATGCGGGGGGTGGGCGAGAAAAGGCGAACCTGCCCCGGGGTGAGTCCCAGCTCTTCATACAGGCAGCGCCAGGCGGCGTGCAGAGGGCGCTCACCGGCGGTCATTTTTTCCCCCGGCGGCTGCCGGCGCTCGCGGAAGCGGCCGTCGTGCAGCTCCTGGCCGACTTCGATCAAGATCCGCTCCTCCCGGGGCAGCAGGATGGAAACCGCTTCGACCACCCGCTGCAGGGGGTCCAGGCGCAGGGTGGATTCCCCTTTTTCGATTTCCGCCCACAGCTGGGCCACCCCCTTGGCTTCCCCCACTCCCCAAAGCGCCAGGTCGATGGCGCTCTGCTCGAGGATGCGTTCGAGATCGGCCAGATTGTGAGCGGCCGCGTTCAGCCGGTTGAGACTGCTCATACCGGCGGCAGCACCAGGCAGCGGCCGGGATCGACATACCAGCGGCCGCTGTCGCCGGCGGTTGCGGCCGGCCGCCGTTTCTGCTCGAACAGGAGCGGCCGGCCGCCGGCGTCGATCCACAGCTGGTAGTAGCGGCCGCGGAAGGAGCAGCTGGTCAGCCGGCCGTCGAGGACCAGCCCGCCAGGCACGGGCTCCAGCCGCAGGGCGTCCGGCTTGATGAGGATGGTCACGGGGGCTGGTGTGTCCCCTCCCGCGGCCGTTTCGGGGAGGACCAGCCGGCCGTAAGGGGTCTCCACACAGCCGCCGCCGGCCATTTCACCCGGGATGAGATTTTCGTAGCCCAAAAAGCGGGCCACGAACGGAGTGGCCGGCCGCTCGTGCAGGATCTCCGGCCGATCGATCTGCTCGATGCGGCCGGCATTCATGACGACGATGCGGTCGGCGATGGCGAAGGCCTCCGTCTGGTCGTGGGTCACGCTGATGGCCGTCACGCCAACCGTTTTCAGGATGTGCCGCAGGTCGATCATCAGCCGCTCGCGCAGAGCCCGGTCGAGCGACCCCAGGGGTTCGTCGAGGAGCAGGAGGCGAGGCTGCACCGCCAGCGCCCGCGCCAGGGCGACCCGCTGCTGTTCCCCCCCGGAAAGCTGGTCGATGACCCGCTCGCCGCTTCCCTCCAGGTCGACCAGCTCGAGCATGGCTGCCACCCGCTGGCGGATCTCGGCTTCCGGCCAGCGGTGCATGCGCGGGCCAAAGGCGATGTTGTCTGCAGCGTTTTTGTGGGGGAAGAGGGCAAATTCCTGGAACATCATGCCGAAGCCCCGTTCATGCGGCGGGATGGCCGTCTGCTCCCGGCCGTCGAACGTGACGGTGCCGGTGTCGGCCGTTTCCAGCCCGGCGATCAGCCGGAGCAGGGTCGTTTTGCCGCAGCCCGACGGGCCGAGCAGGCAGACGATTTCGCCAGCCTCAACTGCCAGGGACAGCCGGTCGACGGCCGGCTGCCGGCCGTACCGTTTGCTCAGGTTGTCGAGGATGAGC
>JBFFZG010000555.1:0-2067 GCA_041568735.1 Promineifilaceae bacterium (SeqCode)
GAGTTGGGGGACTGGGAACGAGGAACGGAGGGGTTGGGAGTTGGGAGTTGGGGAACGGGGAATGGGGAACGGGCTTGGCTGCGCGGCAGTGGAACTTCTTTACTTTCAACCTTCCACTTTCAACTTTCCACTCGTCACTTGGTACTCGGAACTCGGAACTCGGTACTCGGCACTCGGCACTTTCTTAGAGCGGAACACTCTCCTTAAAGTCGTAGATCCCGTCTTCGACGGGCCAGGCCACGCGGCAGGTGGGGCAGGTGAGGCGGTTGTCTTCGACGGGGCCGAGGGGGGTGCCGCAGGTGGGGCAGGCGAAGAGGGCGCCGGCCGGGGCCGGGGTGCCGTCGACCGGGTGGAGGCTGCGCACGAAGACGCTCGGGGTCAGCTGCCACCAGCGGCCGGTCGGCTGGATCAGCCGGTCGACCGCCACCAGCAGGCCGGTCGGCACGAGCTTTTTCAGCGGGTCGAAGCGGAAGTGGGAGACGGTCAGCCGGCGCACCGGGGCGAAGCCGGCCGCTTCCAGCCTGGCCTCGATGTAGGCCGGGTGAAAATCGAAATTGAGGGGAACGAACTCGACCGGCTCCCGACGGAAGGGATTCCAGTCCTGGCGGCGCAGGAGCCAGCGGCCGATCGCCTTCAGGTTACATTTGTTGGCGAACTCGAGGATGTACTCCCCGCCCGGCCGGGCGATCCGCCGCAGCTGGGCGAAGAGCCGGGGGACGTCAGCCGCGTGGTGAATTGTGCGCACCTGCACCATGGCGTCAAAGCGGCCGTCGACGAACGGCATCCGGTACCAGTCCCCGGCCACAAACAGGAAGCGGGGATCGTCCCCCAGCCGGGCCTGCGCCTCCCGCAGCAGGGTGCGCGAGTAGTCGAAGAGCACCACCCGTTCGTACCCGCCGTACTCATCGGCCAGCCGGCCGAAGCCGGCCCCCAGGTCAATCAGCGTCTCCCCTCGCGCCCCCAGCAGACGCCGCAGCGCCACCCGCTCGACCTGGTCCTCATACTCCCGCCCCTGGTTCTCCCAGAAGCGGGTGCGGTAGTCGGAACCTTCGTAGTCGCAGACAGGGGGTGTGGGAGAGGGGGGCATAGAGTAGAAAAGGAGTTAAAAGTTGAAAGTTGAAAGTTTAAAGTGAAGAGTTCGCTTTGGTGGAACGCTCTTTACTTTCGACTTTCGACTTTCCACTTTCCACTCGATCCTGCTACTTGGAGGTGAGCCTCTCGTTGAGTTCGGCGCCGGTGGCGGGGAGACCGCCGATCAGGTCATTGAGGGGGTTGAAGAGCGCTTTCAGCCGGTTGAAGGGGACGCCCAGCTCGGTCTGGTCGAGCGGGATGTCGACCGGCACGGACAGCCGGACCGGGATCGTCTGGCTGACCGGGACGTCGAGCGCCAGGTGGATCGGCAGTTCCTGGCCTTCCGGCAGGGTCAGGCTGACCTGCCCGTTGATCGCCCCGCCCCCGTCCGGAAAGACGAAGCGGGCCGGCACCGAGAGCGGCACCGGCTCGGACAGCACGACCCGGGTCTGCTGCTTCAGCGGCAGGATGAACTGGATGGGGATCTGCTCGTCGACCACGATCGTCTGCACGATGCTGGCGTCGCCCATTTCGTTGAAGCTCTGGGTCAGCCCCCCGACCAGCGGGTTGGCAATCTCGGTGACGGCCGGCAGGATCAGCGGCGCGGCCAGCAGGAGGATTACGATGAGGACGATGTTGACGATGAAGGAGAAGATGATGGCGAAGTTTTTAAAGGCCTGCCAGGGTTTGTTTTGCCAGAAGAACCGGTTCATGGTCCACCTCGGATCGGCCGGCGGGTCGTCCCGCCGCACGGCTGTGGGTACTGCGGATGGATCGGAAAAAGGTTATGGTAACATGCTTTAGGCGATTGACAAGAGGGGGGACAGGACGGTGGTCCTGCCAGCTTTGCCGTGGGACCGATGTTTCCCGGGAAACATCGATGGGGCCGCGGCCGGCATCCGGTCCATGTTTCCCGGGAAACAGTTTAACCCTGCCGGCCCGGATGGGATATAATGAGCCGGCCCGGCCGTGGTCACCACCGGCCGGCCGCAGGCC
>JBFFZG010000556.1:0-2055 GCA_041568735.1 Promineifilaceae bacterium (SeqCode)
ATCGGTGCCGGCTTCGGCCAGGATCGCCTGCACAACGCCGTCTGCCGGCGCCTCGATCTCCAGGCTGACCTTATCGGTTTCCAGTTCGGCCAGAATGTCACCGGCTTTGACCGGGTCGCCCGGCTTCACCAGCCAGCTGGACACCGTGGCCTCAACAACTGATTCGCCCAGGACAGGAACAAGTACGTCGGTGGTCATACGTTGGATTCTCCGTGGTCGGCAGGTCGCACAGCGCGGCCGGGCAGCTGCCCCGCGGCGCTAGGTCGCTCGCTTGGCCGCCAGCTCCTCATCGATATAGTTCAGGTCGAACGCGCTCGTAACGATGCGGTCCTGATTGATTTTATGGAAGCTCGAAGAGCCTTCGGCCGGGCTGGCGTAGCGGCGCCGGCCGATGTAGAGAAAATCGACCCGCCGGCTCTTCATTCCCTTCTTGAGGGGGAGGATATCCCCGATGCGGGGTTCCATAAAGCGCCACGCCCCCATGTTGCGCGGCTCTTCCTGGAGCCAGCAGACCTGCTCCAGAGCTGGATAGCGGGCCAAAACGGCCCGGATTTCGTCCTTCGGGAAGGGGTAAAGCTGCTCAACCCGCACGAGGGCGACTTCGGGATGCTGCGCCCGCAGGTCGCTGTTGATCAGGTCGATATACACCTTGCCGCTGCAGAAGACCAGCCGGCGGACGGCTTTCGGGTCGGCGTCGTCGTCGTCGATGACCGGCAAAAAGCCCCCAGATGCCAGCTCGCCGAAGGACGAGGCGGCCAGCGGGTGGCGCAGCAGGCTCTTGGGGGACATGATGATCAGGGGGAGCGGATCCTTCACGAGTAAGAGCGCCTGGCGGCGGATGACGTGGAAATACTGGGCGGCCGTCGTGCAGTTGACCACCCGCATGTTTTTCTCGGCCGTCATCTGCAGAAAGCGCTCGATGCGGGCCGAGGAGTGGTCGGGCCCCTGCCCTTCGTAGCCGTGCGGCAGCAGCAGCACCAGGGAAGGGGTGTGGTTCCATTTGGCCCGGCCGGAGCTGACGTACTCGTCGATCATCGTCTGGGCCCCGTTGATAAAATCGCCGAACTGCGCCTCCCAGACGACCAGGCAGTCCGGCCGCTCGATGTTGTAGCCGTACTCAAAGCCGATCATGCCATTCTCGGTCAGCGGGCTGTTGTGAATTTCAAACGACGCTTTCGCTTCCGGCATCACCTGCAGCGGAACGTGCTCCCCGCCGGTCTGGGCGTCAAAATAGACGGCGTGCCGGTGGCTGAACGTTCCCCGCTTGACATCTTCTCCAGTCAGGCGAATGGGGATGCCGTCGGCCAGGATCGAGGCGAAGGCCAGCTGTTCGGCGTGCCCCCAGTCGATCGCCGCCTCGGCCGGATCGTCGAGGGCGCCGGCCCGGCGGGAGACCACGCGCTGCAGGCGGGGGTGAATTTTGAAATCATCCGGGAAGCGCATGAGCGACTCGTGCAGCCCGCGCAGCCGCTCGGCCGGCACGGCGGAATCGGTCCGGCGGGCGATTCCCGGCTCCGGCCGGTGGACCCGATCGCTCGGATCATCCTCGATCGCGTCGAGATCGATCCCGTCGTAAATTTCCCGCAGCCGCTCGAACTGCTCCGCCGCCCACTGCTCCGCCTGTTCGGCCGTGATGAAGCCCATCTCGACCATCTTCCGGGCCCAGAGCTCGCGCACGGTCGGCAGCTGGTCGATTTTTTCATACATGGTCGGCTGAGTGAAGCGGGGCTCGTCCCCCTCGTTGTGACCATAGCGCCGGTAGCCGATCAGGTCGATCAGAAAGTCCTTGTGGAATGTCTGCCGGAAGTAGGCGGCCAGCCGGGCGACTTCCAGGCAGGCCACCGGATCGTTGGCGTTGACGTGGACGATGGGGATTTTAAACCCCTTGGCCAGGTCGCTCGAATAGCGGGTGCTGCGGCTGTCGCCGGGAGCGGTGGTGAAGCCGACCTGGTTGTTGGCGATGATGTGGATCGTGCCGCCGGTCGTGTAGCCGGCCAGGTTGGCAAAGTTCAGGGTCTCAGCCACGACTCCCTGGCCGGGGAACGAGGCGTCGCC
>JBFFZG010000557.1:0-2054 GCA_041568735.1 Promineifilaceae bacterium (SeqCode)
AGGTATATTCAACGCCGTCGATCTCGCGGGCATACACGATGCCCGTAAAGCAGAGCGGTCACCAGGTGACCGCGATCTTGCGGCCGGAGACGGTATCGTTGACGATTTCGTGGCTGCTCAGGTGGGAGACGGAGTAGGCACGCGCTTCCCCATCGAAGCTGACGCCGATGACGAGTTCAGCCGGTTCATACTGCTCGTCGGCCTCGGCGGCCGTGAGGAAGGTCGGGCTGTCGATCGACCGGATCGCATCCGGGGGCAGCAGGGTGACGATCCGGTAATCCTCGTAGCGGCTCGTATCGACCCGGGTGCGGGTCGGCCCGGCAAAGGGGGTTGGTTCGGGAAGGGTGGCTGCGGCCGCGTATTCTCCGGACGCATTTTCGGCCGCCGGTTCCCCGGGCGCGGTGCCAGTGCAGGCGGTCAGGACGGCCAGCAAGCCGACCGCCCACCACAGTGGATTTTTCCAAACAATCATGCGCGTTCCTCCGTCTGGGCTGAACAATGGCTGATTGCTTACAGATGCGCCGGCGCCGGACGTCATTACCTGCCATGCAGGTGATTCATCTGCCGTTTAGAATTTCCGGTTGACCCGTGGCGATGTGACGGCAAAAAAACGGCCGGTGACCTGGTCACCGGCCGTCGATCGATCTCCCAGAGGTGTGGGGGTTATTTGGTGCGCCGGGTTGAGAGCCCAAACGGAAGATAAAGGGGGCAGACTCCGACAAAGCTGGTGGCGACGAACACCACGGCCAGAATCCCGAGAATGAGCGCGAATGTGCCGGAAATCAGGCCGGTATAGGTGAGGTAGCCAACAATCAGAGCGGCGAAAAGGCGGACAATGCGATCTTCAGTCCCCATATTTTGCTTCATGGTTTTCTCCTGTTCAAAAGGTTTTCTGTCAAAGACGGGGGCTGACCCGGCCGCTGCCGGCCGCTCTGCCCTCCCGTTCATCAGTGGATGATGTCTTTTGGACGGGAAAACGGGGCAAAGGTTACATCGAACCGGTTTATTCCTTTTTTTCCTCTCTTTTCAGGAAGGCATCCTGGAGCTGGTCGTATAAATTCTGCCGGCGTTCGGCCGGGATCGTGCGGCGCACCTCGGTTCCGGCCAGTTCGATGGTCCGCCGGGTTGTGTTCAGCACGACCTTGCAGTTCTGGCAGGTGGCCAGGTGGCGGCGAGCGGCGTCGCTCAGCTCCTCGTCGAGCTCGCCGTCGATGTAATCGGAGAGGTAGTGGAGCAGATCCTCGCAGGTAAATTCCTTTATGGGTTTCATTTGTTTTTGTCTTCCAGATCCACCGGGGCGGACCCGATCATTTTATCCTTTTTGGCGGCCGCCTGATAGTCTCCGGTGTTTCATCCTTGAAGCGGCCGGTCGGTTTCCCGGCGGGCATAGTCGGCTACCGTTTCCGAAAGGTGTTCGCGCAGCTGGAGGCGGGCCCGGTGGAGGCGCACCTTGGCCGCCCCTGGAGAAATATCGAGCGACCTGGCGCAGGCTTCGTTGGAGAACCCTTCAACATCTCGCAGCATGAAAACCGCTCGCAATTTGAGCGGCAGCCGTTCAATCGCTTCCATCATCACATCCTGAAGCTCATCGCGATCAAAAAGGCGGGCCGGTTCGGTGCTCCAATCGACAAACACGGCCGGCAGCGGCAGGTCGCCGTCCTGTTCTTCTTCGACGGCGACCTGCGGGGTCCGGGCGCGCAGTCGATCCTGGCAGAGATTGTAGGCCACCCGATAGAGCCAGGTGCCCAGCGTGGATCGCCCTTCGAACTGGTCGAGCCGCTCGATGAGGCGCAGGAAGGTATCTTGAACAATGCCGTCCGCTTCTGTTTCGCTGTGGAGAAGCCCGCGCGCCAGGCGGTAAATCCGGTCGGCATAGGTTTCGAACAGCCAGCGAAAGGCGTCCGGCTCTTTCCCCCGCAGAGCCTGCAGGAGGTCCGCGTCATCATTCCAGTTCTTCATGATCATCCTTTAGACGGAAAATGGCGTTGAAAGTTACAGTTCGTTACGGGAGAGGGAGGGGAGTGGATTGGTTTGGGGAACGGGGAACGGGGAAC
>JBFFZG010000558.1:0-2039 GCA_041568735.1 Promineifilaceae bacterium (SeqCode)
CATCGACCCGGCCGAACTGCCGCTGGTCGATCCGGTCGAGGCCGAAGGCGCGCCGGGTTGAGTCGATGTTGTAGCGGATGTACGGCCGTTCAACCTCCGGCTCATTGGGGATGACGACGAACCGCTGCAGAATGGCCGGGTAGATGCCCCCCACGATAATGGTGGCCCCCAGCCAGAGGATGCCGGCCGCGGCGATCGGCCGCAGCTCCAGGCGAAAGTAATTGTAGAGAAAGGTCAGTGCCAGGACGGCCGCCGCGGCGATCTGAACGTAGAGCGCGTAGAGTGAAGCATTGAGATCGGTGTAGCTCGCGCCGAAAATCACCCCGCGGGGCGAAAAGACCAATTCGAAGGCGTCGAGCCGGTAGCCAACTGCCCAGAAAGCGAAAAAGATGGCACCGAGGACGGCAATTGACCGGCGCAAGGAAATCGGCACATCCCGCACAGTCAGGCTGCCGCTCTGCAGCGCGGGCAGGTAGCGCAGGGCGTAGAGAGCGAAGACGCCGATCATGGCGAACACCAGGAGGGGCATCATCCAGCCCTGCACGAAGCGGTAAACGGGCAGCTCAAACATGTAGAAGCCGATATCCAACTCAAAGACGGGATCGGCTTCGCCAAAGGAAACCCGGTTGAGATAGAGCAGAAAGGTCTCCCACTGGCTGGCGGCGGCCGAGCCGAAAACGAAGGCCAGGAAAAGGCCGGCCAGATTGATCAGCCAGCGGAGCGGTTCCAGGTTGAAGGCGTTTACCCCGGTGAAGAAGGGGGTGGCGATGCGCGAGGCCGCGCGCCGGGCGGTCTGCCAGCTGACGAGCAAAATAATCGCCGCGACGGTAAAAAACAGGAGAAATATGAGGGCGCGCGCCCCCAGCTGGGTCAACCAGACGGCGTTGTAGCCGCGCTCGGTGAACCAGAGCCAGTCGACGTAGTTGGCGACCAGCCAGTCGAATGTAAAGAAAATAATTAAGAACAACAGGAGCAGCCAGGTGTTCCGATTGCGCCAGAATGGGCGCTGGCCGGTTGTGGGCGGCCGACCGGGGGGATCCTCCCCCTGACCGCCCTCTTCCGGAGGCGTCCACTCATCATTCTCGAACGCCTTGCGAAAAACTTCCGGGATATCGTTGTAATCGGGTCTGCGCATACCGGAGATTGTAGTACACCTTGGGCGATCTTTCACCTTTCTACCCCCAGAAAGCCGGCAGATACTCACTTTCTCAGCTTCCCGGGATCGGGATGGGGAATCATTTGCGGCGGCCGCCGCTTTTTGTTAAGGTTAAATCCCGCTGCTTTTCGACCCATTTTCAAATACGGGCGCTTTTCGCTTCGACGGTTAACCGGCCGGCGTTTGACCCTGCCTGGCACGGTGGCGAACGGCCAAATCGCCCGGGAAAACCTGATCTGGAGAAGGCATATGATTCAAGGACCACCAGCGCTGCTCGCCCTGGCCGATGGGACGGTGTGGGAAGGGCGCGGGTTTGGGGTGGAGGGGGAGACGACCGGGGAAATCGTCTTTAATACCAGCCTCAGCGGCTACCAGGAGATTCTGACCGACCCCTCCTACCACGGCCAGATTGTGACGTTTACCATGCCGCACATCGGCAACTACGGCACCACGCCGGAGGACGACGAAAGCGACCGGGTCTGGGCGGCCGGCGCTGTCGTGCGCAGCCTGAGCCCGGTGGTCAGCAACTGGCGTGCCCGCCAGAGCCTGCCGGATTACCTGGCCGAGCGCGGGGTGGTCGGCATCAGCGAGGTCGATACCCGCGCCCTGGTGCGCCACATTCGCACGTACGGGGCCCAGAACGCCGCCCTCTCTTCGGTCAGCACCGATCCCGAACGGCTGGTCGAGATGGCGCGGGCGGCGCGGGACATGAACGGGCTCAACCTGGCGGCGGAAGTGACCTGCGCCGAACCCTACGCCTGGAGCGAGGGCTCCTGGGGCGGGGTGTCGGGGCAGCTCCCCGGCGCCGAGCGCCCGGAGGCCTCGTTGCGCGTGGTGGCCTACGACGTCGGGGTCAAGCGCAACATCCTGCGGCACCTGGTCC
>JBFFZG010000559.1:0-2036 GCA_041568735.1 Promineifilaceae bacterium (SeqCode)
AGAGGCGGAGAGGGTGGAGCGGCCGTCGCCTACCCCTACCAAATCAAACTGCCGGCCGCCGGTGCGGTCACCATCGCCACCGATGTCGGATATGCCGTGCCCGAAGCCGCGGCCGATCTTTCTTCAGGACCGTTCCCGCTGGTTATCCTGTCGCCGGGGTTTGCCATGAGCGGATCCAGCTACGGCTGGCTGGCGGAGCACCTGGCTTCGCACGGTTTTGTCGTGCTGGCCCTCGAGCACGATGAAGCGATGAATCCGGAAAGCGGCCTGGGGCGGGCCGCGGTCAGGCGGCCGCGTGAAATCCAGGCGGTTTTTGCCTATGTGGAGGCGGCGGTGCGGCCGGGGGGCGCCCTGGCCGGGCTGGTCGATCCCGAGGCGGTGGCCGTGATGGGCCATTCGTACGGCGGCTACACGGCGCTGGCGGCGGCCGGGGCCCGCCTTGATTCCGCCGGTTTTGCCCGCCACTGCGAAGAAGCTGCGCGGGATCGCCATCCCGCCGCCTGGCTGTGCGACATGCTGCTGCCCCACCTGCCGGAGATGGCGGCGGCCGCCGGCCTGGACGGGCTGCCCGAGGGGCTCTGGCCCGATTGGTCCGAACCGCGGGTGGACGCCGTCGTGTCGCTGGCCGGGGATGCCTTTTTCTTTGGCGCGGCCGGCCTGGCGGAATTGGAGGTGCCGGTGCTGGCGATTGGGGGAACGGCCGATCGCGATTCACCGTATGCCTGGGGGACGCGGCCAACCTACGATTATGCCGCCAGCGCCCGCAAGGCGGTCGTGGCCCTCACCGAGGCCGAGCACATGATTTTTACCAACGGCTGCGGCTGTGTCCCCCTGTATGCCAGGCCGGTGGCGGGCGAATTTTGCGCCGACGCGGTCTGGGATCGGCAGCGAGCGCATGATTGGATTGGCCACTTCACGACGGCCTTTTTGCTGGCGGAGCTGAAGCAGGACGTCCGGGCGGCCGCAGCCCTTGCCCCCGAGGCCGCCGCTTTTTCGCTCATAACCTATGCGGCCGAGGGGTACTGATCTTGCGGCAGCAGGTAATACCCGGGCGGAGCGGCCCCACCGCCGGGTGGTGGGGTTTGGCCGGGAAATTTCGGGTGGGTAAACAGCCGTTTTTTGCCGGCATTCCCCTTCCATTATATATATTGTGCCCATGACCGGGACCCTGGCTGGCGACCTGCTGCAAACGAAATTATTCGCCCCGCGGCCGCGGGCGGCGTCTGTCTCCCGTCCGCACCTGGTCGACAGGCTCGATCAGGCCCTGCGGCAGGGCTGCCGGCTGACCCTCGTCTCGGCCCCGGCCGGCTCTGGCAAGACCACGCTGGTCGGCGAATGGCTGGCCGCCGGCGAACGGCCGTTTGCCTGGCTGTCCCTGGACGAAAGAGAAAGCGATCTCACCCGCTTTCTCGCCTACCTGGTTGCGGCGCTGCAAACGCTTTCCCCGGAGATCGGGAAGCGCGCAGCCGCGATGCTCGAATCACCGCAGCCGCCGCCCACTGAATCCGTCCTGACCATGCTGCTCAATGAAATTGCCGCCTTCCACCGGGAATTCACTCTCGTCCTGGACGATTTTCACGCCGTCGATGCCCGGCCCATCGATCGGGCCCTTATTTTTTTGCTGGAGCACCTGCCGCCGCAGATGCACCTGGTCATCATTACCCGCGAGGATCCTAACTGGCCGCTGGCGCGGCTGCGCGGCCGGGGCCAGCTGGCCGAACTGCGGGCCGCCGACCTCCGTTTTTCCCGCGCCGAAGCGGGCGCATTTTTCGCGGAAGTGATGGATTTGCACCTGGAAGAGGGGGTCGTGGCCGCCCTGGAAGCCCGCACCGAAGGCTGGATTGCCGGTCTCCAGATGGCCGCGCTGTCCGTGCGGGGACAGCCGGACACCGCCCGCTTCATTCAATCCTTCACCGGCAGCCACCGCTTTGTGCTGGATTATCTGGTCGAAGAGGTTTTGTCCCGGCAGCCCAAATCTGTTCAGGATTTTTTGCTGCAAACGGCCGTTCTCAACCAGCTGACCGCTCCCCTGTGCG
>JBFFZG010000560.1:0-2025 GCA_041568735.1 Promineifilaceae bacterium (SeqCode)
AGTACCCGGCGCACAGCCGCGGCCGGCAGCGGGGCGTAGATGTGGGGGAAGGCTTCCCCGGCCCCATAGAGGTCCTCGTACACGAGGTCGGCCGCCACCTGCCCGGCATCAATCACCAGAAGAAGCAGATCTTCCCGGCCGGCGAAGAGGGCGTTGGCCGTGGCCAGGACCTGGGCGCGGCCCGAACAGTGGATAAACCCCTCGGCGGCAAAGCCGGCCGGCCGATAGGTGTCGCCGGTCGCTGCTTCCCACTCGACCCGAGGCACGATATGGTAGATGTCACCGTCCACGCGAGCGTCGGCTCCCCAAAAGAAAAAGCGCGGTGTCGGGGGACCGCGCCTGTCTGAGCTGCGGGACGTGGATTCGAACCACGACTGACGAATTCAGAGTCCGCTGTTCTACCATTAAACTATCCCGCACTGCTGTGAGGAGTGAAAATATACCGTTCCTGTCTCGAATTTGCAACCCGGCTGCAACCAGGACCAAAGTCCCCCTGTCCGGAGGCGGATTCTGCTTTACTATCGGGGCCAACGGCAGGCCGGAGTGGGTGTGATCGATGCCCGCCGTCAGAAAGCCAACCCCATGCCGACAAAACAGCGCCGCAGTTTAATTTTTATAATGGGACTCCTTCTTCTGCTCGGCTCGGCGGTTGCCATGGCAGCCGAACAGGGGCTGCCGCCGCGCCCGCCCGCGCCGACTTCCACGCCGACCCCCCCCTCGATTCGCGGCGCCTTCCTCCTTCTCGAAACCACGCCTTCCATCCCCGGCCGGCTGAGTGATCTGCAGTGGCAGGATGTCTTCGGCGGCTGGCACGATGTCAACGGCTGGCGGGGGGAGACCGAGCCCGACGGCACCAAGCTGTGGTGGGTAGCCCCCAGGGACATGGGCACCGGCCCCTTTCGCTGGCGGCTCTACGATCTGGATGGGGAGGAGGTGATCGCCGTTTCCCCAGCCTTCCATCTGCCCGAGGCCACCGGTGCCACAATCGTTGTTGAAATATTGACGGTCCCGTAGCCGCCGGTTCAATCTCAATCATCAGGCGGCGCTGGCGCCAGGTCCTGCCAGAGTGTGTTTCCTCTTTTCTGCCCAAATCCCGGAATTTCTCCTATAATGAACCTATCAGCCGCTGGGGCCAGCGGCGGTTGTCTCCGGGCAGGCTGGCGATCTCTTTCGGCCGATTGGGCACCGGACCGAAAATAGGGCAAGGAAGGATGTGATGGGCTTCTTAAAAAAATTGTTTGGTGGCGGTTCGGGCGAAAGCACCCGACCGACTGACCCCAACGGGATCTACCTCTACTTTCGCAGCCGGCGGGCGCCGGATGCCGTGACCCGCGTCCGCATCGATAAGCAGTACGACCTCAACCACACTGATCACGGCTTCGTGTGGCACAAAACCATCGTCGATCACAAATATTTCAGTCGCATCGAGGCGGTTGTCCACTTTGACCGGCAGCACAACGTCACCCACGCCGACCTCGACGGTGGGGAGATGATCACCGCGGCGGAGTACGAAAAGGCCCAAGAGCCAGCTGCGGCCGAACCGGACGAATCCGTCGTGGCCAACGACTGAGCGGCCGGCGCCAACCAATAGGGGTGTTTATGGAACAGGTCGATACGCTGATTCTCGACGGAACGGTCGTCACCATGGACAGCCAGAATCGGGTCCTTAAGGATGGTGGCGTCGCGGTGCGCGGCCGCGAGCTCGTTGCCATCGACGCCTCCACTGCCCTGCGGGCCCGGTTCCAGGCGGTCGAAACCCTCTCCTGCCGCGGGCAGGTGATCATGCCCGGCCTGGTCAATGCCCACACGCATGTGCCCATGGCCCTGCTGCGGGGGCTTAACGACGACCTGCGACTGGACGTTTGGCTCGGCTACCTCATGCCGGTCGAGCGCCAGTTTGTCACCCCCGAGTTCGTGCGGCTTGGCACCCGCCTGGCCTGCGCCGAGATGATCCGCTCCGGTGTCACCACCTTTGCCGACATGTATTATTTTGAGGAGGAAATTGCTGCGGCGACGGCCGAAATC
>JBFFZG010000561.1:0-2018 GCA_041568735.1 Promineifilaceae bacterium (SeqCode)
GAAAGCGGCCAGGGCGTCTCCAGCCGGCCGGCAGCTGCCGGCTGGCGCCCCGGCCACTCCCGGCCAGCCGTCGACCGGTTGGAATTCGAGGCAGGCCGGCGCCCCATCGACCTGATCCGATGGCGTGAATATCAGCCCGCCGGCCCCGGCCGGGATGAGCCAGGCCTCCGGGGGGTTAAACCAGCGCGGCCGGAGGTCGTTCGTCTGCCAGCGGTCAAACACGGCCGCGGGGATGTCATGGGGCTGCAGCCCGCCGCCGAAGGCCAGGGGGAGTGGTTCCCCTTCCCGCTCCACGCGATAAACCCGAATCGAGCCGCCGATGCGGGCCGCGGGCTCCTGGTCCCGAAACCAGGCGAACTGGTCGTGATCGGCAAAATGGACCCCCTGCAGGTTGGTGACGCTGATGGCGTACCAGCCCGGCGCCGGCCGGGGTGGATAGAGAGGATTGGCCCGGGGATCCATCAGCCGGGGGGGGAAACTGTCGAGCCCGCGGTAGGTGAGCCCGTAATAATCCGGCCGGGCCTCGCCGAAGTAGCTGAGCCACAGCGGCTCGTCGAGATTTGCGTCTGCCCAGGAGGCCAGACCGGCCAGGTCCTGCCCCCAGTCGATATTGCTGTCGACGAGATAGCGCCAGCCGCTGTCCGGGCCGCCGGCCAGCGGGTTGAAAAAGGTGAGGAAATGGGGAGAAAGCCAGATAGATACGGCCAGCATCGCCGCGGCCGGGAGCAGCCAGAGCCGGCCATTTTCGCGAACGCGAGGCCAGCGGCGATGGAGCCCGGCGGCGATGAAGACGACGAGAAAGGGCAGGATCGGCAGCAGGTGGCGGTAGCCGAGATTGACCCCGGTTGTCAGGGCGATGGCGAAGTAGCCGGCCGCCGGCAGCAGGAGAAAGGCGGCATCGACCTGGAACGACCGCCATTGACGATTGAAAATGAAACCAAGGGCCGGCAGGGCGGCCAGCAGCAGGCCGAGGGTCACCAGGGGGGTTTTGAGGGCGAAGGCGACCGGAAAGTAAGTCCACCACCCCTGATCGCTGTAGCGGCCCATGAGGAAGGATGGAGCGCCGAGCGTGCTGCGGTTGCCGATGTCGAGCAGCTGGTCGAGGTGATGGGCAAGCGGCACGAGCCGGCCGCCCAGCCAGGGCAGCAGCGGAAGCTCCTGCGGGAGCCGGCCAATTTCAAAACCGTAGAGCGCCCAGAGGGTCAGGAAGGAGGCGAGCGGGAACAGGATCAAGAACGGCCCATGGCGGCGCCACCAGGTCCGGCCCGGCCGTTCACCTGAAACACGAGCCTCATTCACCCACCCGATGACGAGGGCCAGGGCGAAAAAGGGGAAAAAGAGGGCGGCCGTGAACTTGGTGCCGTTCAGGAGGCCGAAGGCGACGCCGGCCGCCAGCGCGGTTTGCCAGGAGGGACGGCGGGCATAGCCCCAGAGCGTGTAGGCGGCGAAGAGGGCGGCGGCCGTGAGCCCGAAATCGGTCGTCGTCAGGGTGGTGTGGGCCAGCACATTGGGGTCGAAGGCGATCAGGGCCAGTGCTCCCAGCGCCGCCCACCGAGAGCCGGTCAGCCGGCGCGTCCAGCGAAAAGCCAGGGCCGAGAGGAGCAGTCCCAGCCACACCGTCGGGATGCGGGCAAGGAACATCAGGAGATCGACGTTGTTGCCGATTTCCCACAGGAAAAGCTCCGCCGGCCGGTGGAAGCTGGTTTCCGACCAGGAGGGATCGTCGACCGGCAGCCGGACCCGTTCATCCGGCCAGAGGAGCAGGGCGTTCAGGGCGTTCAGACCGAGGGGATGGCCGACCCGCATGTGCCGGTTTTCCCCCCGCAGGTAGGCCAACCCCCGCACCAGGAAGCCCTGCTCGTCGAAAGTCGGGGCGTTGTAGGTAACGGCCGACAGCGCCAGGAACCAGAAAATCAGCCAGATTGCCAGGAGGAGCGGGAGGTGGGCGGCCGGGCGCGGTTGCTTCATGTTCAGAAAAAAAGTCTCGGGCAGTCACCCGCCCGAGACTTCTCGGCTTC
>JBFFZG010000562.1:0-1976 GCA_041568735.1 Promineifilaceae bacterium (SeqCode)
GTCATCGCCCTGCTGGCCATCGGCAACGGGGTGAGCGCTTCGATTTCGGAAAATATCCAATCGATCGGCACCAACCTGATCTTCATCCAAACCAACCGGGAAAATAGTGGGGGATACGGGGCGCTCAGCGTCGACGATGTCGAGGCGCTGGCCGATCCGCTGAACAATCCGGCCATCGCCCGCGTGGCGGCCGTCTCCGGCGGGCAGCAGAACGTCATTGCCGGCAGCACGAGCATCAACCGCCCGGTTACCGGCGTGTCAGCCGATTATTTTCAGGTGCTCAATTTAACCGATCTGGCGGCTGGTGATCTCTTCTACGAGCCGGATATTGAGACCCAGGCCAGGGTGGCGGTCATCGGCTCCTCGATCGCCGTCGACCTGTTCGGGGAGGATTTCCCGGTCGGCGAAATGATCAAGATCAACGGGGTTTCATACGAAGTCATCGGCGTACTGGCGGAAAAGGGGCAGACGATCGGCAGCAACCCGGATGACTCGATCTTCATTCCCCTGTCGACCGCCCAGCAGCGGCTCTACCCGACGCGCACCCGGACCGGGCTGCGAGGGGTCGGCACGATTTATATTTCGGCCGTCAGCGAAGAGCGAACCGACGAGGCGGTCGAGCAGATCACGGCAACCCTGCGCGAAAGCCACGGGATCGCCTACAGCGACGAAGACGATTTTTCCATCGTCAGCCAGACCGACCTGCTCTCGACCTTTGACACGATTACAACCACCATGACCCTGTTCCTGGGGTCGATCGCCGGGATTTCGCTGCTCGTCGGCGGGATCGGCATCATGAACATCATGCTGGTCAGTGTCACCGAACGGACCCGGGAAATCGGCATTCGCAAGGCGATTGGCGCCCTCCGGCGGGACATTTTGCTCCAGTTCCTGTTAGAATCGATGGTCCTGAGCCTTCTGGGCGGACTTTTCGGCATGGCGCTGGGCTGGTTGATTTCGATTGTGGCCGGCCGCGCTCTGGATATCAATACGCTCGTGACGGTCAGCACCGTCCTCCTGTCGACCGGTTTTGCGGCGCTGGTCGGCCTGATTTTCGGCATTTATCCGGCCTGGCGGGCGGCCCGCCTGCGGCCGATCGAAGCGCTCCGCTACGAATGAACGAGGCGACTGAAAAGCCATGGAACGCATTCTCGTCGTCGACGACGACCCGGAAATTGTGCGCCTGGTGCGCGGCTACCTGACCCAGGCCGGCTACCAGGTGCTGACGGCCGCCAATGGGGCGACGGCCGTGGCCGCGCTGCGCCGTGAAAAGCCGGACCTCATCATCCTCGACCTCATGCTGCCCGATCGGGACGGCTGGGATATCACCCGCTTCGTGCGCGGCGACCGGCAGCTGCAGGCGACCCCGATTATCATGCTTACCGCCCGCATCGAAGACACCGACAAGATCGTCGGCCTTGAAATGGGGGCGGACGACTACGTAACCAAGCCCTTCAATCCGCGCGAGCTGGTGGCCCGGGTGCGCTCCCAGCTGCGCCGGATCCAGCTCGACACAGCCGGCGAGGTCGACGACGGCCTGCTGGTGAGCGGCGGTCTGCGGCTCGACATCGGCCGGCGGGAAGTGCAGCTCGACGGCCGGTCAATCGACCTGACCCCAACCGAATTCGATCTGCTGCGCCTCCTGCTGGAAAACCCCGGCTATGTCTTCACCCGCGACGAGCTGATCGAAAAAGGGCTCGGCTACAGCTACGCCGGCCTGGGGCGCACGCTCGACAGCCACATCAAGAACATGCGCCGCAAAATCGAGCCCGACCCGAAAAACCCGACCTTTATTCAAACAGTATACGGCGTTGGCTACCGCCTGAACGACAACCCCTGATTTCCGGCACCCCTCCCATTTCTCCGGCGACTAAATTAAACGGACCGACCCCAATGACCCCCACCCCCACCCCCAACTCCCAACTCCCACCCCCTGTTCCCTGTTCCCCGTTCCCCGTTCCCCCCTCACGATGAAC
>JBFFZG010000563.1:0-1951 GCA_041568735.1 Promineifilaceae bacterium (SeqCode)
GCGCGATTTCCCCACTCAATTCCTGGTGTTGGTCATGGATAATGCCAGCATCCACCGCAGCCAGATGACTCGAGCCGCCATCGCCCTTTTCGAACCACGTTTGTTGGTGGTTTACTTGCCGCCTTACGCGCCTTATTTGAATCCGATCGAGCGGTATTGGCGCCATCTCAAGGACCAGGTGTGTGCCAACAAGCTGCATGCCAGCTTGTCGAATTTGCGTGATGAGATTGTCAAAGAGCTAAATCGTCAAAACGATTCGGAAAACGAGTTTCGTTTTCAAATGTGTAAATAATTATTGCCATCTACTTCACTGTTCACTGTTCACTGTTCATTTTTTACTTTTGACTTTCCACTTTCGACTTTCCACTTTCCACTTTCCCCTGATTCCGAGGCCCCATGCCCTATCCAACTCCCTTTTACGAGAAAATCGCGCCGCTGGTGGAAACCAACGAATGGCGCAGCTGGTCTGGCTATAAGGCGCCGGTCTATTACGATCACGCCCATGAACGAGAGTACTTCGCCTTTCGCAGCAGCGCCGGGCTCCTCGACGTCAGTCCGCTCTTTAAATACGACATCACCGGGCCGGACGCCGAGCGCTGGGCCAATCGGGTTTTCACCCGCGATTTCACCCGCTGCCGGGTCGGCCAGGTTTTCTACACCCCCTGGTGCGACGAGACCGGCGATATGATCCACGACGGCAACGTCGTGCGGCTGGCGGCCGATCACTTGCGGGTGACGGCGGCCGATCCCTGCCTGGCCTGGTTTAACGACCTGGCCTACGGGCTCGACGTCACCATCGAGGATGTCAGCGAGGCGATCGCCGGCCTGGCCCTGCAGGGGCCGAAAGCCCGCCAGATCCTGAAGCAGCTGGTTAGAGGAGCAGATCTCGACCGCCTGCGCTATTTCCGGCAGACTCGTGGATCGTTCGGCGGCGGGGATGTAATCATCACCCGGACCGGCTACACCGGCGACCTGGGGTACGAGCTCTGGGTCGAGGCCGGCGCCGCAGGCGCTCTCTGGGATGGCCTGATCACCTGCGGCCGGCCGTATGGGCTCCTGCCGGCCGGGCTCGGCGCCCTCGACATGGTCCGCGTCGAAGCCGGCCTCGTCCTGATCGAGGTCGACTACATCTCCGCGCGCCACGCCGTGATCGACGGGCAGAAAAGCAATCCGCTCGAAACCGGGATGGCCTGGGCGGTCGATTTTGACAAGGGGTATTTCGTCGGCCGGGAAGCCCTGCTCGCCCATCGGGAAAACCCCGAATGGCAGCTGGTCGGGCTGGAGGTCGACTGGTTCGAGCTGGAGCGGCTCTGGGGAGCGGTCAACCTGCGGCCGAAAATCGTCGGCCGTGGCACCTCGCGCGAGGCGGTTCCCGTCTACCGGGCAGACGGCCGCGGAGTCCAGATCGGCCAGGCGACGAGCCATCTCTTTTCTCCCCTGCTCAAAAAATACATCGCCCTGGCCACCCTCAAAACCCCGGACGCGGCCGCCGGCGCCCGGGTGCACCTGGAAATGACGGTCGAATACAGCCGCTATCCAGCCGAGGCCACCATCGTGCCCCTCCCCTTCTTTAACCCGGAACGGAAGCGGGCCGTTCTCTAAACCGCAGCAGAAAGAACAGCCATGAGCAAACCATACGACGCCATTATCATCGGCGGGGGGCACAACGGGCTGACCTGCGCCGCCTACCTGGCCCGGGCAGGGCAGACCGTCCTCGTCCTGGAAAAGCGGCCTCTCGTCGGCGGAGCGACCGTGACGGAAGAGATTGTCCCCGGCTTTCACTTTACTGTGTTTTCCTACCTGGTGAGTCTGCTGCGGACGGAGATTATTCAGGAGCTGGAGCTGGTCAAACACGGCCTGATGCTCCTCCCCTTCGAATCAACCCTCGATCTCGCGCCGGACGGCCGCTACCTCTACCGGGAGGCGGATCACTGGAAAACCTATCGGAATA
>JBFFZG010000564.1:0-1942 GCA_041568735.1 Promineifilaceae bacterium (SeqCode)
GATCGAGGTCGACACGCGCAAGGCGATCGCCCTGATCGCCTACCTGGCCATGGCTGAGGAGCCCCAGTCGCGCAGCTCGCTGGCAGCGATGCTCTGGCCGGATTCAGATGAGCAGCGCGCCCGCACCGCCCTCCGCCGCACCCTGGCCGCCCTGAACAAGGGGATCGGCAAAGATTGGATCGAGGCCAACCGCGCCACCCTGGCGCTGCTCCCCCATCCCGATCTGTGGATCGACGTGCATCAGTTTGAAGCGGCCGTGAAGGCCGGCCGCCGGCAGGCAGGCGGGGGAGACCCGGCCGGCTGTGCGCGGGTTAGCCCTGACCTGAAAGAAGGGCTGGCCCTTTACCGGGGAGAGTTCCTGGAAGGGTTCACCCTATCGGACAGCGTCGCCTTCGACGAGTGGCAGTCGTTTGAGTCGGGGCGGCTGCGGCACGAGGCGAGCGAGGGCTTTCAGGTTCTGGTTCGCTGCTGCCGGATCCTGGCCAACCATGAAGATGGGATTCGCTTCAGCCGCCGCTGGCTCCAGCTCGACCCGCTACACGAACCGGCCATCCAGGAGCTGATGCGCCTGTACGCCCTGGCCGGGCAGCGCTCCGCCGCCCTTCAGCAGTATGAAACCTGCCTGCGGCTGCTCAACGAAGAGCTGGGAGTGCCCCCTCAGGAAGAGACGGTTGAGCTTCACCGGGCGATTCTCAGCGGGGAGTTCCCGCCCAAGCAGCCGGAAACGCCCGCCGCTGCGCCCCCACCGGCGGCGCAGCTTCCCCGCCAGCTGACGTCTTTCATCGGCCGCCTTCGGGAGCAGGAGGAAATCCAGCAACTGCTCGAAGATCCGGATCGCCGGCTGGTCACGGTCATCGGCCCGGGCGGGATCGGCAAAACCCGGCTGGCGATCGAAGTGGCCGCGGCCAGTCGGGACCACTACGTTCACGGTGTTTACTTCGTCCCCCTTGGACCGGTCAGTTCGGCCGACTACCTGGTGGCCACGCTGGCCGATACGCTCCACTTCACCTTTTACGGCGGGCCGGGCAGCAACGACGTGCTCAAAGGACAGCTGCTCGATTATCTGCGGGAAAAAAACCTGCTCCTCGTGCTGGATAATTTTGAGCATGTCCTGGAGGGCGCCGGGCTGGTGGCCGAAATTCTGGCCAACGCCCCCCGCATCCAGGTTCTGGCCACCTCGCAGGAGCGGCTCAATCTGCTGGGCGAGTGGCTGGTGGAAATTCAGGGGCTGGAGTGCCCGCAGGGTAAGGACGGCGATATCCGGGCCTGCAGCGCCGTGCAGCTCTTCGTCCAGCGGGCGCGCCAGATGGCCCCCGATTTTTCGCTCGCGGCAGGTGACGAACCGCACGTGGCCCAGATCTGCCACATGGTCGGCGGGCTCCCGCTCGGGATCGAGCTGGCGGCGACCTGGGTGCGGCTGCTTTCCTGCCAGGAAATTGCCGGCCAGATCGAAAAAAATCTCGACTTCCTGGCCGCCGCCCTGCGCAATCTGCCGGATCGACACCGCAGTCTGCGGGCGGTATTCGAACATTCCTGGCAGCTTCTCTCCGAAGATGAGCGGCGCCACTTCCGCACGCTGTCCGTCTTTCACGGCGGCTTTCGGGCGTCCGCGGCCGAGGAGGTGATCGGCGCTCCCCTCCCCTTGCTGCTGGCCCTGGTCAATAAATCGCTGCTGCACCGGAACGACGACGGCAGCTACGAAACGAACCAGGTCCTCCACCAGTACACCCGCGAAAAATTTCAGGGAGAACTCGATCAAGAGAAACGAGAACAGGTTCAGGAGCAGCACGGCCGCTACTTCGCCCAATTTCTGGTGGAGCGCGCGCCGGCCCTACGCGGAGCCGGCCAGTCCACCGCCCTCCGTGAAATCGGCGAGGAGATCGTAAATGTCCGCCAGGCCTGGCGCTGGGCGATCGCCGGCCGCCACCTGGCCGTTATCGAC
>JBFFZG010000565.1:0-1941 GCA_041568735.1 Promineifilaceae bacterium (SeqCode)
CTGAACAGCGCCAATACTCCTGAAAACGGGAGAAGACCCTGATGAAGCCTATCAATTTGAGCCCGGAGGCCCCCTGGCGGCAGCGCTTCACGGCCGATTCGATTTTCTGGGCGGAGATCGCCCCCCAGAATCCGGATCGGGGACTGGTGGCCACCAACCGGACCGGGATCGTGCAGATTTACGCCTGGGATGTGGCGGCCGGCGAGCTCCGCCAGCTGACCGATCGGGAGCGGGGCACCCCCGGCGCTACGATCAGCGCCGACGGCCGCCACGCCTATTTTCTCGACGACGAGCGGGGAAACGAAATCGGCCACTACGCCCGTCTGCCGCTGGCCGGCGGGCCGGTGGAGGACATCACGCCCGATCTGCCCCTTTACAACAGCTTCGGCTTGAGCGCCAGCGCCGGCGGCGGCCGGCTCGCGTTTATGGCGGCCGGGCCGGAAGGCTTCCAGGTTTACAGCGCGCCGCTGGCCGCCGATCACGCCATCGGCCCCTGGCAGGTCATCTGGCGCGGCACGGCGCTGGCCCTGGGGCCCACCCTCTCTCATGATGGTGACCTGGCGGTCGTGGAGAGCACCGAGGGGATCGGCAAACTCGAAGCTTTTTTCGAATCGGTGGACACGACAAGCGGCAGCGTGATCGCCCGCCTCGTCGAACCGGGGGCCAACCTGAGCGCCGCCGCTTTCGCCCCACTGCCGGGAGACGGCCGTCTTCTGGCTACCAGCAGCGCGTCCGGCTTCAACCGGCCGTTTCTCTGGGATCCACGGCGCGGGACGCGAAAGGAGATCGACCTGCCGGGGATCGAGGGGGATATCCGGCCGGCCGGCTGGTCCCCGGACGGACGGCGGCTGCTCCTGACCCAGGTATTCCAGGCGAAAACAACTCTGCTGGTCGCCGACCTGGACAGCGGCCGGGTCGACCGGCTCGATCACCCGGCCGGCACCCTCAGCAGCGCCCGCTTCACGGCCGGCGGCGAGATTTTTTCCGTCTGGCAGGACGCCGCCCATCCCGCCCGGCTGATCGCGCTGGACGGGCAGACCGGCCGCCAGACACGCACCGTGCTGGCGCCGGGTCAGGTGCCTCCCGGCCGGCCGTGGCGCTCCGTCACCTTCCCTTCAACCGATGGGGTGACGATTCAGGGGTGGCTGGGAGTGCCCCCCGGCGGCGGCCCGTTCCCGGTGATCCTGGAGACCCACGGCGGCCCGACGGCCGTGATGACGGAGGTTTTTTCCCCCAGCGCCCAGGCCTGGCTTGACCACGGCTTCGCCTTTCTATCGATTAACTACCGGGGGTCGACGACGTTTGGCAAGGCCTTCGAAGAGTCGATCTGGGGACGATTGGGCACCGTGGAAATCGATGATATGGCAGCTGCGCGCGACTGGCTGGTCGGCGAGGGCATCGCCGACCCGGAGAAGATTCTGCTGACCGGGGGCTCCTACGGCGGATATCTGACCCTGCAGGCGCTCGGCCGGCGCCCCGATCTGTGGGCCGGGGGGATGGCGGCCGTTGCCATTGCCGACTGGACCCTGATGTACGAGGATCTGGCCGAAACCCTGCGCGGCTACATGCGGGCGATTTTCGGCGGGACCCCCGAAGAGAAGCCGGAAGCCATGCGCGCCGCCTCCCCACTGACTTATGTCGACCGGGTCCGCGCCCCGGTCCTGGTTATCCAGGGACGAAACGACACCCGCTGCCCATCCCGGCAGATGGAAATTTATGAAAACCGACTCAAGACCCGGGGAGGGGAGATCGAGGTGCACTGGTTCGACGCCGGCCACGGCTCCTACGAAAATGAGCAGCAGATCGCCTTCATGGAGAAGAAGCTGGGCTTCGCCTACCGCGTACTCGGTTGAGAGGGGGCGCGCTCAATGCGCCGTCAGCAGCCCGGCCCGATAGGCACCGAGAAGCTGCTGGAGGTCGACGACCCGCTGCTGGATCGCC
>JBFFZG010000566.1:0-1936 GCA_041568735.1 Promineifilaceae bacterium (SeqCode)
ACTGGAAGATGCATCTGACGGTGGGGGAGGCGGCTGTTTTTGCCCGGGAGCTGGTGCCGGGGCTGGCGGCCGTCGAGGGGGTGGATGCAGCCTTCTGCCCGCCGTTCCTGGCCATCCCGGCCGTGGCGGAGGCCGTGAGCGGCTCCGCAATCGGCGTCGGGGCCCAGAACATGTACTTCGAAACGGCCGGCGCGTTTACCGGTGAAATCGCGCCGGGAATGCTGACCCCGTTCTGCCGCTACGTCATCCTCGGCCACTCCGAACGGCGCGGCTACTTCGGCGAAACCGACGAGGGGGTCAATCGAAAGGCCCACGCCGCCTTCGCCCACGGCCTGATCCCGATCGTCTGCGTCGGCGAGAGCCTCGAACAGAACGAAGCCGGGGAGACCGTTCCCTTCGTCAGCGGCCAGGTCGAGGCGGCCCTGGCCGGTCTTTCGGCCGACCAGGTCGGCCAGATCGTCATCGCCTATGAACCGATCTGGGCGATCGGCACCGGCAAATCGGCCACGGCTGAAGATGCCCAGCGCATTATCGGCACGGCGGTCCGGGGGAAAATTCGCGATCTCTACGGGGAAAAAGCAGCCTCCCGCGCCCGCATCCAATACGGCGGCAGCGTCAAACCCGACAATATCGCCGAGTTCATGGCCATGCCCGACATCGACGGGGCCCTGGTTGGCGGGGCCAGCCTCAAGCCCTCCTTCGTCGACCTCGTCCGCGAGGCCGCCGCCGGCTAGACTGCGCCCCGGCCGTCCCGGCCAGGCAGGAACCACCCGCGTCGTGAACGATCCCTTTTTCGATTCCCTGACCCCGCTGCTCTGGGCCGGATTGGCTTTTCCCATCGTCCTGGTCATGCAGCGCTGGATCAACCGCCACCTGCAGGGGGTGGCCCTGCTGGTGACCGGCCGGGTGCAGTGGTCGATTGTCATTTACGCCATCATCATGCTGCCAGGTGTTCTCCTGCACGAGCTGAGCCACTGGCTGACCGCCAACATTCTCGGGGTCCGCACCGGCCGCTTTTCGCTCTGGCCCAAGCTCCAGGAGGACGGCACGCTGCGGCTCGGCTACGTGGAGTACTACAAGAGCGCCAGCGTGGGACCGATCCGCGAGACGCTGATCGGCGGTGCCCCCCTCATCTTCGGCACGGCGGCCGTTCTGGCCATCGGCTTCTACATTTTCCAGGCGGCCGAACTGCTCATCATGATCCGGGATGGAACCCCGGACCCCTTGTCGGCCGCTCTCAACCAGCTCTTCGAAACGAACGACTTCTGGCTCTGGCTCTACCTGCTCTTCGCCATCAGCAATGCCATGATGCCCAGCCCCTCGGATCGGCGCGCCTGGCCGGCCTTTTTCCTGCTCATGGGCCTGCTGCTGATCGCCCTCTACATCCTTGGGTTCCAGGATTTCCTCTACCGGGGGCTGACCGGCCCGGTGGCCACGGTCTTCGGCTACCTGGCCCTGGCGTTCTCCATGACGATCGCCGTCGACCTGATCGTCATGGGGGTGATCTGGTTCCTGGAGTGGTTTTTCGGCCGGCTGCGGGGGGCGCATGTGGAGTATGGGTGAGCGGGGGATGGGAGTTGGGGATTGGGAGTTGGGAGTTGGGCAACGGGGAACGGGGAACAGTTGGGGGACTTGGGTGATGGTTGAGCTTCGTTATCTCAGAGGAACCGGAAAATAACTAGAGGGGAAATAAAAAGAGCGCGATCCCTCGCGCTCTTTTGTGTTAGTGGGAATGGGTTTGGGCTTAGACGGCTTCGGGGGTTTCTTCGGCCGGGACTTTTTCCACCCGCTCAATCGTCACCGAACAGTTGGTCACCACGGCCACGCCGAAGGCCACCACGGTCCACATGAAAAGCGGGGGGAGCAAACCGAAGGCGCCGACGGCCGCCGGGATGTCGAGGATCACCCGGCCGTGCCGGTTTTTGACCGTAATCCG
>JBFFZG010000567.1:0-1920 GCA_041568735.1 Promineifilaceae bacterium (SeqCode)
CAGCTCAACAAGGCCTTCACCGGGGCGGTGCGGCAGGTGCTGGCGGCCGACACCGCGCTGGTCGATCCGCGAAAATATCTGGGCCCGGCGCGCGAGGCGCAGATCGACGTAGTCCGGGAGCGGCTGCGCTTCATCGGGGCGGCCGGGAAAGCCGGTTAAGTGGGAAATGATCCTCTGCGTCAATGCCAACGCGGCCGTCGATAAGACCGTCGTCGTCGATTCGTTTGCCCCGGGCCGCATTCACCGGCCGGAGCGGGTGCTGGCGCTGCCGGGCGGGAAGGGGGCCAATGTCGCCCGCGCCCTGCGCCGGCTGGGGGCGCAGCCGGTCGTGACGGGCTGGGTTGGCGGCGACGCCGGCCGCTTCATAGAGGGCGGGCTGCAGGCGGAGGGGATCGCGACCGACTTCGTCCAGGTCCCCCACGAATCCCGCACCTGCCTGTCGATCCTCGACGCCGGCTCCGGGGGGATGACGGAAATATACGAGCGGGGGGAGCCGATCGACCCGGAGGCGATCGAGGCGCTGGTAGCCCGCGTGGGGCGGCTGGCCGGCCGCGCCGCCGCCGTGGCCCTGTCGGGCAGCCTGCCGCCCGGGGTGCCGGCCGATTTTTACGCCCGCCTGATCGAAGTCGCCCGCGCGGCCGGCGTGCCGGTCTTTCTCGACAGCAGCGGCGAGCCTCTGAAGCTGGGGGCGGCCGCGCGGCCGTTCTTAATCAAGCCCAATGCGAGTGAAGTGGGAATTCTGATCGGGGAGGCGCCGGAGACGCCGGCTGCTTTAGCGGCGGCCGCGGCCGCCATCGCCGCCCGCCACCACACCACCGTCGTCCTATCGTTGGGGCCGGATGGCGCAATTGCCGCCCGAGAGCGGGAGCTGGTCTGGGTGCAGCCGCCTCCGGTAGCGGCGCAGAGCGCGGTGGGATCGGGCGATGCGCTCCTGGCAGGCTTGATCGACGGCTTTACCCGCGGGGGTAGTCTGGTGGAAGTGGTGGAACGGGGAGTGGCGGCCGGCACGGCCAACGCGCTCACGGTCGGGGCCGGGCAGTTTGAGCGGGCGGATTTTGAGCGGATCCTGGCCGGCGTCCGGGCCGGTCCGCCGCCCGGCTCGCCGGCGTCCGAAAGCCACCTGCCCTGAACCGGGCCTGGGGGCCGGCCGTCGAGTGGGGGTGCTTCAGGCCAGGATCGCCTCGATCTGGTCCAGCTCTTCCCCACTGAATTCCAGGCGATCGAGGGCGGCCACCGCTTCCTCGATATGACCCACCCGGCTGGCCCCGATCAGGGCCGAGGTCATGCCGGCCTGGCGCAGGACCCAGGCGATCGCCATCTGGGCCATCGACTGCCCCCGCTGCCGGGCCAGTTCGTTGAGCCGGGCCACCCGGGCAATGCGCTCCTGGCTGACAGTATCTCCCCAGTGGAGCGCGTCCTGATACTTGCCGGCCCGGGATTTTTCGGGAATCTTCTCGAGGTATTTGTCGGTCAGAATCCCCTGGCAGAGGGGAGAAAAGCCGATGCAGCCGATCCCCTCGTCCGCCAGGACCTCGAGGAGACCGTCTTCGATCCAGCGGTCGAACAGGTTGTAGCGGGGCTGGTGAATGAGGCAGGGGGTGCCCAGGTCGCGCAGGATGGCGGCCGCGCGCCGGGTCTGCTCCGGATCGTAGGTCGAGATGCCGACGTAGAGAGCGCGGCCGCTGCGGACGATAAAATCGAGCGCTCCCATCGTCTCCTCAAGCGGCGTGTCGGGGTCGAAGCGGTGGCTGTAAAAGATGTCGACGTAGTCGAGTCCCATCCGCTTGAGACTCTGATCGAGGCTGGCGACCAGGTATTTGCGGGAACCCCATTCCCCATAAGGGCCGGGCCACAGGTGGTAGCCGGCTTTGGAGGAAATGATCAGTTCATCCCGGTAGGGGCGCAGGTCCCGGGCCAATA
>JBFFZG010000568.1:0-1914 GCA_041568735.1 Promineifilaceae bacterium (SeqCode)
GCAGTGATTGCAGAAAAGTGGATTATATTGGGAACGCTTCTTGTTGAGCAGCACGCGGATCAGCGTCCCTCCCGTGCCTTCAAAGGGGGCCATGCAGGCGGTGCAGCGGGGATCGGTGGGCAGCAGTTTGAAGAGACGGCGATTGTAGCCCATCCAGGTCATGTTAGGGCTGGCAAGAGTCCGCTCCATCATGGCCTTCATCTTTTTTTCTCTGGGGGATAAGGTTTTTGACATCGGTTCATCCTCCGTGGATCAAACACGCGGCCGCCGATTTTCACATCATACCACACCTGGCAATCGCCTCTGGGACCAGCTCGCCGGCCACGTCTCGCCTTACGCAGCCGGGGCCTGAGGGCAGTGGGGAATCATCTGCGAGCGCTGGTCGTCTGGCAGCGCTTTCCGCTCTGGAACTCCTCCCACTCGAGGAGAGGCGATCGCCCGGCTGCCCCCGGTCGAAATCTTTTAAGGATGCATTTTTCCCGGCCGGGCGTATACTGTTGTGATGGTTTATTGCGCGATCTGCTGACATTCGAACCCGCCATGCTCGATCCAATCGTCCATGAAATCGTCCGACTGCACCGCTTTTTCGAAGAGTGGTTCACCGGCCGCCTGCCCGCCCACCCCGAGATGTTCATCGCCTGTTCGGCCAACCTCGCTCCCGATTTCCTGATGATCACCCCGGACGGCCGGGCGATCCGGCGGGATGACCTGCTCCCCGCTCTCTACCGGCGGCACGGGAGCCAGCCCGATTTTTCCATCGAAATCAAAAACGCCCGGGTGCAGCGCCACCTGGGTCCCTTCGTCCTGGCGACCTACGAAGAATGGCAGACGATCGGGCAGGAGACGCGCGGCCGCCTGAGCAGCGTTCTTTTCCACAGCCCGTCCACAACCGGCCGGCCGCTCTGGCTGCACCTGCACGAAACCTGGCTGCCGCTCTGACTCTCAGGGAAGCAGCGGGGTGGGGGCGAGGGGGCGAAGATTGATCACTGAAGCATTCAATGGAGGTCTAACATGAGTCGGACAACAAAAATCGTTCTCGGGATCCTGGGGGGTGTGGCATTGATCTGCTGCCTGGGTGTGGCCGCTTTCTTTTACATCGTGCCGGCGGTTGTCGAGCGGTCATTGAGCGGCGCCTTGGCCGAGGGGCCGGAGCAGGCGGCCGGCGTCGCCGCCGAAATCGTCGACTACGAGCTGCCGTCCGGCTACCGCGAAGCGGGCGGCCTGTCGATGATGGGCCTGCGCATGGTTATGATCGAACCGGAGGGGGACAGCGGCGACGGCGTGATGATCATGATGATGAGTTTTCCGGCCGCCCTGGCCGGCGATGAAGCCCAGATGCGGGAGCAGATGGAATCGATGGTCGCCGAGCAGGGTATCGACATGGAAGGGGGCGATCTGCAGGAGTTCGGCGCGGAAATCTATGTCATCAACGGGCAGGAAACCACGTTCACTCTCTTCGAAGGGACGGACGAAAGCGGCAGCCGGGTACGCCAGATGTTTGGTCCGATCGTCACCCGGGACGGCGGCGCCGGCATGATCATGATCGTTGGCAATGTGGAAAGCTGGGACCAGGAGGCCGTGGATTCGTTTCTGCGCTCCCTGCGCTGAACCGGCTCAGCCTGCGCGGGAGACCGGGGGGCGATGCAAATAAAAAAGCCCCGGCAGCGAGCTGTTTCACATCGCTGCCGGGGCGAAACCGGCGGAATTAGGAGCCGGCTTGTCCGCTCAGTCGCCGGGTACCGGCATGACCTTCTCAGCCGGGATCTTTTCCGGCGCGGGGGTACCCCCGCGGCCCATGCGGTGGACCAGAATCGCACCGAGAGCCAGGACAAAGCTGATCAGGTAGACGAAGCCGCCCAGGACCGGCAGCCGGCCGAGAATGACCACGACCGCCACCCCGGTCAGCAGGGCGAC
>JBFFZG010000569.1:0-1912 GCA_041568735.1 Promineifilaceae bacterium (SeqCode)
CCTTGAGCCGGGACTACCAGGTCGGCCTGCCAATCTTTACCGATAGAGTCCTGCAGGCGCCGGTGATCACCGCCGGCAACCCCGACTTCCACGTCGGCCTGCCGGTTATCACCGAGATGAGCATGCGCGCGCGCGCGCTTTACGCCGATCTTGGCGCCGCCTTTCATGTTGGACAGCCGGTGACGACCGGGATCGATCTCAAAGAACGGGCTCTGCCGTTTGCCGAGCCGGCGGCCGTCCCGACAGCCGTTCCGGAATACGTTTATCTGCTCGAGCGGCTGGGCGCTTCCGACTGGCTGCCGAGGGACCCGTCGATCATCTGGGTGGAGGCCACGGCCGCTCCCACCACCTCGAGCGAACCTACCAGCCGCGTCCGGTACTGGCTGCCGGCCGCGATGCGGGGGGAGGCCACGGCCAAGTGGACCACCTTACCGGTCGATGAGTTGAGCCTGGTCCCGTGATCGCCTGATTACTCAACAAGCCTTTTTCGTCACCCCGGGGGCGTCCGGCGGGTCAGAACGGGCCAGAAGAACGACTCCCAAAGCCCCCGCTACAACCTCAAACACGGACCGCAAGGAACGTGTTTGAGGTTTTATGTTTTTGAACGACAGCGGCTAATCGCCGGCGGACAGCTCTGACGGCAGGTTCAGGCGGGCCAGCAGCTGCTCCCGGCTCGGGCAGCCGGCCGCCAGGGCGAATTTCTCCTGGCGCGAGAGTTTCTTCACCCGGTGCTCGACCTTCTGCGCCAGTGAACGATCCCCGATCACCAGGGCAAAGATCAATTCAAACCGCTCGAAGCGGCGCAGCTGCAGCGCTTTTGCGCCCCGGCTCAGCTGGCCGCTGTGCTGGCGAAAACGGCGGCCGACATCGGTCGTGATGCCGGTGTACAGGTAGACCCCATCGCAGTCGATCATGTAGAGAGACCATTCGGACATAACCGGTCCATTGTCCTACAGGCCGCCGGTAATCTCAACTCGACGGAGATCCTCGTCGCACATCCAGCCATCCCGGGGGAAAATCCCCGACTCGGCGGCGATCACCGCCGCGACATACGGGGTCTGATAGGTCCGCTCGTCGCAGCGCCGGTAGACGATATACCCCAGCCGGTAGTCGTCCGCCCCCCTTCGTAGCACCAGACCTGGTCCCGACCGGTCAGCGGCCCGAGAAAATAGGGCAGATAAGCCGGCGTCAGGTCAGACAGGCTGGCCGGATAGCGCCCGCGCTCCGCGGCAAAGCGGGCAATCGCCTCGTCGATCCGGCCGGCTCGCTCCCGGGTGATGGCCTGGGGTTCCACCTGCCAGGCCAGAAAATAAGCGGTGAGGATCAGCGCCGGCAGGGCCAGGGTATAGGCGAGGCCCATTCGCCGTCTTGCTCCAGGAAGGAACCACTGCAGCAGAATGCCGGCGGCGACGGCCGCCAGCAGCAGCCCGAAAAACGCTCCGATAATCAGCAGTTCAGGAGCCATCGCCCGTGACAGGGCTGCCAGAGCGCCCGCTAACCCTTCGTCGGATCCCCTTTTTCCTGGTTGAGCCGCACGGCCTGCGCGACAAAATCGGCAAAGGCTTCCGGCCGGACATCGGCCGGTCCGGTCAGTTTGACGTGGCGCATTTTTTCCCCCGTCCCCTCGAGCAACTGGTGCGGGTCATCGAGGTCGACGCCGCGCCAGAAACCGAAATTAACCGAGTTCTTAAAGGCCTTGATGTAGCCAAACGGCCCATTGGCCTCGTAGACCGGCTGGGCCCATTTGATCGACTCGCGGGCATCCGGGGCCGCTTCGAGAATGATCCGGCGCACCTGCCCGACCACTTCCGCCTGCCAGCCGGTCAGCCCGGCGATATAGGTGTCGACTGTTTTTTCTGCCATGAGAAACCTCCGAGTTGGTTTGGATTATAGCATGGTGGGGGAGGGGAAC
>JBFFZG010000570.1:0-1908 GCA_041568735.1 Promineifilaceae bacterium (SeqCode)
ACTCCTCGGGATGCCACATTGATTTTGATGATCCACTGCATTCCAACTGCTCGCGGCCCATCATCGCCCGCCAGCCGCGCATCCCGAGCCTGTCGAGGGATCTTCCACCGCGGCCGTCGCCCATCGCCACCGACCGAGGACGGCCGGCGGTCAACGCGATCCACCGTCGTTCTGGCCTGTTCCACTCCGAGTAACGCGGCAGATCCCTCGACAGGCTCGGGATACTTGAATATTTGTGGGTTATGAATCTGCATTCCGGCAATAGCCCCTTCCTCCCCAACTCCCAACTCCCAGCTCCCAACCCCCGTTCCCGTACCCAACTCACATTGACCCAAATCGTATACACTTATACAATACCCCCATGGGATTCGGAACACTCAAACCACCCAAAACAACCGCCGAACAGATCGCCGATGCCCTGCGGGCGGCCATCCTCCACGGCACCCTCCAGAGCGGCCAGCCGCTGCGGCAGGATGAAATCGCCCGGGAGTTCGAAGTCAGCAAGATTCCCGTCCGGGAGGCCCTCTCCCGGCTCGAAGTCGAAGGGCTCGTCGAAATTCGCCACAACCGCGGAGCGGTCGTCACCCACCTCTCGTTCCGGGAGGTCGACGAAATCTACGCCATTCGCATCGCCCTGGAAACCCTGGTCATCAAGCGGGCGATCCCGGCGCAGATGCCGGCCGATCTCCACCAGGCCCAGTTGATCCTGGGCGAGATCGACGTCGAAAACAACCTCGAGCGCTGGGCGGAGCTAAACTGGAAGTTCCACTCGGCCCTCTACCGGCCGTCCGGTATGAACATTCTGTTAAAAACCGTCGAAGGACTGCACACGAACGTGGCGCGCTTCCTACAATTGAGTCAACTGGGGGACCTGGGATACCTGGCGAAATCCCAGGACGAGCACTACCAGCTGCTCGAGCTCTGCCGCCGTAAGGATGTCGACGGGGCATGCGTCCTCTTACAAAAACACCTCTCCGGGCCGGTCAGCTACCTGGCCGACCTCATGCCGATAACCGACTGGACCTGAGCCCCGGGCATGTTCGATCCGCCCCGCAGCCAGAATATCCGGTGGATCTCTACCATCTCCGTTTTCCAAGAGAAGAACGACGACAAGGAGCTCGTTGATGTTGAAAGAATCACGTCCCGAGTCATCTCCCCTGGATGATGCCCTGGGCGACCTCAATCATCAGGCCATCATTGACGATTACCGCCTGGCCTACCGCAGCCGGCAGGCCAGCCTCATTGGCCGCCGCGAAGTCCTCAGCGGCCGGGCCAAATTCGGCGCCTTCGGGGACGGCAAGGAAGTCGCCCAGCTGGCCCTGGCCCACGTTTTTCAGCCCGGCGACTGGCGCAGCGGCTACTACCGGGATCAGACCTTCATGTTCGCCGTCGGCGAACTGACCATCCAGCAGTTCTTCGCCCAGCTCTACGCCCACGCCGACCTCGACGCCGATCCGGCCTCCAGCGGCCGGATGATGGGCTCCCACTTTTCCACCCGCAGCCTCAATCCGGACGGCAGCTGGCGCGATCTGACCACCCGCCCCAACAGCTCCCCCGATGTCTCCCCCACCGCCTCGCAGATGCCCCGCCTCGTGGGGCTGGCCCAAGCTTCCCGCCTCTACCGGGAGCTCGAAGAGCTGCAGCCCCTGACCGAATTTTCCCGCCACGGCAATGAGGTCGCCTTCGGCATGATCGGCAATGCCAGCGCGGCCGAAGGGCTCTTCTGGGAAGCGGTCAACGCCATCGGGGTGATCCAGGCCCCGGCCATCATTTCGATCTGGGACGACGGCTACGGCATCTCCGTGCCGAACAAGTACCAGACCCTCAAGGAAAACCTGTCGGTCCTGCTCAGCGGCTTCCAGCGCGAAGACGGCGGGCCGGGCTACGATCTCTACACGGTGCCCGGCT
>JBFFZG010000571.1:0-1907 GCA_041568735.1 Promineifilaceae bacterium (SeqCode)
ATAGCGGCGCTCCCAGGCACGCAGGGTATCCGGCTTTAACCCGGTTTCCCTGACGACCGCCTTGAGATTGTAGGTGGGCATCGTCTCGACCAGCGAGGCCTGGTTATCCGGTTCATCGATCCGCCCACCGGCGCCGGCCGTTCGAGAAGTTGTCGATTTTGCAGTCATTTTTTTTCCTGGCGGCCGTCCCCCGAAAAGAGAATTGGGCGTGCCGGCGGTTGATCGGCCGGTGCCTACACCTGAAGGAAGCCGCTGTTCTTCATCTTGACGAAATGAAAGGTAACTGGCCAAAATTTAACACAATCCCCCTCGAGTGTCAATGATTTGTACAGAAATATTATAGATAAAACCTTGACATTCACTCGAAAGCCAACTAGAATCAGGCTAGTTGTCCAGGTTTTTTCCAGAAATTTCCCCAAAAAGGTGGATAATTGGCCGCCTGTTCTCGTGAGGCACGGCCATTTCGAGAAAACCTGCCGTGATGGTTACAGGGAGAAAAAAAGATGAGTCTGATTCATACCTGGGAAGCCCCCCTTCTGCATCGCGCCCTCGAAGCGGCCGGCGCCCTGACCAGCGGGTCGCGATCGGGAGAAATCGATCCCGGTACGCTCGGGCGGGCGCTGGACGCCTGTGAGCGGCTGACGGCAGCGCACAGCCGTTCATTTTATTTTTCTTCCGCTCTGCTTCCCCGCGAAAAACGGCAGGCTGTGCGGGCGCTTTACGCCTTCTGCCGCATCACGGACGACCTGGTCGACAACCCCGCCGGCAGCGATCACGAGGCCGGCATCCGGCAGCAGCTCGAGGACTGGAAGAGAGAGATATTCACCAACCTTCCCCGGCAGAGTCACCCGGTGGCCATCGCCTGGGGGGACGTTCGGGCTCGCTACCGGGTGCCGGTTCGCTTCGCCGAACAGCTGATTGACGGCGTGCTGACCGATCTGGGCAAGACCCGCTACCAGACCTTCGACGAGCTGGCCGGCTACGCCTACGGGGTCGCCTCCACCGTCGGCCTGATGAGCATGCACATCATCGGCTTCAGCGGGCCGGAGGCGGTACCCTACGCCATCAAGCTCGGGGTGGCCCTGCAGGTGACCAATATTCTGCGGGATGTGGCCGAGGATTGGGCCAATGGCCGGCTCTATCTCCCTCTGGACGAACTGGCCGCCTTCGGCCTCGGCGAGGCGGACATCGCCGCCGGCCGGGTCGACGACCGCTGGCGCGCCTTCATGCGCTTTCAAATTGCCCGCAACCGGCGGCTTTACGACGAAGCGTGGCCGGGCATCGCCTGCCTCTCCTCCGACGGCCGTTTCGCCATCGCGGCGGCGGCCGACCTCTATCGGGCCATTTTGCAGGATATCGAAGCGCACGACTACGACGTGTTCAACCGGCGAGCCTATATCAGCGGCTGGGAAAAACTGCGCCGTTTGCCGGCGATCTGGCGGGCCAGCCGGCCGGGATTCCGGCCGCGGCCGGCCTGACCCGGAGGAAGGACCAGCACTCCATAAAAAAAACACCGCGTCGGCGGTGTTTTTCTTTATGGATGGGATGGCTGCTGGCGGCCGGATCGTTTGGACTCAGGAAACCTGCAGCTGGCGGTAGAGGAGCGTCCGGCCGGTCGGTCCGCTGATCGTCACCGAGAGCTGAGCGTTGCGCTGCAGCTCCAGCCGGCCGTGATTGCCGGCGCTGTCCGACAATTCCAGCGTGGCGCAGGTGCGCATGTGCCAGGGGCCGACGAGCCGGGGAACGATTTCCCGCACGATCATCCCCGCCAGCTCCGCCCGGTAGCTCTCGTCGGCTGCCAGGAAGGTGAAGTGGGAATCGGCCGGCAGCATCCAGCCGCGCAGGTTGATTTTCGACTCCGCCCCCTTTTCCGAACCGCTGCAGCGGCTGCCGTCCGGCAGCCGCAC
>JBFFZG010000572.1:0-1896 GCA_041568735.1 Promineifilaceae bacterium (SeqCode)
CTGTACAAATCATTGACACTCAAGGGGGATTGTGTTAAATTTTGGCCAGTTACCTTTCATTTCCTCAAGATGAAGAACAGCGGCTTCCTTCAGGTGTAGGCACCGGCCGATCAACCGCCGGCACGCCCAATTCCCTTTTCGGGGGACGGCCGCCAGGAAAAAAAATGACTGCAAAATCGACAACTTCTCGAACGGCCGGCGCCGGTGGGCGGGTCGATGAACCGGATAACCAGGCCTCGCTGGTCGAGACGATGCCCACCTACAATCTCAAGGCGGTCGTCAGGGAAACCGGGTTAAAGCCGGATACCCTGCGTGCCTGGGAGCGCCGCTATGGACTCCCCCGCCCGGACCGCACCGCCGGCGGCCACCGACTCTACTCCCTGCGGGATATCGAGATGCTCAAATGGCTGGTCGCCCGCCAGGATGAAGGGATGAGCATCAGCCACGCCGCCGCCCTATGGCTGCAGCTCGAAGAGGCCGGCGAAGATCCCCTGACCAGCGACGCCTCTCTCTCCGGAGATGATCCGTCAACGACCATCAGCGGCGTGGAAGGGAATCTGCCCGCCCTGCGCGAGGCCTGGATCGCCGCCTGTGCCCAATTTAACGAGCGGGCGGCCGAAAAATTGATTTCTGAAGCCTTCGCCCTCTTCCCCCTGGAAACCGTCTGTTTTGAGCTGCTGCAGAAGGGGCTGGCCGAGATCGGCGCCCGCTGGTATGCCGGGGAAATGACCGTCCAGCAGGAGCATTTCGCCTCCGCCCTGGCCATCCGCCGGCTGGAGACGCTCATGCTGGCGGCTCCCGTGCCCCATCGCAGCGGCCGCATTCTGGCCGCCTGCCCGCCGGAGGAGCGCCACACCTTTGGCCTTCTTTTGATCTCCCTGCTGCTGCGGCGCAGCGGCTGGGAAGTGATCTACCTCGGCGCCAATGTCCCCACGGCCCGACTCGAGTCGACGCTGGCAGCGGCCAGACCCCACCTGGTCATCCTCTCGGCCCAGACGCTGCACACGGCCAGCACGATGCTGCCCATGGCCCGTCTCCTCGAGGAAGAACGGGTTGTGGTCGCCTACGGGGGCGCGGTATTCAGCCAGATTCCGGCCCTGCACCGGCGCATGCCCGGGTATTTTCTGGGGGAAAAAATTGACCAGGTCCTGTCGGCGGTCGAGCGGCTGATGAGCAGTCCCGGCCCGATGCCGGCGGCCGAACCGGCCGGCCGGGAATTCCGGGTCACCCTCGATCATTATCTCGACCGGCGGCCGACCATCGAAGCGCGGATCTGGGATCTGCTCAAGGGGCGAAGCCAGCAGTTCGACCTCAATCAAACGACAGCCGAGATGGGACAGAACATCGCCGCGGCCCTGGCCTTCGGGGATCTCGATCTGCTGACCGCCAACCTGACCTGGGTCGAAGGGCTGCTGGTCAACCACCATATCCCCATGTCGCAGCACCTGTTGAATGAATTTATACAGGCCTACCACGACGCGGCGCGGGACGTGCTGGATGAGCGGGGGCAGATCCTCGTCGACTGGCTGGCGGGGGCGCCGGAGCGAATCCTGGCCGGTTCCACGTAAGGGCGGCGGCCGCTTTCCAGACACACAGTATGGACGGGGTCAATCCCCGACAGCAAGGAGCAGTTTCATGCGGGTACTTATCACTGGCGGCACCGGTTTAATCGGCCGGGCCCTGACCGACGCCCTGGTGGCAAAAAATTACGAAGTCGTCGTTCTCAGCCGCTCGCCGGCCAGGGTTTCTGGCCTCCCGGCCGGGGCGCGCGCGGAAAAATGGGACGGTAAAACTTCCGCCGGCTGGGGATCGCTCGCCGACGGGGCGGCGGCCATCGTCAACCTGGCCGGCGCCCGGATTTTTGGCATGCCGTGGACAAAAAAAAGGAAGCAGACC
>JBFFZG010000573.1:0-1895 GCA_041568735.1 Promineifilaceae bacterium (SeqCode)
CACCTTATGTCAACTAACCTGGGTCGCGGCGAACTTGGACTCTCCACCATCCGACCGGTCGGGCGGCGGCCGCGGCGGTAGATCCCTCGACAGGCTCGGGATGGGTGGCTGAGGGGCCTGACGGCCGGGAACGGGGAACAGGGAACGGGGAACGGGCGCCGGGCCAGGGTCCTGGTGACACCAGCGGCCCTACCCGGCAACTGCAGGCCGACTCCCAGTTCCACGTGGCATCCCGAGGCGTCTTCGACGAGGGATCTGCCGCCAATCCCCGCCGCGAGCAGACCAGAAAGACGGCGGATCGAGCGGCCGTGGGGCGCCGTCTGCCATGCGACCGGTCGGGTGACGGCGGCGGCGGCAGATCCCTCGACAGGCTCGGGATGCGTGTTCGGCGAGCGGGGATGGGCTGCGGGCAGGTGGGGAGCATCTGACAGATGCTCCCCACCTTATGTCAACCAACCGGGCATGGGCGAACTCGAACTCTCCACCATGCGACCGGTCGGGCGGCCGCGGCGGCAGATCCCTCGGCAGGATTGGGATGCGTGGTGGAAAAAGGGGGATGGGCCGTGGGGAGAGGTCAGGTCGCGCGGGCGATGAAGGCCTGGATTTCGTCCGCGGCCTCCCGGTAGCCGCCGGTGCCGCGCAGAATGGTCTGCAGGGCGGCCGCCGCCTCGCCGTAGCGCGGCTCCTCGAGCAGGCCGGCCAGCCCGGCGCGCAGGGACGCCGTCTTGATCCGCCCCCGGACCAGCATTTCCTCGAGCACCAGGCCGGGACCGCGGCCGGCGGCGATGCGGGCGGCGAAGAGCTGCTCCAGCTGCTGCGGGATCAGCAGTAGGGGCACGGCGAAATAGAGCCCTTCGTGGATGCTGTTGACCCCACCATGGGTAATGAAGGCATCCGCCCGGGCCAGAACGGCAAGCTGCGGCACCGACGGCCGCACAACAAAATTGGGCGGGATTTCCCCCAGCGCCGGTAAATCGGTCTCTTTTCCGGCGGAAAGGACGAAGCGGGCTGGATAATCGGCGAAGGCCTCGAAGCACTGCCGGTAAAAGGGCTCGGCCCGGTTGTGAATCGTCCCCAGCGAAATATAGACCAGCGGGCCCCGGCCGGGCAGGTCAAAGGGCAGCGGCTCGGCCGCCGCAGCCGGGTCGATCGCCGGACCGACAAAACGAAAGGTTTTATCGACCACGTGCGTCGGCGGCTGGAGCTCCCGGGCGGTAAACAAGATGTTCAGCCCGCCGCGCACCGGAAAGAGCGGGGGCACATTGGGAAAGGCCTTCCCATAGGCCCGGGTCAGGCGCAGCCGCGCCCGCAGGATCTCCGGCACCTGCGGCAGCCAGCGCAGCGCCTGCAGGAGCGCCCGGCTGCCCCGCCGCACTTCTCGGGTCCCGTCCAGGATAAACGTAGTCAGGGTGGCCGCGGCGGGAAGCCCCTGTTGGGCGGCCGCCATGCGTCCCCAGAGGACGACCCCATCGAACAGAATCAGGTCGGGCCGCTCCCGGGCCAGCTCATCCAGGGCGAACGGGAGCAGCTGTTCCGTGACCTGCAGAAAAAGGGCGGAGATGCGGGCCAGGTTGCCGTCCTGGAGCCGGCCGGCGATCTCCGCGGCCGTCAGCGCCGTGGGCGGATAGGGGCGGAAGGCCGCCCCGGTGGCCTCGAGAAGCGGCCGGAAATCGCCGGTATTGTAGGCGACGACCGCTTCCCCCCGCCGCACCAACTCCCGCACGACCGGCAGCGAGGGATTGACGTGGCCGTGGGCGGGGATGTTGAAGTAGAGGATCTTGGCCATGCCGGGAGCCAACGCGGTCAATCGATGTCTTTCTCGTAAAACAGGCTGAGCGGGTCTTCCCGGTAGTCGCCGAAGGGGGGAATCGGCCGGAAGCCCCAGCCTTCGTAGA
>JBFFZG010000574.1:0-1879 GCA_041568735.1 Promineifilaceae bacterium (SeqCode)
ACGCCCGCGAGGATGGCGCCGATCATTTCTACCTGCTGGAAATGAATACCCGGCTGCAGGTCGAGCACCCGATCACCGAATGGGTGACCGGCGTCGACCTGGCGCAGTGGCAGATTCGCATCGCGGCCGGCGAAGCGCTCGGCTTCACCCAGGCCGATCTCAGCCAGCGCGGCCACGCCATCGAATGCCGGCTCTACGCCGAAGATCCGGCGCAGAATTTTCTCCCCTCGATCGGGACGATCCATCACTACCGGCGGCCGTCCGGCCCCGGCATCCGGGTCGACGACGGCATCGACAGCGGGTCGGAAGTGACCCCCTACTACGACCCGATGCTGGGCAAGCTCATCGCCGGTGGGGCCGGCCGGGAGGAGGCGCTGCGCCGCATGGAGCGGGCGCTGCGGGAGACGGCCGTGCTCGGGGTGACGACCAACCTCCCCTATCTGCAGGCGATCCTGGCCGATCCCCATTTTCGCCGCGGCGAGACGACGACCGATTTTTTGGAGCGCCGGCTGGCCGATTGGCGGCCGGCCGCCCCAGCCGACGATCTGACCCTGGCCGCCGTGGGCGCCCTGGAGCTCCTGTTCGGCCGCAGGGGGAAGCGGCCGGCCGCCGGCGCGGACCAGGGGGCCGGCGCGTTTGATATCTGGGGCAGCGCCGAGGGCTGGCGCAATGTGCGCCCGACCGGCTCCCGGTAGCCGGCTTCCCCCATGGCATTTCGACCTGAGCGGGCGGGGGAGAAGGAGACGTTTCAATGGTGGAAGGGACAGCAGGCGGCACGACATTTGATTTTTCCGGCCGGATCGTCCTGATTACCGGCGCTGCCGGCAACCTGGGCGCGGCCGTGACGGCCGCCTTTGTCGCGGCCGGGGCCTCGCTGGCACTGGTCGAGCACCGGCTCGACAGCCTGCAGGCGGCCTATGCCGGCCTGGCCGAGCGGCCGGACGTTCACTTTTTCGAGGCCGACCTGACCGATGAGGCGGCGGTGGAGCGGCTGGGGGAGGCCGTCCTGCGGCAGGCCGGCCGGGTCGACGTCCTCGTCAACCTCGCCGGCGGCTTTAAGATGGGCACGCCCGTCCATGAAACCGGGCGGCAGACCTGGGAGTTCATGCTCAATCTCAACGCCGGCACCGTTTTCCTCGTCAGCCGCGCCTTCATTCCCCATATGATCGAGCGGGGCAGCGGCAAGATCGTCAATATCGCCGGTAAGCCCGGCCTGGAAGGGAACCCCCGGGCGGCCGCCTACAGCGCCGCCAAGAGCGCGGTCCTGCGCCTGACGGAAAGCATGGCGGCCGAATTAAAAAGCAGCGGCATCAATGTCAACTGCGTCGTGCCCGGCACGATGGACACGCCGGAGAACCGGGAGGCGATGCCGAAAGCCCGGGTAGAAAAATGGGTTTCCCCGGACCAGGTCGCCTCCGTCATCCTCTTCCTGGCCTCGGATGCCGCGGCCGCCATCCACGGCGCGGCCGTTCCGATTTATGGGCTCGGGTAAGCCGGATCGCCCATTGAACCCGGAGCCAGCCGATGGCGGTTGAATTTATCACCGAACCGATCGCGGTCGAATACGACCGGCCGCCGGCGTTTCCGCGCCGGCCGCCCTGCCCGCAGCGGCTCATCTGGCGCGGCCGCCGGCTGGCCGTGGCCCGGCTCCTGGGGGAGTGGCGCCGCCAGACCCCGAAGATTTCGTCGACGCTGGCCCGGCTCGGCGTGGCCCGGGTCTATTTTCGCGTCCGGCTGGAAGACGACCGGGTCTACGACATCTATTTCGACCCGGTCGAAAACCGCGGCCGCTGGTATATCAGCAAGGAAATCGTCGGCCGCCACCCCCCCGAGCCACCGGAGTTTTAAGGAAATCGATGAATCACGGGTTGGCATGTAA
>JBFFZG010000575.1:0-1835 GCA_041568735.1 Promineifilaceae bacterium (SeqCode)
GGCAGCCGCTGCAGATTTTCAAGAATTCACAGGCGCTGCACTTTCCCTCGAGCAGATCCGGATTCCGCAGATTTTCGAAAAGGGAAGAGCCGGCCCAGATCTCCGGGAACGGCTGCCGGCGAATGTTGCCCGCCTCGAGCGGGAGGTAGCCGCAGGGAAAAACTTCGCCGCGGTGGCTGACGAAGGCGACACCGGTGCCGGCCAGGCAGCCCTTGGTCATGGCGTTCATGGCCGTCCGGCCGCCGGGATGGCCGCCGGGATGGCCGCCGGGATGGCCGCCGGGGTGTCCACCCGGATGTCCGCCGGCGTGCTGCTGCCGGTGCATGCTCTGCGGCCGCTCCCGGACGATCCCCTGCCGCCTTTCGGCCGCCTGCCGCTGCCGGGCGATGCGAAAATAATGGGGGGCGCAGGTCGCCTTGAGCTCGATGCCGCCGGCCATTTCCGCCTCGTACATCCAGTTGAGCACCCCTTCGTATTCCTCGGCCGAAATCTGCTGGTCCGGGGCGATCTCCACCCCGCAGCCGACCGGCACGAGCAGGAAGAGGTGCAGGGCGACCGCCCCCAGCTCCCGGGCCAGGGCCAGGGTTTCCGCCATCTGGTCGACGTTGTGCCGGGCGACCGTCGTGTTGATCTGAAACGGAACCCCTTCGGCCTGCAGGTGGCGAATGCCGGCCAGGGCCAGGTCAAAGGCGCCGCGGCCGCGGAAGATGTCGTGGGTGGGGGCGTCGGCCCCGTCGAAGCTGATGCTGACCCGGCGAATGCCCGCCTCCCGGATCTGCCGGGCGACGCCCCGATCGATCCGGGTGCCGTTGGTGGCCAGGGCCACGATCAGGCCGGCGTCGCTGGCGTGGGTGGCGATTTCAAAAATGTCGGGACGAAAGAGGGGCTCGCCGCCGGAGAGAATGAAGATCGGCCGGGCGAATGAGGCGATCTGATCGATCATCTGGCACGCTTCGGCCGTGGACAGGTCCTGGGGCATCAGCCGGTCGGCGACGGTGATGCGGCGGCAGTGGATACATTTCAGGTTGCAGCCGGCGGTGGTTTCCCAAAAAATCAACCGCGGTGGGGGGTAATCGGAGGGAATCATCTTGCTCTCCCGGGGATCTGGAGCGCGGCGGTTTGCGTAATCTAATCAAAACTAGGCAAAACCACGCAAAATTGACCGATTTTGGGAGAAGCATACGGGGTTTTCCCGCCAGGCGCAGGTGACAAATGTCACGATTTGGAAGTTTAAGGCAGCACCTTTCCCTCCTGTTCGACCTCATAGAGCCGATTCTGGGCGCTGTCGAGTGTGGGATAGAGCCCTTCGACCGTTTCTTTGTCGATCGTTCGGCCGCCGCTGTCGCAGACGGCCGACACCGGGGCCATGGCCTGGACGGCGTCGTGGATCGCCTGGCGGTAGCGGGTGTAGAGGGAGAGCCAGGCCGCCGGGGTATCGGCGTATCCGGGCGCGGCGGTCAGGTCCGCCCGGTGGCGCTTGACGGCATCGCAGCTCAGCTGGTTGGCCGTCGTGGCGTAGTTTAAATGGAAGGTGAACTCCTGGACGGCGGTGCGTGCTTTCTGCGCCTGCTCCAGGAAGCTGCCGCGGTCGAACGGCCAGATCGGCGTACCGGGAAAGAGGGGGGCGGCCGGCGGCGCGGGCGTGGATGTGGGGGAAGGCAGCGGCGAGGCCGCGGCGGTCGGACGGGGGGTCGAGCTTGGCGTCGAGCTCGGCGTTGAGCTGGGGGTCGTGCTGGGGGTCGTGCTGGGGGTCAGGCTCGGCGTCGCGCGGGGGGTGTCGGTCGGCGTCGGCGTGCGGGTCGCCGTGGGCGAGGGTGTGGGCGAAGGGGTGGCCA
>JBFFZG010000576.1:0-1816 GCA_041568735.1 Promineifilaceae bacterium (SeqCode)
ACGAAACGGACGACCTCGAGGGCATCTGGCAGGCTTACCGGGATCGCGGGGTGGTCGTCCTCGGCATCGCCTACCTGGATGAGGAGCGCAAGTCGCTGGAATTTATCGAAACCTACGGGCTGACCTACCCCTCCGGCCCCGATCTGCGGTCGAAAATCACCAGCGACAAGTACTTCGTCAGCCAGGTGCCGGAAACGTTTGTGATCGGCCCGGATGGGACGGTGGCCGCCGTGATCATCGGCGAAGCTTCCCGGGCCCAGCTCGCAAGCGTCATCGAGCCCCTGCTGGCCTCGCCTTAGCCCTGGCCGGTGGACAGCTCCTTGGATGGCCGTCCTCTGCCGACCCCGCCGGCTTGACGCTGGCTGCCCTCTGGTTATAATGCAGCGGCAATCCCAGAGATGATTTTTAATTGAATGATTATCGGCAGCCGACCGCCGTCACACGCGCGGGACGGCGGCCGGCGCCAAATGATTCCAGGACATGTTCGATCAAATCGCCAAAGTCGTCACCCGTTATGAAGAAATCGAGCGCCAGATGGTCGATCCGGACGTGGTCACCGATCACGTCCGCCTGACCGAACTCGCCCAGGAGCGCGCCGATCTCCAACCCCTGTTCGAAGCCCACGGCCGCTATCAGAAAATCCTGGCCGATATCGACGATGCCCGCGAACTGGCCCAGAGTGAGGAAGATCGGGAGATGGTCGCCTTCATGAACGCCGAAGTCGACCGGCTCGAAGGGCAGAAAGAGGTGCTGGAGCAGGAAATGCGCCGCCTTCTGGTTCCCAGGGATCCGCGCGACGACCGCAATGTGTTCATCGAGATTCGGGCGGGCGCCGGGGGGGATGAGGCCGCCATTTTTGCGGCCGACCTGCTGCGCATGTACACCCGCTACGCCGAAGCCAGGGGCTGGAAAACCCAGATCATGGACGAAAATTTCATCGGCGTGGGCGGCTACAAAGAAGTCATCATGGCCGTCAAGGGGAAAGGAGCCTACTCCCGGCTCAAGTACGAGAGCGGGGTCCATCGGGTGCAGCGGGTGCCGGTCACCGAATCCCAGGGGCGAATTCACACCAGCACGACCACCGTGGCCGTCATGCCGGAAATCGACGATGTCGAGGTGACGCTCGACCCCAATGATCTCGAGATAACGGCGACCTTTTCTTCCGGTCCCGGCGGCCAGCACATGCAGAAAAACGCCACGGCCGCCCGGGTCGTTCACAAGCCGAGCGGGATCATGGTTAAGGTCCAATCCGAACGGAGCCTGACCCAGAACAAGCAGCTGGCTTTCGCCATCATCCAGGCCCGCCTGCAGGAGATCGGAGAGGCCTCCCAGCACGCCGAGGTTGCGGCCGACCGCAAATCCCAGATCGGCAGCGGAGATCGCAGCGAAAAAATTCGCACCTACAACTATCCGCAGGGCCGGGTGACCGACCACCGGATCGGCTACTCCAGCTACAACCTGCCGGCGGTTATGGACGGCGATCTCGACCAGTTTATCGACCGGCTGATCATCGAGGATGAGACGGAAAAACTGGCCGCGGCAGGCTTGAACAGGGAATAGGGCGCCCGGAAATGCCAGGAACTCACCAGACCAGAAAGGAGCAGTGATGTCTGAAACGACGCGTTACCAGCCCCGCGGCCGGTATTTCGAAGAGATGACAGTCGGGGACAAAGTGGTCACCCAGGCCCGGACGATCACCGAAGCCGATATCGTCAATTTCGCCGGGCTGTCCGGGGATTACAATCAGATCCACACCGACGCCGAGTTCGCGGCCGGGGAGTCGTTTGGCCGGCGGGTGGCACACGGCCTTCTGGTG
>JBFFZG010000577.1:0-1810 GCA_041568735.1 Promineifilaceae bacterium (SeqCode)
ATTTCACCCGACTGCGCCGACGCCTATGTTCTGCTGGCTGAAGAAGCGGCGAAATCCCCGGCTGAGGCGGTTGAATATTTCACCGCCGGTGTTGCCGCCGGGGAACGAGCCCTGGGAGCTGACTTTTTCAGAAAAAATAAGGGCTCTTTTTGGGGCATTATCAAGACACGTCCCTATATGCGCGCCCGATTGGGTCTGGCCGCAGCCCTGCCCTTAATCGGGCAGTCCACGCAAGCCTTGGAGCACCTGGCGGATATGCTCCGGCTGGATCTCGACGACAACCTGGACGCCCGCTATTTGATGCTAGGCATCCTCGTTAACGAGGAGTTGGATGATGCCGCGTTAAGCCTCCTGGATGCCTATTCAGATGAAGAATCCGCGATCTGGTATTATACGAAGGCCTTTGTTTTGTTCAGACGTGACATAATTCATCGCAAGGCAGAACGCGCGCTGAAAAGGGCCGCCGCTACCAATCCATACGTTCCCAATTTTCTTCTGGGGCGCCAGCCGGTCCCGAAGCGAATTCCGGAAGAGGTCGGTTTTGGGGACAGAAACGAGGCAATCAACTACGCTGTCAAGTGCGCTTACCTGTGGCAGGAGCTTCCCGGCGCTTTGGACTGGCTGAGAAAAACGGTCGATCAGGAGGGTTGAACCGGACAGCCAGGCAGTCGAGCACCGGTGGAGGGAGAAGAGGTGTCGCGTGAAATTGTCATCGCGGGAGCCGGGATTTCCGGGCTGACGGCCGCCATCAACCTCCGGCGGGCCGGCCGTCTCGTGCGCGTCCTGGAGCGCAGCCCCCGCTCGGGCGCCCAGCGCTTTCCGGACTGGGACGCCGTGGAAAACTGGACGACGGCCGACGACCTGCCCGATTTTTTCCGGCAGATCGGCATCGACGACAGCCGTTTCAGCTACACCGGCCAGGCCGATTTCTCGGTCATCGATCCCTACGGCCGCCGCTACGACGTGCGCACCGGCCATCCCTTTTTTTACCTGATCAAGCGGGGAGCCGTCGAGGGAGGGCTGGAGCGGGGGCTGCAGGCACAGGCCGAGGCCATGGGTATCCCGATTGAATTCGATACCCCCTGCCCGCCGGGCCGGGCGGATATCTGGGCCGCCGGACCGCTGACGCAGGCAGCCGATTTCGTCTCGGTCGGCTTCACCTTTCACACCGGCTATCCCGACTGGGTTTGCGGGCTGGTCGACATGGATATCGCCCCGCGCGCCTACGCCTACCTGGTCATCTACCGGGGGGAAGGGACGCTGGCCGTCCTGCTCAGCGAGGCGCGCCGGGAGGCCAACCGGCTGCTGGAGCTGGCCCTCGAGGCGTTCCGGCGCCATGCCGATTTCGATATTCAGGACCGGCGTAAATCAGGTGGGAGCGGCGGCGACGTGGCCGCCTTCTGGCACAGCGGGCGTGATTTTGTCATCGGGGAGGCGGCCGGCTTCCAGGATTATCTCTGGGGATTCGGCATCCGCCACGCCTTCACTTCCGGCTGGCTGGCCGCCCGGGCGATCCTCGACGGCCGGGACTGGCAGCGCGTGGCCGACGCCGAGATCCGGCCGCTGGTCCACGCCTCCCTGGTCAACCGCTGGCTCTACGACCGGATGCCCAACCGGGGATATGCCCTGCTCATGCGCCGCTTTGCCGGGGATCCCGACCTGCACGCCCTGATGAGCCGCTGGTATCATCCCCGCCCCCTGCACCGCCTGCTCTGGCCGCTCGTCGCCCGCCACTTCGCGCGCAAATCGGCCGCCCGCGCGGCCGCCCCTTACCAGAACCGCACCCGCCCCCCAACTCCCAACCCCTAAC
>JBFFZG010000578.1:0-1809 GCA_041568735.1 Promineifilaceae bacterium (SeqCode)
AGCCCGGCCGCCCCCCAGTAGCGGGCGTGAAGGGCGGCCAGTCCTTCCGCCAGGGCGAGGCCAAAGTCCAGGGTCGGCACCACATCGCGGGCATCGGTGTGGGTTTCCGTCACATCTTCGAGCAGGAGGTGATAGCGGTGGATCGCCGCATCGTAGGCGGCGTCGTAGCAGCGCAGCAGGGGGGCGTCCGGCACGTCGAGATAATCCCGGGTGTACGTCGTGACTTCGGCCGGGAGAAAAAATTCGCCGCCGCCGGTATCGGTGTCGACCAGTTTCAGGAACAGGTGAACCGGCTGCTCTCCTGACGCCTCGGGGCTGTAGCGCAGGGCCAGGCGGGCATGGCGCGACCAGCTGCCGCCGCCGGTTTCGGCGGAAAAAGAGACGACACGGCCGCCGGTCAGAGCGCCGTTCTTTTTCAGGGCCTTGGTGAGCCAGGCCGCGGTGACCTGCTCCGGGCTGGTGATGACGCGGCCTTCCACTACCGTTTGACCTTCTGGGCTAACCGTTCCAAATCAATCAGGGCTGGGGTGGCGTCCCGGCATCGGCCGGGATCGGCGTCCCGTCGGGAATGCTGCGCAGATCGTCGCAGGGGATGAAGCGGACGTCGCGCCAGATGTATCCGCGCTCGTTAAATGTCTCGATATTGGCCACCCAGCGCTTCCGGGCGTCGTCCAGCAGGTAAATATGGGGGCTTGACGGGCATTTCAGCAGGATCGGGCTGGGATGCTCATAGATGACGACCTGCACCGTTTCCGGCAGGGAATCGACGGCGCCCTGATCGATGCCGAACAGCCAGGGAATGGCCAGGATCACGGCCAGCGACCAGGCGGCATAGGCGACCGTGCCGCCGCTGTAGGTCCGGTAAAGCCCTTGGAGCCAACCCGTCTCTTTTTCTCGAAACTGAAACAGGAGCAGCGTGACGAGCAGCCCGATGTTGATCACATTCCAGCCGATGAAGGCGACGCGATTGGGGGTCAGCCTGTCCAGGGCTGTCCGGTAGATGATGGCGGCCAGGGCGTAGAGGCTGACGAACAGGGCCAGGGCGGCCACGGCGATCAGCCCACGGCGCAGCCAGCGCGCACTCTTTTCGGCCAGGTCGGAACGGCTGATGGGAGTTCCCCCGACCAGGAGGGCGATGACGGCAAAGAGCATCGCGTTGTAGATGATCAGGACATCCCGATTGTCGAAGGGCTCCCAGAAGTTAAAGGGGATGAAGGCGATATAGATGAGCAGCACCAGCAGAGTCAGGGGGAGAAGAAATCGCATGAGCAGGGCCACGAGCCGGCTCAATCCCTCATCGAAGGCCTGCTTCGCCGGCGGCGCGGCCGGGTTGTAGATCACGGCCACCGCCACGACCGGGATCAGCCCGCCGCCGCCGGCGAAAAACAGCCGCTGGACGATTTCCGGAAAATCGATGTTGAGCGCGGCAAACAGGCCGACCGTGATGCCGGTGAAGATGCCGCCGGCAATGGCGAAGAGGCCGGCCATGATGAACGCTTCCAGGGACTTGATCAAAAAGCCAAAGCGGTTGATCGGGTCGCGATGGTCGGCCACCAGGCGGCTCCCCACCCCGGCCCAGGCCAGGAGGGGGAGGTGCATCGCCATGAGGGTCAGGTACTGCTCCTGGAACGGCCGGGTGCCCACCTGGGGATAGACCCAGAGCACATAGCCTCCGGCGGCCAGCAGGAAGAAGCTGATCAGCGCGGTGGGAAGCCATTGTGTGCGGCCGACCCCGGTGAGATAGACCAGGACCAGGGTTGCCGAAAGGGGCGCGGCCAGCAGGATGATGGCCGGGAGGTAGTTCGAGGG
>JBFFZG010000579.1:0-1804 GCA_041568735.1 Promineifilaceae bacterium (SeqCode)
GTGCGCACGCTGCTCGCCCAGGAAGGCGTTTCCTTCGAGCTCCTCATTCTCGACGACCGCTCCACCGACGGCACGGCCGGCGCGGTGCGGGCGGCGGCCGCCGGCGATCCGCGCATGCGCCTGCTCGAAGGGACTCCGCTGCCGCCCGGCTGGCTGGGAAAGAACTGGGCCTGCCACCAGCTGGCAGAGGCCGCCCGGGGGGAGCTCCTGCTGTTTGCCGACGCCGACGTCGCCTGGGAGCCGGGCGGGCTGGCGGCGATTCTGGCCCACCAATCCCGGAGCGGGGCCGCCCTGCTGTCGGTCTGGCCGGCCCTGGAAACCGGAACGTGGGCTGAATGGCTTGTCGTCCCACTGATCAAGTTCGCCATCATGACCTACCTGCCGATCGCGGCCGTCCACCACCTTCCGTGGCCGGGCTTTGCGGCCGCCAACGGCCAGTGCCTCCTGTTCAAGAGGTCCACCTACGAGCGCGTCGGCGGCCATGCGGCCGTGCGCCGGTCAATCATCGAAGACATCGCCCTGGGCCGGGCGGTCAAGCGCCACGGGCTGCCGCTCCGGTTGGTCGACGCGGCCGGACGGGTCCGCTGCCGCATGTACGACGGCTGGCCGGCCGTGCGGGCCGGCTTCGGCAAGAATATCCTGGCCGGCCACGGGGACAGCGTGGCTTTCCTGCTCCTGTCGACCCTGTTTCACGGGTTTGTTTTTGTCGGCCCCTGGCTTCTGCTTCTTCTCCGGCCTGGCTGGATCGCTCTGCTGCTCGTGCTGGGCTTTACGGCCGTGCGCGCCGCCGGCGAGTGGCACGTCGGCCGCCGGCCCGGCCAGGCCCTCGGCCGGGCCCTCCTGATGCCGCTGTCGGTGGCGCTCATGACCGGCATCGCCTGGCAGGGGCTTCGCTGGCGCTTCGGCGGGGGGCCGGTGTGGAAGGGGCGGCGGGCGGTCAATGGGGGGTAGGGGTTGGGAGTTGGGGAGCCTGCGGCGGGGAACGGGGAACGGGGAACGGGGAACGGGGAACGGGGAAAAGAGAGCGGGCTTTGGACCGTGGCGCTGGAGAATCCCTCGGTCCTATCAAGCGAATGCAGTCCATTGCCCCCATCCAGGTGGTATCCCGAGGAGTCTTCGACGAGGGATCTGCCACCGTTGATTTCCACGATCAGACCAGAAAAGCAGCGGATCGTTGGTGCGCAGGCCTTCTCCGGTCTTCGAGCGATTGGGTGACGGCCGTGGTGGAAGATCCCTCGACAGGCTCGGGATGCGTGGTTGTTTAAGGGGTTGGGCCGCGGGCGGGGTTGGGTGTCGGCCATGTGAGCAGCATCTCGAATGGCAACCCATGTCATCACAGGCCCCCTCCAGTCATCCAATACGGCCAATGGTCAATCAACAGAACACGAATGTCGTCCATCCTCCCCTTCCAAGTGGTATCCCGAGGAGTCTTCGACGAGGGATCTGCCACCTTGGGTTTCCAGAAATCCACCAGAAAAAAAGCGGGTTGAACGGGCGGAGGTCCCCTCCGGTCTTCGAACGGTTGGGCGGCCGCGGTGGCGGAAGATCCCTCGACAGGTTCGGGATGCCTGGTTGTTGAGGGAATTGGGCCGCGTGTGAGAGCAGCCGTCGGGCACGCCATCAGCGTTCCCCCCGGCCCATCCAAAATCGGTCCCTCGCCGGGTAACAGGTTGGGCGGGCTCAGATCAGGAGCACCTGGAGGAGCTCTCCTCCTCATGTCAACCAGCGGCAGGTTGCCGCACCCCGATGTCTGATTTTCGCAGGACGGGCTGCCGGTCTGCCCCCCCCCCCCACCCCCATTGAA
>JBFFZG010000580.1:0-1786 GCA_041568735.1 Promineifilaceae bacterium (SeqCode)
GGTTTGACTGGAGACAGCTCGTTTTCGGCGAGGTTGATGCTCGTGGCAGCCGATGGATTCCTGCTTTCGCAGGAATGACATTCGATTTCGAGGAGGACTCCTGCAGAAGCCAATGGTTTGACCAGAATCGGTTCGTTTTTGGCGAGGTTGATGCTCGTGGCAGCCGATGGATTCCTGCTTTCGCAGGAATGACAACCGATTTAGAGGAGGACTCCTCCAAAAACCAACGGTTTGACTGGAGACAGCTCGTTTTCGGTGAGGTTGATGTTCGTGGCGGCCGATGGATTCCTGCTTGCGCAGGAATGACATTTGTTGTTCAGGGGTTGATTTTCAGGATCTTCCCTTGTTTCATCACGATCTAAATGGTTCCATTACCTTTTCCCCACCTGGCGGCCGGCGGCCCCTATGAGATCACGGAAGACGACCTGGAAGCGCTGGCCGTCGGCGCCTGGATTTTAGGCACCGGCGGCGGGGGCAGCACCTACGTCGGGCTGCTCAACTGCCGCCGTCTCTACCGGGCTGGAGCCCGGGTGACGCTCATCGATCCCTTTTCGCTGGCCGATGACGATGATATCGCCGTGGTTTCTTATATGGGCGCCCCGCTGGTGGGGCAGGAGCGGCTGTCGTCTCCCGACGCCATCGCCCGGGCGGTGGCGCTGATGGAGGAGACCATCGGCCGGTCGTTTGCGGCGATCATGTCGCTGGAAATCGGTGGGTCCAACGGGATGCTGCCCTTGATGGCGGCCGCCATCTTAGACCGGCCGGTGGTCGATGCCGACTGCATGGGGCGGGCCTTTCCCGAAGCTCAAATGACCAGCTTTGCCATTGGCGATCTACGCCCCTATCCACTGGCCCTGGTCGATCCCCGCGGCATCGAGGTGGTGGTCCGGCAGGTGCCGACCTGGAAATGGATGGAACGGATCAGCCGCCGCGTCTGCGTTGAAGTGGGCTCGACGGCCGCGACCTGTAAAGCACCGCGCACCGGGAAGGAAGTGAAAGAATGGGGGATTGCCCACACCACGAGCCAGGCGATCGCGCTCGGCCGCTGCGTCCGGGACGCCCGGCGCCAGCACGCCGACCCGATTCAGGCCATCCTTGACCATGCCGGCGGCCGGCGGCTGTTTGGCGGCAAAGTGGTCGATGTGGACAGGGAGACGACCGGCGGGTTCCTGCGGGGACAGGCGAAGCTGGCCGGGTTAGACGGCGACAGCGGGCGAGCGCTGGAAATCGATTTTCAAAATGAATGGGTGATCGCCCGCGAAGGCGAGCAGGTCCTCGCCACTACCCCCGATCTGATCTGTTTGCTCGACAGCGAAAGTGGAGAAGGGTTGGGAACTGAAGTGATTCGCTACGGGCAGCGGGTCACGGTCATCGGGCTGCCGGCTCCGGCCGTTTTAAGGACGCCGAAAGGGTTGGAGCATGTGGGGCCCAGGGCTTTTGGCTACGATCTCGATTACCGATCCCTGTTTGAGGAGGGCTGAATGGCACGCCTGGGCATTGATGTCGGCGGCACCAATACCGATGCGGTCATCCTGGACGGCACGGCGATCATCGCCGCCGCCAAAGTCACGACGACGGAAGACGTCACCGGCGGCATTTTAACGGCCCTCAACCTGGTTTTAGCCGATTCAGCCATCGATCCCGGCCGCATTGACGCGGTCATGATCGGCACCACCCATTTTATCAACGCGGTGATTCAGCGGCGGCACCTGAGCCGGGTGGCCGTGCTGCGGATTGGTTTGCCGGCCAGTGCTTCCCTGCCCCCTTTTGTCGATTGGCCGGAAGA
>JBFFZG010000581.1:0-1778 GCA_041568735.1 Promineifilaceae bacterium (SeqCode)
GGCGTGCTGGAAGGCGAATTCGGCGACGGCACGGCAGACTTTTCGGTTGATTTTTTCGGTGCGGAAGGCGTGTTCGACCCCGTCGATCGTCTCCCGCCAATCTTTGGCCCCGTAGGCGTCGTCGACGGCCATGCGCACCACGCTGATGGGGGCGTAGACGCCCCCGATCGGCCGCACGCCCGGAATGCGGCGGCCGGTGCGCAGGATGATCTCGGCGCTCATCGCCTCGCGCAGGATGGCGTTGGGACTGCCGACGTCTCCCGGCTTTTCCGGGGTGATCGTGGCCGCTTTGAGGCCGACCCGGTTTTTGCGGATCGCCCCGGCCGCGTCGAAGACGACCTGGTTTTTGGTCTGGCGCCGGTTTTCCAGGCTCAAATCATAGTGGATAAACTCGAGGTCGAAATGGATGACGGATGAATCCAGCACCCGCAGTGTTTCCACGAGCAGCTCCTGCCCGGTCTGATCCCCCTCGAGAATGATAATTGGTCTTCCCATACTGATTTCCTCCCTGTTATTTCAGGGCCGCCGGGCCGGCCGGGCGGCCGCTCTCTCCAGAAGGGAGCCGGTTGCCCGGCCCCGCCGGGTCGATTACTCCCCCGGGCCGCCGGCCGATCGGCGCAGCAGGGACCGGTAGCGGGGCAGCACCCGCGTGAACAGCCAGTAGAGGGACGGCCGGACCGGGAAATCCCAGGCGCCGACGTGGTGAACCACCTCGCCGTTGAAGCCGCGTTTGAACTGCCAGACCCCCCACAGGCTGTCTGTTTCATCGAAGCGATCCGGCGCCCCCCAAAAATCGTACACCCGGCAGCCCTGCGCTCTGGCCCAGCGGATCGCTTCCCACTGCAGCAGATGGTTGGGCATGCGCTGCCGCTCCCGGTCGGTCGAAGCGCCGTACATGTAGATCGCCAGCGGCCCCTGCCGCAAGACGATGACCGCGCTCAGCGGCTGTCCTTCGAATTCGGCCAGGAAAGGTTGAGCCAGCCCCGCGCGGAAGAGCGACTGCCAGCCGTCGAGATAATAGGCGGCCGGCCGAATGAGAAAGCGATCCCGCTCGGCCGTTTCCCGGTAAAGCTCGAGAATCGTCGGGAAATCGGCCTCGTCCCCGGCGCGAATGACGACCCCTTTGCGGCCGGCCAGCCGGATGTTGTAGCGGGTTTTCTGCTTCATATCGGCCAGGAGCGCCTCTTCGTCCCGGGTCAGATCGAGAGTGACGGTGTTGCGGAACTGGATTTGCTCGGTGGAATAGCGCCACCCGAGGGCGCGCAGCGTTTCCAGAAAGGCCTGTCCGGTTGGGCTGGGGATCCCTTCCTCGCCCGTGGCGGCCGCGACGGCCGGATCGATCTTGACCAGCACCGCCCGCTCCCGCCGGCCGGCCGCCGCCAGCTCGCCGAGCACCGCCCGCCGCAGGGGCTCCTGTTCAAAATCGAAGATCGGTCCCCGGGGCGCGTAGAGAATTGAAAACGGGGTGCGGGGGATCGCCCGCTTCAGGATCAGGGCGGCCGCGACAGTCTGTCCGTCCAGGGTGAAGCGAAGCGGCCGGGGGGTCCAGCCCCAGCGAGATTTGAACTCGCCCCAGGCCCAGCTCTGCAGCGGGTGGGGGCAGGGGAGCTCGTCCAGGACGGCCGACCAGCCGGCCGCGCTGGTGATGAGTTCGCCGGTGAGCTTCACGCTCCGCCGCGCTCCCGCCGCCAGCGATAGAGCCGGTAGGTCAGATCATTGTAGACCCGGTCGGCCGGGCCGATCGTGCGCACCAGCTCGCCGCCAAAGCCGCGCTTGAA
>JBFFZG010000582.1:0-1766 GCA_041568735.1 Promineifilaceae bacterium (SeqCode)
AAGGCCTCCTGCAGGTGCGCGTAGGTGGTCATATACCCTTCGCGGTGCTGGACGCGCACGTGGATGCCGTAGTTGTGCCCTTTGGGATTGCTGTGGACCCGGTAAACCCGGCCGGGAGCGACACAGAAAATTTTGCTGCCGCTGGGGGCCCGCAGATCGATGCCCTCATGTCCGGGCAGGCCAAACTGGCGGTAGTAGTGGGCATTGGCTCCAAAATGCTGAGTGATCACCCGGTATTCAGTTGGCCACACTTCAAAACGAAAACTGCTCATTTGATTGTTAGCGCGCCCCAGCCGTTCCCGGTGCCGTCTCGCCGAAAAATTTCAGGGAGGCGGGGTGGGGGATAGGCGAATGATTCCACATGGATTGGCGATTGACTTCCGGTTGGGCTCGCTGCGGCCGAACCTGATGGATTATAACAAGGGGTGGTGGGGGTGACAATACATAATGTCAGGGACATGCCTCCGCGCTCCCCATCAGAAACAGGCATGACGCATCTTCCACCGCCGGTCTTTTCGGGTATGATTGCAGGTTGCGGCTGCGCGATGACCGGCTTTCCCGCCAGAGGCTGCGCGGGGAAAACGGCCGCCTCCCGCCCGGCAAGCCCGATCCTGCTTGCCCGAATTTGAAAACGCACGGCCAAGGAAACAGGTATGGGATTGAGTATCGGAATCGTGGGGCTGCCCAACGTCGGCAAAAGCACCACGTTTAACGCCCTGACAAAAGAACAAAACGCCGAAGCGGCCAATTATCCCTTCTGCACCATCGAACCGAACAAGGCGATTGTGGCGGTGCCGGACGAGCGGCTCGACCGCCTGTCGGCGCTGGTTAAACCGCAAAAAACGATTTACGCCACGATCGAATTCGTCGACATTGCCGGGCTCGTCGCCGGCGCTTCGAAAGGGGAGGGACTGGGGAACAAGTTTCTCGGCAATATCCGCGAGACCCATGCCATCGTGCACGTCGTCCGCTGTTTTGACGACGACAATGTCGTGCACGTCGGCGAACGGCCGGACCCGGTGCGCGACATCGAGATCATCAACACAGAGCTTCTGCTGGCCGACCTGGAGCGGCTCGACCGCAAGCTCGAGCGGCTGGAGCGGCAGGCGCGCATGGACAAGGCGGTCCGGCCGCTGCTGGCCCTGGCCCAGGAGCTGCGCCTTCACATCGACGCCGGTCACCCGGCGGCGACTTTTCCCGCGGCCGGCGGCGCCCTCTTCCGCGAGCTGAATCACGAAATGCGCTTTCTGACGGCCAAGACGGTGATCTACGTGGCCAATGTCAACGAACGAGATCTGCACGAGGACAACGCCTACGTCACGGCCGTACGCCAGGTGGCGGCCGGGCAGGGGGCCGAGGTCATCGTGCTCTGCGCCAGGCTCGAGGAGGAGATGGCCGGCCTGAGCGACGCCGAGCGGCAGGAATTCCTGGCGTCGATGGGGGTCGAGGAGAGCGGTCTCGAGCAGGTGATCCGCAAGGGGTTTCGCGCCCTGGGGCTGATCAGCTATTTCACGGTCGGCCCAAAAGAGGTGCGCGCCTGGACGATTCCGGCCGGTCTCAAGGCGTCGAAAGCGGCGGGGGTCATTCACTCCGACTTTGAAAAGGGGTTTATCCGGGCCGAAGTGATTCCCTACGAGACCTTTCTGAAATACGGCAGTGAGGCGGCCGTCAAAGCGGCCGGCGAAATGCGCGTGGAGGGAAAGGAGTACGTGGTGCAGGATGGGGATGTGGTGTATTTTCGGTTTAATGTGTGATGGAAAAAGGGG
>JBFFZG010000583.1:0-1764 GCA_041568735.1 Promineifilaceae bacterium (SeqCode)
GCAGCCGGCGGTCCGGTCGAGCGGCGGACGATCAGCTCGCCGCGCAGCCGGACAATGTCCGCCGGGCGGCCGGCCTGCTCGTCGGCCAGCACGCGCAGCATCATCCGGGCCGCTTCCCGGCCCAGATCGAACTTCGGCTGGTGGAAGGTGGTCAGCGGGGGAGAAGCGAACGGCGCCAGCTCGATGTTGTCGAATCCGGTGATCGACATATCCTCCGGCACCCGGATCCCGGCCTGCTGCAGCGCCTGGATGGCGCCGATGGCCATCATGTCGTTGTAGCAGGCGACGGCCGTGGGCCGGGGCGTCCGTTCCAGAATCGCCCGCATGCCGGCCGCGCCCCCTTCCGGCCGGCCGTTGGGAGCGGCGAAGACCAGGCCCGGATCAAACGGAAGGCCGGCCGCGGCCAGCGCCTCCTGGAAGCCGGAGGTCCGCTCGGCGTCGGTCTTGCCGCCGCGGCTGTTGCCGAGGAAGGCCAGGCAGCGGTGGCCGAGGGCGAGCAGGTGATCGGTCACGGCGCGGCTGCCGAAGCGGTCGTCGTGGTAGACGGAATGCACGTCTGGTTCGTCAATGGCCTGGTTGTTGATCAGAACGAGCGGCACCTGGAAGCGGCCGAACTGGCGGATCTGTTCCGGCTCGATGTGGCTCGAGCTGACGATGATGCCATCGACCCGCCGCTCGGCCATGGCCTGTACGATCCCCTTTTCCCGCGCCGGATCGCGGTGGGAGACGGCCAGGAAGAGGCTGTAGCCGGCCGCCTGCAGCACGTCTTCGATCCCCTGCAGCACCTCGGAGAAAAAGGGATCGGCCAGGCGGCGCACGATGACCCCCAGCACGCGCGAGCGGCTGGTCTTGAGGCCGCGGGCGACGGTGTTGGGCACGTAGCCCAGGTCGGTGGCGATCTGCTGGATGCGTTCGATGGTCTGGGAGGAGATCCGGGGATGGCCGCGCAGGGCGCGCGAAACCGTGGAGTGAGATACTCCGGCAACTTCCGCGATGTCCACGATCGTGACGGTCATGAGCGAGCCCTTTTTCCCGTTTCCCGGCCGCGAGCGCACACGTGTGCGCTTTCTGAATTTTAATTTAGCACAGGCCCAAAAGGGTGTCAACCAGGTGATTTTTTTCGCCGAACGGGCTGCCCCAGGCCGCCTAAAAATTGGAAGAGCGCTGCCGGTCGGTTATGATGGTCAGACGGCAATCTGCCCCATACCAGATACCACCGTGGGACGCGCCGGCCGCCTGCCGCGGAAGGAAGCGATTGAACGATGCCCTATACGCAGTCTTTTTCCGAGCTGAACCGGGACCAGATCCCCGTGGCCGGGGGAAAAGGGGCCAACCTCGGCGAGCTGGCGGCCGCCGGTTTTCCGGTGCCGGCCGGCTTTGTGCTGACCACGGCCGCCTACGAGGCTTTCGTGCAGGCCAATGCACTACAGGACGAAATCGTGACCCTGGCGCAGACTGCCGCAGACGGCCGCCCCGAATCGGCTGAAGCGGCCGCCGCGCAGATCCACGCCCTCTTCCGGCAGGGGACCATCCCCGATGATCTGGCCGGGGAAATCGCCGCCGCCTATCGTGAGCTGACCGCCAGCGGCCGCGCCGCCGTGGCCGTCCGTTCGTCGGCCACCGCCGAGGACCTGCCCGGCGCCAGCTTCGCCGGCCAGCAGGAGACCTTTCTCAATATTGCCGGGGAGGACGCGCTCCTGGAAGCCGTTAAAAATTGCTGGGCCAGTCTCTGGACGGCGCGCGCCCTGGCCTACCGGCAGCGGC
>JBFFZG010000584.1:0-1762 GCA_041568735.1 Promineifilaceae bacterium (SeqCode)
CCAGGTCAGTGCCAGCGGCCGCTCCACCTCTCCCCAGATCCGAAAGCGCCAGGTGGCTTCGTCAAACGGGGGGATGCGGCCGACGTGGAGAACCGGGAATTTCTGGGTCAGCCGCTGCCCGGGCGGCAGCCGGCCGGCCCGACGCATCGCTTCTTCGGCCGCCCGCCGCCGGCGGGCCTGCTCCCGCCGCGCGCGCCATCGATTCAACATCTCTCTATGGTACGGAAATGGCTGCGGCAAGCAATGGGGCGGCAAAGACCGGCAAAAGTCGGGAGTTTTCAGCGCGGGCAGCCGGGTATCATGGGCCTAATTTTCCCGGAAACTGGCAGTTTCCGGGAAAATAGGGGCAAAAACCCCAAAAATCGGCCGTGCTCGCGGCCGAGGCTGGGTTATCGGATGCCGTGGGAAAAAGCGTCGTCGATGGCCCGACAGAGATCGTCGCCCAGGCGGGCGTTGTCGGGCCGGACTCCGCGCAGGGTGATTTTCGAGGCCATGGATGGGATGATGTGGTCGTCGACGGGCAGGTTGAGCGGGTAGGGCTCGACCACCAGGGTCAGTCCCCGGCCGCGAATGTCAAAGCGGACTGCTTCGGCGCCGGTTTGCCGGGAAAACGGCAGGTAGCTGCTGTTCAACGCCCGCTGCACGAGGCGGGCGGTGACGTCAACCTCCAGCTTCAGGACGCGGATCAGCGTATCAGCGAAGCGCCGATTCAGGTAGCGGCCGGCGGCCAGCGATCCGACCACGGTGCCGATGATGAGCAGGAGCTCGAGCCAGGGAGCGATGGACAGCTCGAGGGCGTAAAACACGCCCGCACACAGGGCAGCCAGGGTGGCGTGCTGGACGACTGTCTGCCTTTTTTGCCAACGATTGCTGATCATCATGATAATTTAAAACCTCCCACCTGCAGCGCGAACGCCGGCCGCTGGACAACTGCCTGTCTGGTCTGCTCGTCTGCATGGCGTCTCTCTCCGCCGCCATTGCTCCGTCCCCGGGAACTGGATTGTCGAGTGCTGGTCCGGAGGTGACCGGCCGGCTTCCGCCGCTCCGTGCAGGCGGGCGGAGGCGGTCAACCTCCCATCGATTAAATCAATAATGCTGCCAGATTAAACACAATCTCCCCGAAAAATCCGCAAGAAAATGATTCTCTTAATCATTTTCCCATAATGTATTCTGTCAAATTTGGCCGGTTAATCTCAATAGGAAAGGCGGGCTAAATTGGGCTTAAGGGCCAGGGGAATGGGAGCAGCGGGTTAGGCGCTTTTGCCTAATCGGGAGCCGATGGCGGCAGGCTGTCATCGGGCCGCCGGTAGAACCAGTGCCCCTTTTCCCAGGCAAAGAGACTGCGCTCGACGAACGAGGCATCCCGGCCGCGGCGCACGAGCAGAGCGCGAAAGGTGACCGCGGCGTTCCGCTCATCGACCGCTTCCTCGGCCAGAATCTGCAGGCCGGCAAAGGTGGTCTCCCGGCAGTAGGCCCGCAGTTCCCGGCGCCAGGCGGCCAGGTCCGACGGCCGGTTATCCGGGTGAGTGGTGCGGACGACAAAGCCGGTGCGGCCCAGGGCGTGGGCGGCAAAGCGGGCGCGCATCAGGGCCAGCGGCGTTGGGGCCGGCCGCCCCTCGTGCAGCGGCCGGCAGCAGTCGGCGTAGGCGCGGCCGCTGGTGCAGGGGCAGGACTTCACCGGCTTATCCGATCAGAGCGGCTCGCTCTGCATCTCCAGATGGAGCCGGTCCCCGGTGTACGGGTGCCGCTCGGCCACGGCTTC
>JBFFZG010000585.1:0-1753 GCA_041568735.1 Promineifilaceae bacterium (SeqCode)
ATCTACAACGCCTGCGTTAACAACAGCAGCGGCACGATTTTTATGGTAGCGGCCGAAGAGGCCTGCAAGAGCAACGAGACCAGAATTGAATGGAATATGGCCGGTCCACCCGGCCCTCAGGGAGTTCAGGGTATTCAAGGAGAAGCAGGCCCACCGGGAGAACCAGGCCCAATCGGCCCGCCCGGCCCTCAGGGACCGCAGGGACCGCAGGGGCTGCCGGGTGAAACCGGGGCTGCCGGCCCCCGGGGAGCGGCCGGTGAGCAAGGTCCAGCCGGTCCCCAGGGCCAACCAGGCCCCCAGGGTCCCCCGGGACCTGCGGCCAGTGCGGGCGAACTCTGCCCTGAAGGGGAATCCGTCTACGGTTTCGACGGTGAAGGTCACATCCTCTGCGCGGCCGGCGGCGCGCCCCCACCGCCGACTCCGCTGCCACCCACGCCCACTCCGCCTTCTGAGACAGGCGCTCCGGCCGATGTGATCATTGCGGTCGATTCCTCGGGCACCATGGATGAAGAAATCCTTTCACTACAAACAGAGCTCAACGGGTTCGCCGCCATCATTTCCGCGGCCGGTATCGACCTGCGAATCATCCTTCTGGGAGACAGTGCAATTTGTGTCCCGGCCCCGCTGGGGAGCGGCAGCTGCCAGAATGACGAGAATCTTCCCGGCTATCACCATTTCCCGGTCCCTATTGGCTCATCCAACGCATTCGGTCAAATTCTGGACACCACCGATCAATGGAGTCCCTCACTGCGCAGGGGGGCTGTGAGGCACCTGGTCATTCTTTCCGATTCGGATTCCGATGGAACTGCCGACCAGGATTTTAATGGAACGTGGGAATCATTCTCATCGTTATTCGCGGCCGGACCATATACCTTTCACGCCATCGTGGCCGATTTCAACGAGGGGGACCCGGCCGATCCCTGCGCCGTGGCAAACGGCGGCCCGGGTGCAGAACGGGGGACGGAATATATCGAATTGGCGGCCGTTTTAAATGGAGTGCTGGTCAATTTATGCGACGGGAACTTAAGTGCCGGCTGGCAGCAGATCGCCGCGGCCGTCGTCGCTTCAGCCGCCCCTTGATTTTGGTGCCCGGGTCTAGAGGGATTAGAGAATAAGCCGTTTTCGATGGGCATCTCTGTAAAGGCTTCATCGCTGGCGCAGTCCGAAAAGCGGGGACGCACCCGAACCCCATTTCCCCGGAAATTTCCCTAAAGCAAGGTCTCGCAAAGGCAATTTCCGGGGAAATTACTCCACCGCAGCGGATCGTCCCACCGTGGACCCAACCGCCTGCAAGCACGAGGAAATCATGAATTCAAACATTGTCAAAACCGATGCACAGCCGCTTTCCATCTCCTGGCTCCGGGTCCTGATATTCGTCACCCTTCTCGCCGGCGGCATGTGGCTCTTTCAAGGGGACGTTCACGCAGGCGAGGTCAAAACCTGGGCCGGCGGCGAGGGGAGCTGGCACGAGGCGGCCAACTGGTCCCCGCCCGGCGTGCCGGCCGCCAACGACGACATCGCTGCCGTGGTCCTGCGCGTCGACAGCCCGGGCGGCGAGATCATCGCGAGCGATATCATCAGCAACGCCGTCGAGCGCGTGCGCGCCCGCAAGCCGGTCGTCGTCTCCATGGTGGACATGGCGGCCTCGGGCGGCTACATGATGTCGTTCCGCGCCAACCGCATCGTGGCGCTCCCCACCACGCTCACCGGAAGCATCGGCTCGTACATTGGCAAGCTGAACCTGCGCGGCCTG
>JBFFZG010000586.1:0-1712 GCA_041568735.1 Promineifilaceae bacterium (SeqCode)
ATCATGGAAAACATCGGGCGGGAACCCTACGCGGTGCACGGCACCGTCCACGGCCCCGGCTATTCGGGCGGGCAGGGGGTCGGCCGCCCCTTCATCCGGACGACCGCCCCCTTCGCCGCTGATTTCCCCGTCTACGCGGTGGAGTGGGAGCCGGAGCGGATTCGCTGGCTCGTCGACGAGCGGGAAACGTTTGTCATCACGCCGACCGACGTGCCCGGCCGCTGGGTCTTTGACCACCCCTTCCACATCATTTTAAATGTGGCCGTCGGCGGGAACTGGCCGGGTTATCCCGATGAAACGACCCTCTTTCCCCAGCAGTTGATGGTGGTTTACGTGCGGGTCTATCAGCGCCCGGCCGGGAAATAAACGACATTTTGCACGCTTAACTTAATTGAAAGGAAACAGGCACCGAGCGCGAGGAAAAAAAGGAGGTCGGCAGACGCCAACGAACAACGCACCAACACGACCACGATCTCAAGCAAGAAGACAGATTAAATTGAAAGGAGGCAGATGGCTCCGGAACCTGAAGATTACCCCAGGCCGGAACCACCCGCCCATCTAAGGCGGCCGTTTATCGCAGACAGGCCAATCCATCGGATCAACGACCGCCATTCGAGGACATGCATCATGACATGGAAGAAATTGAGCTCGCTCATCTCACTGCTGCTGGTCGCCCTGCTGCTGGGCACCCTGAGCGGACCGGTTCAGGCCGCCAGCAGCCAGGTTCTGATTGATTTTGAAGGCGGCCAGCCGGCCGGCTGGTTCAATTACGCCGGCGGGGGCGCCACCGTGGGGACGACCTTCCCCACCGCGGCCGATTCCGATCCCCTGGCCCGCCCCGGGCAGGTCGGGAACAACACCTTTGTCGAGGCGACCTTTAACGCCACGTCGGGCTTCGCCGGCTTCGGGCAGGATTTCGCCCTCACCGGCGGCGCCCAGGATTGGAGCCGCTACTCGGCCGTTTCCTTCTATCTCTACGGCACCAATTCCAGCCAATCGGTCCAGGTCGAGATTCTCGACAACCGCTCCGACCCCACGACCGATACCGCCGAGCGGTTCGATACGGTGGTCACCGATAACTTCAGCGGCTGGCAGAAAATCACCATTCCCTTCGACAACTTCACCCGGGCCACCGACTTCCAGCCCGGCGGCGCCCCCGACGACGGCCTCACCCTGACCGAGATGTGGGGGGTGGTCAGCGTGCTCGACGGCGCCAGCGGCCTCCTGCGGCTGGACGACATCGCCCTCGAGCGGCAGATCGTCGACGATTTTGAGTCGGGCCTGCCGGCCGGCGCCGATGGCGATGGCAACCTGATCGGCTTCTTTAAATTTGAAGGGCCGGGGGCGGCCGTCGGCTTTTCCACCACGACCACGCCGCCGGCGCCCGTGCCCGGCGCGGCCGGCGCCAACACAGTGCTGCAGCTCGACACGAATGTGCCGGGCGGGAGCTGGGGCGGCATCGTGCACGCCTTTGAGAATCCGGCCGTCGACACCTGGGTCACCCAGGATTGGAGCGGCTACGTCGGCATCAGCTTCTGGCTCTACGGCAACAACACCGGCAGCACGCTTTTCCTCGATCTGCTCGACAACCGCGCCCCCGGCACCACCGGCGACACGGCCGAGCGCTACTCGATCGACATCGTCGACAACTTCTCCGGCTGGCAGTTTATCGAGATCCCCTTCGCCAGCCTCAACCGCAAGGAGATCGGCAA
>JBFFZG010000587.1:0-1704 GCA_041568735.1 Promineifilaceae bacterium (SeqCode)
CCAGGCGCATCGATCCGGCAGTCGGCTTTTATTGAACGATTGTTCGGCCATCTTCACGCATCAGCCCCGGGGGCTGGCTCAAATCGGGCCAGCCCCCGTTTAATTTTTTGGCGCCAGCCGGCGGAGAGCAGGGTGCGGGCCGCCGTGCGCATGACGGTCCAGAATCCGGCGCGATCAAAGCGCCAGGCGAGGACCAGATAGACCGCGGTTCCGAGCAGGACCAGGGCGCTGAATTCGGCCGCCTGGGCGAGCAGATCTCGACCGGGAAAAACGAAGAGTCCCCGCCAGGCCGGCCAGAGGCGCAGGAGCCACAAAAATAGGCTGGACGCCAGGGCGGCACCCGCCATCTGGCCGAGCCCTGCCCCCAGTTCCGACCAGCGCACCCCGGTGATGGCCAGCGTTACGGAAAGGTAGAGCAGCCCTACCAACAGGCGGATCAAGGCCAGGGTCCAGGCGATCACGACCAGCCGGCCGGAGAGTGTAACGGTGAGCAGGGTGCCGGCGGCGAAGAGCGGGAGCAGGAGCAGATCGAAGCGAAGCCGGATGTCGGGGCGGCCGGCGGCCGACAGGGCCCCATCGCAGACTTCGAGAAGCGTCTGGAGCAGCCGAAAGACCAGGTAGGCCTGCAGAAGGGGAACCGCCGGCAGCCAGTCTGGGCCAAAAAACAGCGAAACGAAGAGCGGGCCAAGGGTGAGAATCAGGAGGTGATAGGGGGTGCTGGCGAAGCTGGTGAGCTGAAACAGGTCGATCAGCAGCCGGCGAAATGTGGCTGGCCGCTCCCGCACGGCGGCCAGCGTCGAGATGGCGATCTGCCCCATCGGCACCCCGATGCCGACCACGAGGAAGGCCGATTGGTTTTCACCGAAGCTGTAGAGGCCGAGCGACCGCTCCCCCAGGCGGCCGACCGCAGCCTGGTCGATGTTTAAATTGCCGTATTTGAGCGCCTGGCTGCCGACCAGCCGGCCGGCATAACCGAGAACTTCCCGCACCACCGCGGGCCGAACCGGCCGAAAAGGGGAAAATTCCGTCCGCCACCAGACCAGCAGGCAGAAGGCCAGGGCGGCCGACAGGTGGGCGGCGATGAGGGCGGTGACGGCCGGATTGAGCCAAAGGGCCAGGATAACGACGGCCGTGAACAGGCTTTCTGACAGAACGAGAAACCCTTCGTGCAGATCGAAGCGGAACGTTTCCAGGAGGCGGGCCGCCGGCACCACGGCCAGGGTTCGCAGCCAGAAGACGAGAATCATTCCCCGAATCAAAAGCGCCGCCTCGGGTGTCTCGTAGAAAGCGGCCACGCCGGGCGCGGCCGCGAATATCACGAGACCGGTGGCCAGGCCAAACCCGGCCAGGCAGAAGAAGGCGGCGCGCGCGTGATCGTCAGTGCGGAAATAGACGACGGCGTCGCGAAAGGGAGCCTGGATCAGGAGAAGCAGCCCGCCGTAGATGATGCCGGCGATGGCGAAAAGTCCCAGTCCGGAAGGGCCGAGAACGCGTGTGTAGGTCAGGACGCCAGCCGTTCCGACAACCGTGAGGATGATCTGCCGAATAACCGACCACCGCAGTCCGAGGACAACCTTCTGGTCAATCGATTCCGGCGGCGGTGGTTCGCGCGTGGGGGGGCCGCTCATTGGCCAGACGAAGAATCGGTCAATCCGCGGGGGCCACCAGGCGAGCCCGGGTCGCCTGGTCGAGGCGGGTCAGGAG
>JBFFZG010000588.1:0-1700 GCA_041568735.1 Promineifilaceae bacterium (SeqCode)
ATATCCCCCGCGAAGAGGCCGAGCTCTTCCTCTGTCTCTCGCAGGGCGGTGCGGGCCAGGCTTTCGCCCGGCTCCTGGCGGCCGCCGGGAAAGGCGACCTGTCCCGGATGGTCTTTCATGTGGGTCGGCCGGCGGGCGAAAACGAGGGTCAGCTCCTCGTCGAGGGGGTAGAAGAGCAGCAGGACCGCGCCCAGGCGGGCATTGGCCGGTGGATCGGCCAGAGTGCGGTTGGAGGGGACGAGCGCCTGTTGAGCCGGCGTCGGATCGAAACCGGCCAGGTCGACGGCTTGCTGCAGCCGATTCAGCAGGGGAGAGATCATGCGGGTAAAGGGACGGAGCTCAGCGGCCGTTCAGCTTGGGGAAGACGTAGCCGGAGCCCCGCTTGGAGATGATGTATTCCGGTTCGCTGGGGTTTTTCTCCACCTTGCGGCGCAGCCGGTGGACGTGGACGTGCAGCCGGTCCTCGTAAGCGGTTTCCAGGGGCCAGACCCGCCGCAGCAGAAAATCGGTGGTCACCGTCTGCCCGGCGTTGCGCATCAGGATATAGAGAATCTTGGTTTCCGTCGGCGTCAGAGAAATTTCTTCTTCGTCCATGTAGGCGGTCCGGTTGGAAAAATCGACGCTCAGCGATTTGTCGATGTGCACGACCGGATCGAGAACGTAGGCGAAATCGCCGATGCGGCGCAGCACCCGGTTGATGCGGGCGACGAGCTCGCTGGGGCGAAACGGCTTGACGATGTAATCCTCGGCGTAGAGGTCGATCCCCTTGACGATCGTGTGTTCCTCGTCGACGGCCGTCAGCATAACCACGGGGACATCGCTGAATTCATGCAGCGCCTGGCAAAACTCAAAGCCGTTCATCATCGGCATGTTTAAGTCGACGAGCGCCAGGTGTGGCAGCCCGTTGCGCTGGATCAAGGTGAGCGCTTCCTGCCCCCCGGAAGCGGTCAGGACCTCGAACCCACCCCGTTCGAGCGTCATGCGGACGACTTGCAGCGTCTGTTCGTTGTCGTCAACCACCAGCACCCGTCTGGGCAGTTCGTTGACGTTGGCATCTATCAGATTCATGAGACGACTCAGTGTTTTCCGATCCGCGCTGAGGGATGGATGCGGGGTGCGAATCGATACCGACTAACTCGCAGGCCCGGGGTTGCGTGCAGCGCAAGAGATAGCTTTTCCCTGAAATTATTACTCTAGAATACTCAATACAGGCGGTTCTGTCACATGGCGAAACAGGAAATGAGTCTCATATTGACAGTTTGGGTGGACGGGTAAATGGTACTATGATTTTAGACTGAATAATATAAACATACTATCTTAAATTTGACAGTTAGGGGTGCAAATTCAGGCCGAATTCTCAGGAACGGGATCGGCTGAATCGTTTGAGAGGGCTGCTTGCGCGCGATTGTGCTCATTTCCGCCTGGTTTGCGGGGCTGGCCGCAGCTCGCCTGGTCGGGGTGAATCTCCTCATCCTGGGGCCGGCGGCCGCGGCCGCCGGTCTGGCGGCCTGGCGGCTGCGGGGGCGCCGGCCGGCGCTCTGGCTGGCCTGCCTGGCGGCGGCGCTGCTGGCCATGGCGCGAGTGGAGGCCGGGCAGATCCCTCTAGGGGAAGAGCAGGTCGCCTTTTACAACGACCGGGGCCCGGTCACGCTGACCGGGGTCATCAAGCGGGAGCCGCTGCGGCTGGACGACCGGCAGCA
>JBFFZG010000589.1:0-1684 GCA_041568735.1 Promineifilaceae bacterium (SeqCode)
CGCGCTGCACCCGCTCCTCGAGGGAGATGTCCACAGCCGCAATCCCAACTGGACCGGCACAATGTGGGAATGCCCCAATTTTGTGGATTTTGGCAGCCAGCAGGTACTCATTTTTTCGGTTCAGGCCGGTCACGACGAGCTGCTTCACCCGCTGTACACCACCGGCCGGATGGAAAACCTGCGGTTTATCCCCGACCGGGCCGGCATCCTGGTCCACGGCGGCTGTTTTTACGCCCCTCAGATCCTGCGGACTGATGACGGCCGCACCCTGATGTGGGGCTGGCTGCAGGAGGAACGGCCGCCGGCAGCCAGCCTTGAAGCCGGCTGGGCTGGCGTTATGTCCGCCCCAATCGTCCTCTCCATGCGAGCGGACGGCCGCCCGGGTCTGGCCCCGGCCGTCGAGCTGCAGCAGCTCCGCCGGAAGCACTGGCAGGCTGGGGACCTGGTGCTGAGCCCGGAAGCAGCCCCCCTGCTGATGGGGATACGCGGTGATCGACTGGAAATCCAGGCGGTCCTGGATTTTGGAGCCGATCCGGCAGCCCTCCTGGCCGGCCTGCGGCTGCGCTGCTCGCCCGACGGCCGGGAGGAAACCCGGGTCTTTTATGACGGCGCCCGGCAGCTGCTCGTCATCGACCGGGTCCGCTCGAGCCTCGACTCAACGGTCGACAAGAGAACCGCCGCCGCCCCGCTGGAGCTGAACCCGGGGGAACGCTTATCCCTGCACCTCCTGCTCGACGGATCGGTCCTGGAAGTCTTCGCCAACGGGCACACCTGTCTGGCCTGCCGCCTCTATCCCACCCTGTCCGAATGCGATCGGCTCGGACTGATCGCGGCTGGCGGCCCGGTGCGACTCATCGCGCTCGATATCTGGGAAATGGCCTCGATCTGGCCGCGCCCGACCTGAAATTTCCCCTTTTTTCCTTCCTTCCTGGCAGCAAGCGGCTCTTCAAACGGCTGTCAAGCGGTTAACCCTGTATGATCCATTCAGATTCAATTGATCCGATCACGAGGTCCATGTGATGGGGAATTCCAAAAGACACCGTCATGTGCTGACCCTGCGTCTGTGGAAGTGGGTCGACACCGACGGGCAGATCCATTGGTGGGGCAAAATCCACCATCTGCAGACCGACGAAATCGGCACATTTAATGAATGGGCAGCCCTGGTCCCGCTGCTGCAGTCGATGGTTCGCCGTCCCGGCTCCCGGACATAGTTCTCCCGAAGCCGGCCGGCGGATCGACCCGGCCTGACGCCAGCCGCAGGGTGCTTGGCCCGGTCAAAGCCGCGCTTTAATTCCTTCCCTTACCGCCTTCCTTCCCGTAAAGGGCTCCCTCCGCCAGGAGGGCAGCCCTTTTTTTATTTCCAAAGGAAAACGGCGCCTCAAACGGCAGGGCAAACAGAGAGGAAACGGCAGGCCTGCTACGATGCCCGCAGCAAATGAGATTGATCGCTATCGAACGCCGACCGGCGCTTCCTGTACTCACTCATTTATCGGCAGCCAGAAGTTTTCTTTTCTTTCCTTTCCTTTTCAAGTCAAGGAGATGCTCATGAACATCGAGATGCTGATGTGCCGCCTCACCTGCTCGCGCTGCTGGCGGGCCCTGCTCGAACAGATGGCCGACCGGCCGCCGGCCTGTGGGTTCGTTCCGGTTCATGCGGGCGGCTCCTTCCTGCCTGCCGCCCAAA
>JBFFZG010000590.1:0-1684 GCA_041568735.1 Promineifilaceae bacterium (SeqCode)
ACGCTCAATCTGGGCGTCGCCCCCTATCCGATTTCCGCTAAAAATGAATTCACGACGCCCGCCCAGCCCTACGGCAACGTCTTCATGATCAGCGCCGGCACGGCGAAAACGGAAGCTGCCTGGAAACTGATCAGCTACCTGACCGAGCATATCGACGAGGTCAGCGCCAACTACGAAGAGAACGCGCTGCCGGCCCGGCGCTCGGCGGCTGAGAAGAGCGGCTTCTGGGAAAAAATCGATCCCGAACTGGCCGCCGCCCTGCGATACGCGGCCGATCACGCCTTCTCTTTCGCCGGCTACTCCCCGGCCTTCGGCAGCCTGGAATCGGCCATCCAGATGGTTCTCTGGGAGCAGAAGACTCTCGAAACCGCCCTGGCCGATGCCCAGCAGGAAGCGGAGGAAGCGGTGAAGGAGCAGATTAAGCTCCTGGACAAAGCCACCCCGGTCCCCGGCTTCTCGGTCATCGAACCGGAAGTCATCGCCGAAGGGGTCAAGACCGTCACCTTTGTCGTCGGCGGCGGCGACCCGAACCTGTTTCGGGAAGTGGCCAAGCGCTTCAACAGCGAGCAGAAAGAGATCGTCGTCACGGTGCGCGAGCCAAACTACTTCCAGGATGAGAGTTTCAGCGTGGCCGTGGCGGTGCAGGATGCCGACTGCTTCCAGTGGTGGGGCATCCTCAACTCGCCGGTCGATCAGGAGCTGATTCTGAGCCCTGAACCGCTGCTGGACGCCGATCCGGAAGTCGGCCGGGAAGCGTTCTTCCAGAGCACCCTCAACGCCATGACCTATGAGGGGCGGCTGATCGGCCTGCCCTTCGAGGCGCAGGTTACCCTGATGAACTACAACAAGCGGCTGTTCGACGAGGCCAAACGGCCGGTTCCCAAGGCGGGATGGACGTTTGACGACTTTCTGGAGACGGCCGTGGCCATGACGAAGGGCGAGGACGAAGCGGATAAGATTTACGGCTTCGTCGCCAACCCCTATGAATTCGGCGATGTCTCCGCCTTCGCCGAGCGGTATGGGGCGGATTTCATCAACACCGAATTCAGCCCGCCGAAAGCGCAGTTCAACAACCCGGAGACCATCGCCGCCCTGCGCTGGTTTATCAGCCTGACCAATGAATACAAGGTCAAACCCTACTTTCCGATCAACCAGACCGAGGTCTACGATCCGGCCGATGATCCCTACTCGCGCCGGCAGGCTCTGATCGACAACGGCCGGGCGGCGATATGGACCGGCGACCTGTACGGCATCGTCTCTCACTCGCCGGAAGGGGAACCCCTGCAGCAGGATACCAGCTGGATCGGCTACGTCCCCTATCCGGTCGGACCGGTCGGCGGCGTCGGCTTCGACAACGTGACCAGCCTCTACATCCTGGCCGACTCCCCCAACCGGCAGGCCTGCTGGGACTGGTTCAAATACATGACGGCCGATTCGTCGGTCTACATGTTCGGCGTCCCGGCCCGGATCGCCGCGGCCGAATCCCAGGAGTACGCCAACCGCATGACGCCGGAGCGGGCGGAAATGCTGGTGGACAGCGTGCGCAGCAGCGTGCGCGGATCGGACCTGTACGCCTTTTCCAACGAGAACGGCTGGATCGGCCTCACCTACTCCTGGCTCGAGCAGGCTTACACCAAGGCCCTGAAAGGGGATATGTCCGTCGAGCAGGCGGTGGTTGAGGCGC
>JBFFZG010000591.1:0-1652 GCA_041568735.1 Promineifilaceae bacterium (SeqCode)
CCATCCGGCCGTGGTCGAGGCCGGCGTCGCCGGCGTCCCCGATGCGCTGCGCGGCGAAACGGTCAAGGCCTGGGTGGTGCGCGCGCCTGGGGCCGTGATAACGGCTGCCGAGCTGCGCGCCTACTGCCGTGAGCACCTGGTCGCATACAAAGTGCCCCGCCGGTTCGAATTTCGCGACAGCCTGCCCAAATCCAGTATCGGCAAAGTTCTTCGCCGGGAACTCCTAAAAACTGAAGCCGCGGCGCACCCACCAGGAGAGCTCAATTGATGAGTCAAGAGGCGGACATCTACCGCACCCAATCTTATGAATACCGGCCGATTGACCAGGGCCTAAATATCGCCGGCAAGCAGCAGCTCCTCGAAATCCTCCATGCGGTGATAACCGCCCCGCCGGCCAGGCTAGGGGAAGCGATACGGGCCGGCTACGGTCCGGAGGCCAGGGTCAACGTCACGCATCCCATCAATGAGCTGGTCGGACAGGACGCCGTCGCGGAGCACCTTTGGCGGCCGCTGCGCCGGGCGCTGCCCGACGTCGAGCGCCGGGATGACATCATCGCCGGCGGCCTCTACCGGGGTGAGCAGTGGATTGGCTGTCTCGGCCATTTCGTCGGGACCTTCGTCGAGGACTGGCAGGGAATTCCCGCCACGCGCGGCGTTGTCACCGTGCGCTTCGGCGAGGGCCACCGGCTGCGGGACGGCCGTCTGGTCGAAAGCTACCACTTCATCGACTTTCTCGATCTGATGCGGCAGGTGGGCTACTGGCCCATCGCCCCCAGCCTCGGCCGGGAAATGCGGTGGCTGCCGCCGCGCACGCACGATGGGGTCATTTTGACCCCCCAGGACAACACCGTCTCCCAGGACACCATCGAACGTGTGCTCCGCATGCACCGGGCGCTCGGCACCTACAGCGGGGAGCCACCCACCCGCGATGTCCTGGACGAGATGGCCATGGTCAAACACTGGCATCCCCATTTCATGTGGTTCGGCCCGGCCGGAATTGGCACCACGCGCGGGCTGAAGGGCTTTGAAGATTACCACCAGATTCCCTTCCTGGTGGCCTTTCCCGATCGGGGGGGCAGCGATCTGGGCCATTTTATACGCGTCGGCGACGGCCGCTACGCAGTCACTGGCGGTTGGGGGTATCTGCGGGCAACTCACACCGGCCACAACCTGTTTGGTCTGCCCGCCACAGGCAAAGAGTTCAGGATGCGCGTCATGGATTTCTACCGCTGCGACGAGGAAACCATCGTCGAAAACTGGATCCCCATCGACGTGCCCCACCTCCTGCTGCAGATGGGGGTTGACGTGTTCGGCCGGATGCGCCACCAGTGTCGCCAGCACTGGGCGATCGGCGCCGAAGAATGGCTGGTTGGGGTTTAGGGGCGATGCCCACCTCCCATCCCCACTTTGACCACATCGTCATCGGCGCCGGGAGCGCCGGGTGCGTTGTGGCCGCGCGCCTGGCTTCGGCCGGTCGGCGGGTGGCTCTGGTCGAGGCCGGCCCAAGCGACGAAAACAACCACGATATACTCGATCTCGGCCGCTGGAAAAACCTGGTCGGCACTGACCTGGACTACGACTACCGCATCGAACCCCAGCCCCAGGGCAACGGCGCCATCCGCCACACCCGCGGCCGCATGCTGGGCGGGACC
>JBFFZG010000592.1:0-1614 GCA_041568735.1 Promineifilaceae bacterium (SeqCode)
CGGCTGTTGGGGTCGGCCCCGTGCTCGAGCAGCAGTCGGGTGATGGCCAGGTGTCCCCCGGCCGCGGCCGAATGGAGGGGGGCCACCCGCTGGCCGTTGCGGGAGGGGGTATGGGGATCGGCCCCGTGCGCCAGCAGCAGCGCCGCCACCTCCGTATGGCCGAAAAAAGAGGCCAGCCCGAGCGGCTGGAAGCCGTCGGGAGCGAAGGCGTTCGCCAGCCCCGGGTCGGCCTCGAGCAGCCGGCGCGCCGCTTCGAGCTGCCCGGCCGCGGCCGCCTCGAAGAGATCGAGCGCCAGCTCCGGCCGGGTCAGCAGGTCGGCGGTCAGCTCCGCCCGGCCGGTGTAGATCGACCACAGCAGCGCCGACGCCCCGCCGCCGCGGGCGTTGACCAGCTCCGGCTCAGCGGCCAGCAGCCGCTCGACCTCGTCCCGATCTCCCCGCCGCACCGCGGCAATCATCGCCTCGTTTTGCTCGTCCATGCCCTCTCTCCCGATCTGTTCCCTTTACGCTTCCGGCTCAATCCTGCCAGTTGGCCGGCCGGCGCAGCACGCTCTCGTGCATGAAGCTCGGCTTGGTCGACCAGCCCCCATTCCCCGTATCGACCGACAGGTGGTCGAAGTAGCCCTGCACCCGGCTGTCGAGCAGGTCGATCTGGTGGAGCAGGATCGCCTCCAGGGTCTTGGGGGTGACCGGCGAGCCCCACTCCATGGTGCCGTGATGGGAGAGGACGAGGTGGACCAGCTCGCGCACGTCGGCCGTCGAGACATTGCTCAGCTCGGCCGCCCCCTGCTCGATAACAAAGGCGGCCCGGGCGATGTGGCCGACCAGCTGCCCGTCCTCGGACACCTCGAAGGAGCCCTCGAACGAATACTCCCAGACTTTGCCCATATCGTGCACCAGCGCCCCGGCGATCAGCAGATCCCGGTCGACGTGCGGGTAGTGGTCGGCCAGCAGGGCGGCCACGTGGGCCATGCTGAGCGAGTGCTCGAGCAGCCCGCCGACGCAGGCGTGGTGCAGCGTCTTGGCGGCCGGGGCGTTGGCGAAATGGGGGAGGAAATCCTCGGCCAGCAGCAGGTGGGAGAGGAGTCCGCGCCAGGGTTCGGCCAGCCCTTCGACCCGCTCCCGCAGCTCGGCGATCATCTCCGCCTGGCTGCGGGCGCTGCTGGGGAGAAAATCGCTCAGGTCGGGGTGCTCCTGCGGATAGGCATCTGTCACGTTGATCTGGAGGACTTCTTTGTACCGGCTGACCTTGCCGGTGACGTAGAGCACCAGCCCCGGCCGGATCCAGGCGTCGATCTGCGCCGGCAGATCCCAGAAAATCCCCCCGATCTGTCCCGTTTTATCCCCAAAGGTGCACAGCAGGTAGAGCCGGTCATCCCGGGTCGTCCGGCGCACCATGTCGCGCAGGAGCAGGGGCTCGTCGAGGAGATCCTCGCCAACTTCCAGGTCATTGATGAATCGCGTTTTCAATGGGGTGTCCTTTTTCATCGTTTGGGCCTGCGGCCGGCCGGTGGTGACCACGGCCAGGCCGGCTCATTATATCCCATCCGGGCGGACGGGGGATAATCGGTTTCCCGGGAAACATGGGACCCGGATCGGGCCGCCGATGTTTCC
>JBFFZG010000593.1:0-1609 GCA_041568735.1 Promineifilaceae bacterium (SeqCode)
GATGAAAAGGCGATCGCCCGCTCGGTCTGCTCCAGCATGGCGATTTTTTCCTCCAGCGCCGCCACCGTCGGGTTGAAGTTCCGGCTGTAGAGCGGCCGCTCGTTGGCCGCGGCCATGGCTTGGCGAAAATCGGCGTACGTATCAAAGGCGAACAGCGAGGCCCGCACCACCGGCGGATTGACCGGCCCTCCACCGGTCCGCCATTTTTCCTCGCCGTCGTGCAGCAGTCGGGTGTCTTCGTTCATGAGGCTTTTCTCACCAGCAGGTAGCAGTGGGCTGAAAAAGAGCGCAGAAAGCGGACGAGCAGACGCTCGACCGCCACGGCCAGCGGCGTCAGCTTTTCCATCCAGGGCCAGTGATCGGGCAGAATCTCCCAGACCCAGAAGAGGACGCTGTACTGCTCGGCCTTTTCGACGACAAAACCGGCCGCGGTCAGCTCGGCCTGGAGACCGTGAAAATAAAAGGGGGCATTGATCTCATCTCCCAGCCATTTGGGATAGAGACGGCGCCCCCAGCGGATCAGCGGGCTGTCTTCAGTCGTTTCGACCAGGAAGAGCACCCCCTCGGGCCGCAGGCAGCGCCTGACTTCGGCCAGCGCCCGTTCGACATCGCCGATGTGATGGAGGACGTGCTGAATGTAGATCAAATCCAGGGATTCGGCAGCCAGCGGCAGATTGAGCCCGCTGGCGATCATGACCGGCCCGTGCGCTGCGGCCAGTTTGACCCGCTCAGGCACGACGTCGAGGCCGAGCGACGGCTTGCCGTACTGGCCAAAGCGGCTCATATTCCAGCCGGATGCGCAGCCGAGATCGAGAATGCGGCCGATTTCCGGCCGCTGCATCACCGCTTTTTCCACGGCAAAATAGGGCAGCACCCGGTAGCGGCTTTTGGACCAGTTCTGGCCGAAAACAGCCGGTTTGCGGTAATCCATCAGCGTTCCCGCTTTCGCCCGTCAGGGCCGCTGAAAGCATACACGATGTGGGCCTGGCGGCGGCGCACGGCGGCCGGCAGCCAGCGCTCGGCCCGAGCGTAGAGGCCGAGCCCCCACATGGCCAGCGCTTCCATGCGGCCGCTGGTCGCCTGCGCCCGCTGGCTCTCCGTGCGGGTGATCCCCGGTGGGAAGGGGGGCATGTCGATGTAGCCGCTGGCCGCCCCGGGAAACAGCGCCTGGAGCTCGCCGAGGGTCACACCGGCCAGCCCGCTGAGCCCGACATGGGCTTCGTTGTCCCGGTTCGGGCAAAAAAGGGCCGAGAGGGGGGCGGCCTGCCGGAAGCGGGCGGCAAACACCGGCCGGGCGGCCGCCGGCACGCGTTGCAGCACTTCCGAACAGATGGCCAGGCCAGACGCGTGCGCCTGTGGATCCCAGCCGGCCAGGTCGTCGACCTGAACCCAGTGGATGTCGAGCCCGGTCAGCCGGCCGGCCTGCTGCATGGCCGCGATCGCCCGCTGCCCTTTAACCAGAGCTTCGGGCCGCTCGTCGAGAACGGTCAGCCGCGCTCCCAGCTCCTCGGCCAGCAAGAAAAAGTCGAGACTGCTGCCGTACTTCTGCGGCAGGCCGGCGATCAGCAGGCTGGCCGGGCGCGGCCGGCCGGCCAGCCAGCGCCCGAGC
>JBFFZG010000594.1:0-1598 GCA_041568735.1 Promineifilaceae bacterium (SeqCode)
CCGCCCATCTGCCGCCGGCGACCCGCCTGATCATGGTGAAGGCCGACGGTTGTGTGGCCGTGCACGGCCAACCAGTCCTGCCAGTAATAACCCGGCCAGCTGGGTCTGGATGCGGACGGCCGGCACCCCGAAGGCATCTGGCAGGTCGGCCGCGTACCAGGCCAGGGCGGTCTCCCGGCCGTAGCCGCACCCCTCCAGCCAGCAGGCCAGCCAGCCGGCGGCATGCAGCATGGCGGTGGTAAGGGCCAGCAGGCCCGGATTTTCCTCGAAAGGCAGGCCACGCCGGCGGGACCAGAATCCATAGGCACCGATGCTCCCGAGAAGCACCCCAAAATAAGCCGTTCCTCCCCGGCCGAGCTGCCAGATTTCAGACAGGTTTTCCTGAAAATAGGCCTGGTTGGCGGCCACGAAGAGGATGCGCCCGGCGATCAATCCGCCGATCAGGGCCGCCAGCAGGCCATCGGCCCGCTCAGAATTCCGCCGCAGCGTCGAGAAATAGACCAGCACAAGCGCCGCCCCCCAGACCACGGTGAATGAATAGATAAACCCGAACGGGGTGCGTCCAAGAATGGGCAGCATGCGCCCATTGTATCCCGGCCGTTGCCCGGAGGAGAAATCCGCATAAAATTCCAGTTTTTGTGGCATTTAATGGCGGCATTGGCTGCTGTCGGAAATCGTGGAATTCTAATCGTGTCCCTGATCCCGTTCGCCCTCATCCTGTTTATTGCCACCCTGACCAACAACCTGGCCGGCTTCGGCATGGCGCTCGTGGCGATGCCGCTGCTGATTGGACTCCTGGGGATAAAAACAGCGACCCCGCTCATCAGCCTGGTCGGGTTAACCCTCCAGCTGTCGATGATCTGGCGCTACCGACGCGAGCTCAATCCGCGGGCTGTCTGGCGTCTCTCGTCGACGTCAATCATCGGCATTCCTATCGGCATCCTGTCGATCGATTACCTGGACGAAAAGCTCCTCACGACGATCCTCGGCATCGTCGTCCTATTTTACGTGTTCTACCGGCTGATCAGCCGGGATCAGGTGCGGCGCATCGGGAAAAATTGGGGCTATCCGATCGGTTTTATCGGCGGCCTGCTCGGTGGAGCTTTCAACACCTCCGGCCCGCCGGTCGTGCTTTATGCCGATTCCCAGCGGTGGCCCCCTTCGGCTTTTCGCGCCAACCTGCAGACCTATTTCCTCTTCAACGGCCTGATCGGCCTGGTCACGCACACGTTGTACGGCAACTACACGGCCGAGGTCGGCCGCTATTTCCTCATGAGCCTGCCCTTCCTCGCCCTCGGCTACGCCGTCGGCGGTCTTCTCGACCCCCTCATCAACCCGACCCGCTTCCGCCAGGGAATTCTCATTCTTCTGGTCATCCTCGGCGTCCGCATGGCGACGACTTGGATGTGATAAAAGTACCGGGTACCGAGTTCCGAGTTCCGAGTGGAAAGTTGAAAGTGGAAAGTCGAAAGTGAAGAGCTGCCCCGGTTTGCGAATTTTGGACGGCAGCCGCGAACTACGGGCCCGGACCTTGCGCCAGCCCCCAACTCCAAACTCCCTACTCCCGTTCCCCGTTCCCCGTTCCCCGGATACCGGTA
>JBFFZG010000595.1:0-1585 GCA_041568735.1 Promineifilaceae bacterium (SeqCode)
ATCCCCTGCAGCGCGGCCATTGTCAGGATGGTCAGGACCAGGAGGGGGCGGAAGAGCCGTTTCTGGAGATCAGTCGAGAGAAAGTCAAAGGGGGAAGAAGGCATCGGTGGGACCCGGAAATGGTGGATTGGCCATCCCATCAGGCGGCCGCAGTGGGGTTCGACGAGGGTATTTTAGCCGAATTGAAAACGGCCGGCCGCCCCATTTCGTAGGGCAGCCGGCCGCGCATTCACGTCCGTCGTTCAGGGACTTCGAAACAGCTAAGGTTCGACCCGCACGATTTCGAATTCGGTCCCCGGCGGCGCCGGGATTCCCAGGTTAAAGCGGGCATTGACCGCGTAGATGCCGCTGCCGAAGCGGGCGGCCGTCGTCGGGATGCGGAAGTCCGGGCTCGTCAGGGCATCGCCGATCGTTCCGGCGGTCAGATCCCGGTTGAGGTGGACGACGCCGATCTGATTCAAGAAATTCTGCACGACATAGAGAGTCTGCCCGGCGAGCAGGATCCCGTCGCCGCTGGGGACGGCGCCGCCACCCAGGTCGATCTGGCGGGCCACCCCGCTCTGCGGGTCGACCCGGTAGAGCGCTCCGAGCGCGCTGTTAACGACGATCAGCCAGCGGCCGTCGGGGGTCGCTTCGATGCCGTTGGCGTTAAAGGCGCCGGGCACCGACTGAAAGTCGCCGGTCAGGGGGATCGTGTCAAAGGCGATGGGGTCAGGCAGACGGCCGCCCGGACCGAGGGGCACCCGGTAGAGCTCGGGGCTGAAGGAGTTGGTGAAGTAGGCGGCCGCCCGGGTAACGATCACGTCGTTGATAAAGGCCGCTCCCGCGCTGAAGGGGAGGGTCGCTGCCGGCTGGCCGCTGCCCAGGTCGTAGACATAGCCCTCGCCGGTAAAAGCGCCGGCGGCATACAGCAGGTTGCTGCGATCATCGACCGCCAGACCGGCCGCGGCCCGGCCGGCCATGCCCGGAAAGAGGAGATTCCCCTCGCCGGTGCTCAGATCCGCCTGGTAGATCGCGCCGTTCAGCAGCGAGCCGGAATAGATCATGTGGCCGCGCCCGACGGCGACCCCTTCCGGCTGGAAGCCTACCGGCAGGGGAATGATGCCGGGAAAGCTCGCGGCCGACGCCGCCAGGGCGAACACCAGGCCGCCCAGGACCATGACCAGGCCCAGAGTCCAGAATCTGAAACGCTTCATAATGCCTTCCTTTTCCTCTCTTGAACGCCCGCGGTGAGATCGGGAGGATATTCGATCGGCTGCAGGCCTGTGCAGGCTTGCCGAAAACCGGGGCATCGATTTCCAGAATGGCGCGGTGCGTGCCTTACCACGCTCGTTTTTCATTGTGCCGGTTTATGGCGTGGAGCGAAAGTCAATCGCGGTCGTTCTGGCCGGTTTCTTAGGGTCCCTTAAAGAGAAAGGGGTTCGGAAGAAGAGCGGGCGTGGAATCAGGAAATGCGCAGGACTTTGGCGCCGTGGATGCGGCTTGTTTTCATTTCGACGAGGGCCTGATTGGCGGCCGCCAGCGGATATTCCTGGACGGCCGGCCGCAGGCCGGCGGCGGCCGCGTGCTCCAGAAACTCGGCCAC
>JBFFZG010000596.1:0-1575 GCA_041568735.1 Promineifilaceae bacterium (SeqCode)
GCCCGGGCTGATCTGCTTCAGCTCCAACGATGCCCTCGACCGCAGCCTGGCCGTGCTGCAGGCCTGGCACGCGGGGCGCGGCACCCCCGACCGGGTCGGCTGGATCGCCGAACTGCGGGCCGGAACCGACGGCCGTGGGTTGGCGCGCTGCACCGGCCGGCCATCCCCACCTTCCTGAAACCCGCACTCTCTGCACCCCATCAGTGATCCTGTCCGGGGGGATCTCTTCCGCTATAATCGGTTTAAGATGAGCTTTTTTGAACTCGGCGAACAGCCGTACTCCGACGCCGACGCGGAGTGGGATGCGTTTGTCCGCACCCACCCGCACGGCAGCCTCCTGCAGACCGCCGTCTGGTCTCGGCTGAAAAACCGCTTTGGCTGGTCCTCGCAGCGCGTCTGGGTCAAAAAAGAAGGGCGCATCGTCGCCGGCGCGCAGCTCCTCATTCGCTCCTACGCCTTCGGCCTCGTCCGGGTCGGCTATGTTCCTCACGGTCCCCTGGTCGATTGGGACGACGAGGAGCTGGTGGGCGTCACCCTGAACCAGATCGATATCGCCGCCTACAAAAATCGGGCGGCCTTTGTCAAACTCGAGCCGCTTCTGTGGCAGGAGCGGTTCCCCACCGAACGCTGGACCGCTCTCTGCGCCCGCTTCGACTGCCGGCCGGAAACCGACAGCATCCAGCCGCCGCGCACCATCCGCCTGGACCTGGCGGGCACCGAGGAGGAAATCCTGGCCCGCATGAAGCAGAAAACGCGCTACAATATCCGCCTCGCAGCCAAAAAAGAGGTCACCGTCCGGCGCGGCAGCCATGAGGACCTGCCGGCCTTCAACCGGCTCATGCTGGCCACCGGCCGCCGCAACGAATTCGGCGTGCACGATCCCAAATACTACGAAGTCGCCTTCGATCAATTCAACGATTTTCTGCCGGGCAGTGTCGGCCTCTTTTTCGCCGAGTACGACGGCCGGCCGCTGGCGGCCGTTATGGCCTTCGCCTTCGGCCGGCAGGGAGCCTACCTCTACGGCGCCTCGAGCGACGAAGAGCGGGAGCGCATGCCGACTTACGCCGCCCAGTGGGCCGCCATCCAGTGGACCAGGGAGCAGGACTGCGCCACATACGATCTCTGGGGAGTGCCCGATTATCCGGAGGAAACGCTCGAAGCGGAATTCCAGGAAAAAAGCGACGGGCTCTGGGGCGTCTACCGCTTCAAGCGCGGCTTTGGCGGCGAGCTGGTGCGCACGATCGGCCCGGCCGACCGGGTCTACAATGATCTGACCTACCGGCTCTATCGCTGGCGGCGGGAGCGGAGCGGGGCATGAAGCTCACCAGCGAAACCATTACCAGCGCGGCCGGCTGGTCGGCCGTCCTGGACGAGCTCCCCTGCGCCCACCCGCTGCAGAGCTGGGCCTGGGGCAAGTTCAAATCCCGCTGGGGGTGGACATCCCGACCGCTCCGCTTCGCCCTGGACGGCCAGACCGTCGCGGCCGCCCTGATCCTGAAGCGGGCGATCCCCCGCACCCCGTTTTCAATTCTCTACGCGCCCCGGGGACCGATCTTCGATTTTGAACAGGAGCCC
>JBFFZG010000597.1:0-1554 GCA_041568735.1 Promineifilaceae bacterium (SeqCode)
ACCTGCTGGGAGATTCAAACCTCGATTGGGGGCAGGATTGGAAGGGGGCGGCCGCCTATGCGCGGGGCCAGGAATTGACGGCGACTTACATGCTGCCGTTCGGCTTTGTCAATCCGGCCTACTACGGGCTGGCGGCCGAATCCCTGATCACCGCTGACGGGTCGGCCCGGTCCTCCTTCGCCCCGGCCAACCCGGCTGCGGGGACCTACCTGCTCAGCGTCAACGCGCTGCAGGGGATGCTGGCCGATCCCGACCTGCTCGACTGGTTTCGGCGGCGGACGCCAAGTGAAATGCGAGCCACCGGCTACTCGATTTACGTCTACGAGGTCGAGTCGCCCGCCGCCGGTTCCTGGGTGGCCCACTGCGTCGATCCCGGCCCGCGGCTGACCCCCGACGAGGCAGAGCAGCTGCTTGGGATCGGCGAGGTGCGCCATGTGTTTTTTGACTGCCGCAGCGGCTGGGTTTTCCCGCAAAATGGCGCTCCCGGCTGGTACATCCTGCCGCCGAAGGACAGTGCCTGGTGGCTGCAGGGGGAACTGGGAACCTCCCTGGCGGAGATTTACGCCCACCGGGCCACGTTCGACCTGCCGGAGTTCGAAGTGGTTTACTGGGATGGACGCCGGGACCCGGCGGACGCCATCGCCATTCCGGCGCCACCCGTTCCGGAGGAGGGACCGGCCGTTCTGGTGGGCGGCTGGGCCGGCGACACGGCCTGGCGCACTGTCTGGCGGGTCAGGAGGCCAACCGACCGGCCGCTGTCGGTGCTCGGCCATCGATTTGACCGTTCCGGGCAGCCGGCCGGGGTCGCCGACGGGCTGGTGTATGCCACCAGCCACTGGGAAGCCGGGGATTTGTTCGTCCAGGTCCACGAGTTTGACGATCCCGCCCCGCCCTTTGAACTGGAGACCGGGCTCTATGATTACGTCACCGAGGAGCGAGAGGGGCCGACCAGCCGGCTCCGGGCCGGCGGCCAGTGATCTCCCGGCGCAGGTTTTGCCGGCGGCCGCCGGGGGTTCGAGCGGGATCGGGATTGACCTCTCGACGACCGCGGTCCGGGCAAGATTGAGCCCATTTGTTCGACGGAGTCCAGTCGAAATCCCCTTGAATTTAAGGGGTATAATTCGCCCCATGCGGACCCTATTTTACCACCGGCTGGCGGTGGCTGGCTGTCTGCTGGTTTTCTTCTGGCTTGGGATCGAGGCCGCGCTGGCCAAGAGTCCCACGGCCGACGAGCCGGTTCACCTGACCCACGGTTTGGTTCTCTGGCAGGGGCTGGATTTTCGCTTTCAGGAAGAGCACACCCCGCTCAGCCATTGGATCATCGGCCTGCTGCCCGCGCTGGAGAGGGATCTGCCACCGGTTGACACCCTGCCCGGCTGGGCGACTGCCGATCGGCTGGCGGCGGCGCGGGCTCTGGTCTGGGAGCGCGGCCTCGACGTCACCCGGCTCTTCTTCCTCGGCCGGCTCGGCATCCTCTGGCTGGGGCTGCTGGCTGGAGCGCTCCTGGCCCGCTGGGTGACGGAGAGGGCCGGCCGGTTCGGCGGCGCGGCAGCG
>JBFFZG010000598.1:0-1547 GCA_041568735.1 Promineifilaceae bacterium (SeqCode)
CCTTTTAGGCGGGTTTCATTTATGCTAGCCGGACCGCCGCGGCGGTCCGGGCCATCCTCATCGCGTCTGGGAGGCGATGAGGGCGGCGGCCGTTTCGGTGTCGGGCGCCCGGATGATCAGCCAGTCCTCCCCGACCGGCAGGCCGCAGGCGATGTCCGCCCCCTGGCGGCACACCGCCCCCGGGGCCACGACGACCTCGCCGCCGTATTCCTGACCGGCGTACTCGCCGTAGGCGGCGCCGAATTGATCGCGATCGGCCGGGGAATCCCAGGCCAGCCGCCAGAGGAGAATCAGTCCGCCGCTTTCCTGGTGCTGGAAGACCTGGTAGGTATCGCCGCCCCAGCCGGCCGCGGCGGTCTCGACGGCGTCCGCATTGAGGCGGCGGCCGAGCATCAGGCGCAGATACAATTCGCCGAGCGTATCGACCCGCACCCGGCGCCAGACATCGCCCAGCATGTCTTCAACGGGGAGCGGTTCGACGGCGATGGGCTGGTCGCCGGCCAGGTAGCGTTCGGGGTGGAGAATATGCTCGGTCGACTCGGGCGGGGCGGCCCAGGCCCCGTCCAGCCCACTCCAGCCGGACTGGTTGTAGAGGGCGCGGGCGAATTCTTTGCCCTCGACGTAGGGAAAATCGGCTGAGCGCACCAGGACTTCGGGAATGTCGACCAGCGAGGCGCTCTGCCCCATGCGCGGCAGCCGGGCCAGCGCGTTCAGGAGCTCGTTCTTCCCCTGCTCGTCGATATAGCCCAGATCGAGGTACAGCTCCTGCAGCAGCTCCGCCTCCCCTTCGGCCAGCGCGCGCCGGGCCAGCTGCCGGTCTGACCCCAGGCGAATTTCATTTTCGGCGAACCAGTCCAGGCTGAAATGCTGGTCCTGCAGGGCGTGCATCAGCTCGTGGGCGTAGGCATACTCGTTCAGGATGTCGAGATCCCGGTTGTTGGTGATGATCGCCAGATCGCCGGTGGCCGGATCGTAAAAACCGAGAATATTGGTCGAGGTATATTGGAGATTGTCCTCGTAGAAGCTCTTGCCGCGGGGAAACAGGTCAAACAGGGCCAGCACGGCCGAGTCATCGCGGGCGATCGCTTCCGAATAACCGGTTTCTCGCAGGACGCGCCGCAGGTCGGGCACTCCCATGAGGTACGGGAACACCGGTTCGGCCAGCGTCAGACCGCGCAGGGCGCCGACATTGGCCTGAACCCGGCTGAACACGGCCTCATTCCGCGCCAGAAAATCAGGATCGTTGATAAAGAGGGTCAGGCCGGCCACTTCGTGGGTCTCCCCAAGGCGGTTGGTGATCTGGGCCGTGATCCGGTGCCGGCCGTCGGCGAGGGGGGACCAGTTGCGGGAGAAGCGAATTTCGGGCAGGCCGGCGTAGCGCTCGCTAAATATTGTCTGGCCGTTGTCGTTGATGATCAGAGAGGTGATGCCGGTGCCATCCTGGGCGGTCAGGTCGAGGCCGAGGGTCTGCCCCAGGTCGAAACGGCCGCCATCCTGGATGCCGCTGAAGGCCCCACCAGGGGGCTGCGGTGTCGGGGTTGGGGGCG
>JBFFZG010000599.1:0-1547 GCA_041568735.1 Promineifilaceae bacterium (SeqCode)
ACTTTTTTTCAAGTCCAGGTTCCTTTTCGTAAGGCGATTTTAAAAAATCGCCCTACCCGATCGATATGCTCATTTGAACATCCTCGGGTGATTCCGGTTCCGAACCGGTTGGTTTCCGGCAGGCTTCCAGGTTTTACTCATCGAAGGGTACAGCCGAAAAACAGCGCCAATGCTATTTTCAAGGAAATTTTAAACAAAATAAAACCCCGCTCGATGCGAAATCGGCGGGGTTTTTTGATTTCTACCAGAGGTGCCCCTGGAAGGACTCGAACCTTCAACCTGCGGATTAAGAGTCCGTTGCTCTGCCAATTGAGCTACAGAGGCGTCTGTCAGGCGTCGAACATTATAGCCAATGACCCCCGAATGTCAACCGGCCCCCAATGTAAAAATAACGGAGTTCGCAGGGGGCTGGCCAGGGAAAAATCGAGGCTTTCAGCCGTCCTCGGCGGCCGTCTCCGGGTCGGCCGGCGGGCCGTAGCGGTTGACCTTTACGACCGTCAAATCGAGGGCCAGATCGCCAAATTCGACCCCCCGCGCCGCCAGGTCGCGCTTGATCGCCGCCTGAAGCGCATCTCCCTCCTCGGCCGAAAAATCGCGCGGGGCGCGAATCACCAGGTCGAGTTCGATGATCTCCCCATTCCCCTCCCGCCGGCCGATCTCCGGAATCCCCTCGACCCGGGCCTCCCCCCCGGCAATCAGCGGCAGGCTGCGCTCGATCGCTCCTTCGACATCGGCCGTGAGCTTGTTTTCCTGGAAGAGGCCATACGTCGCGATCCCGAGAATGACGGCATTGATGACCAGCAGGGCCACCGCCAGCCGGACGGTGCGGGCCTGGATCAGCCGCTCCTCTTTTTCCGAAGGGGTCGGCCGAAAACCGAGGATGAAAAAGGTGAGGGCGGAGGCGGAGGCGATGGTGATCAGGTTGGTGCCGAAGAGAAGGAGCGCCCCAAGCGAGCGGTCGTAGTTGCCGGTCACGGCCGCGATACCGACGGTGGCCAGCGGCGGCACGAGCGCGGCCGCGATAGCCACCCCTGGGAGGGCCCCGGCCGCCTGCGAATAGCAGAGGGCGTAGGCCCCGGCCAGCCCGGAAAAGAGGGCCACCCCCAGATCGAGCAGATTCGGCGCCGTGCGCGCCAGGACTTCGTTCGGCAGCGGCTGGCCGATCTGAATTGTGCCGACGATGGCACTGACGACCAGCGCCAGCAGAACCCCCCGCCCGACCGAGCGGGAGGCCATCTGCAGGAAATGAAGCTCGCCCAGGACCATCGACAGCCCAAGGCCGACGATCGGGGACATGAGCGGGGCGACGAGCATGGCGCCGATAACGACGGCCGGGCTGTTCTGCAGCAGGCCAAAACTGGCGATGGCGGCCGAAAGGGCGATCAACACGTAAAAGTTGATCCCCGGCCGGGAATTTTGCCGGATGCGGGAGTAGGTTTCGTCCCGGGCTTCCTTATTTAAATGGGGCATCAGCCGGCGCAGCTGCCAGTCGATGCGGCCGAGCAGGCCCGAGCCGACCCGCCGGTGGCGGCGGAAGATCATCACCG